>NZ_JBOFBI010000200.1:0-32364 GCF_051645465.1 Tabrizicola sp. | reverse complement strand
CGCCGGGTGCTGGTGGCCGCAAGCCACGAGGAAGCCGCCGCGATGCTCGAGGCAGGCGATCCCCGCCGCGTCTTCACCCAGCGCCGCCTGGGCGATGCCCCCGACGTGGTCTTCATGTTCCCCGGCGGCGGTGCCCAATACCCCAACATGGCCCGCGACCTTTACGAGACGGAACCCGTCTTCGCCGAATGGATGGACCGTGGCCTGGCAGCCCTTGGCACCGCCGAGGCCGAGACCCGCGCCCTCTGGAAGCCCCCGGCAGGGCAAGAGGCGACAGCCGCCGAAAAGCTCCGCCGCCCCTCGCTGCAACTCCCGCTTATCCTGATCGTCGAGATCGCGCTGGCCAAGCTATGGGAAAGCTGGGGCATCAAGCCCTCCACCCTGATCGGCCATAGCATGGGCGAGAATGCCGCCGCCTGCGTTGCAGGCGTCATGACGCTGGAAGACGCCGTCGGCCTCGTGCGCCTGAGGGGCCAGCTTTTCGACACGGTCCCGGCGGGCGGGATGCTTTCCGTCCCGATGTCGGAAACCGCGCTCAAGCCCTACCTCGGCGACCTCGACATTGCCTCCGTCAACGCGCCTGAGCTGACCGTAGTCTCAGGCTCCGACACAGGCCTCAAGGACCTCGCCGAACGCCTCCGCGCCGATGACGTGGAAACCACCCGCATCGCCATCGACATCGCCGCGCATTCCAAGATGCTGGAGCCGATCCTCGCCGACTTCCGCGCCCATCTCGCGAAGATGCGCCTCAGCGCGCCGCAAATCCCGATCATCTCGAACCGCACCGGCCAGGTCCTGACCGATGCCGAGGCCACAAGCCCCGACTACTGGGTCGCCCACCTGCGCGGCACCGTGCGCTTTGCTGACGGCATGGCGACGCTGCGCCAGAAGACCGATCGCGTCTACCTTGAGGTCGGCCCAGGCCGGGCGCTGGCGACCCTCGCCCAGGCCAACGGCGCGATGGGCGGCCAGCCGGTCCCGGCCAGCCTCCGGCACCCAGACGACACCGTCTCGGACGACCGCCACTTCATCGCCACCCTCGGCCGCCTATGGGCCTGCGGGGCCAACCCCGACTTCCACCAGCTCTGGGGCGAAGCCAAACGCCGCCGCGTGCCGCTGCCCACCTACCCTTTCCAGCGTTCGCGCTACTTCGTCGATCCCGGCAAGGCCCAGGTCGTGACCGAAGCCGACGTCCTGCCCAAGCGCCATGAGGCCGTTGCCGACTTCGGCTATCGCCTCGGCTGGCGGGTCATGCCCGCCGACTGCCCGGTGGACGTTGAAACCGAACTGGGCGCACCCCTCACCTGGCTCGTCTTCGCCGATGAAGCGGGCCTGGCGCGCGCGACCGTTCAGCGGCTCCGCAGCGCAGGCCACCGGGTGATCACCGTCCACGCAGGGGACGCCTTCGCCCGCACCACCGATGACACCTACACCCTCGCCCCCGAACACGGGCGTGAGGGCTATGACGCACTCCTCGCAGACCTTGCCCAGCGTGACCTGAACCCCGCGAGGATCGCGCATTTCTGGCTCGTCACCGCCGCCGAAGCCTTCCGCCCCGGATCAAGCTTCTTCCAGCGGAACCTCGAGCAGGGCTTCTGGAGCCTCTTCTTCCTCGGCCAGGCGATGGGCGAGATCGGGCTGAAACCCTTGCCGCACCTTCTGGTCGTCACCTCGGGCGCGGCACAGGTCCGGACGGAATCCCTGCCCCACCCCGAAAAAGCCACGGTCGCAGGCCCGGTCCGGGTCATGCCGCGCGAACTGCCGGGCCTCACGGCCGCACTTCTGGATGTCGACCTGCCGGACAGCCGGAAAGCCTCGGTCCCGGCCGAAACCGTCGCGCAGGTGCTGGAGGAAATGCTTGCCACGCCCGCCAACACGACCGCTGCAATTCGCGGCAGCCGACGGCTGGAATCCCGCCTCGTGCCCGCCCCCCTGCCCGCTCAGGCCGAAGTTCCTGAAGGCTCAGTCTGGGTGATCACCGGCGGCTTCGGCGGCATTGGCGTGACGGTGGCCGAACGCCTCCTCCGCGACCGCAGCGCCAAGGTCGCGCTGATCGGCCGCCATGTCCCCGAACCCGGCAGCCTGCGCGCGGGCGTCCTCTCGCGTCTGGAACGGCTTGGCCGGGTGATGGCTCTGGCCGCTGACGTCTGCAACCCCGAAGACATGCGCGCTGCCTTTGACCGCGTGCGAACCGAGTTCGGCCCGATCTACGGCGTTGTCCATGCTGCGGGCACCGTCGATGACGCGCCGCTTCTGGGCAAGGACCCAGGCTCCGCCGATGCGGTCCTGTCGCCCAAGGTGCACGGCACGAAACTCCTCGACACGCTTCTGCCCGATGGCAGCATCGACCGGCTGGTCCTCTTCTCCTCGACCTCGACGGTGATCGCCCCCGCGGGTCAGGCCGATTACGTGGCCGCCAACGAATACCTCAACGCCTTCGCCCGCAGCCGGACAGGGGGACGCACAAAGGTCACCGCGATCAACTGGGGCATCTGGTCCGGGATCGGCATGGCCGCCGATGCCGACGCACGGCGCCAGGGCAAGGACGCAGGCGCGCCACTGCCAGGCCAGCTGATCCTGGAGCGGATGAACCGGGGCGAAGATGAAACCCGTTTTCACGCGACCCTGACGAACCGCCATTGGGTGATGGACGACCACCGCCTCCTCGACGGCACCGCCGTCCTTCCCGGCGCCGCCTGGCCCGAGATTGCCGCCGAGGCGCTGGCGGCGGCAGGCGCCAAACCCGGCTTCCAGCTGACCGACCTCACCGTCTTCCGCCCCCTCCGGCTTGAGGCCGACCTGCCCCGCGACCTGCGCGTCAGCCTGACCCGTGGCCGCGATGGCAAACAGCGGCTGCAGGCACGAGCACTGGAAACGGCGGGCTGGGCGTTGACGGCCGAAATGGGCGTGGCACACCTCACGGACAGCGCAGGCGTGATCGACCTTGCCGCAATTGCCGCCCGCTGCCCCGAAAAGGTCGCGGCGCAAGGCGGCATGAACCTGCCCTCGGCGCAGGAAGACCGGCTCGCCTTCGGCCCGCGTTGGCAAGTCCTGCGGGCAACAGCCCTGGGCCAGACCGAGGGCCTCGCCACCCTGATGCTGCCGACGCAAGCGGTGCAAGATACGGCAACCTGCGCCATCCATCCCGCCCTTTACGACATCGGCACCGGCTGGGGTATCGCCCTTCTGCCCAAGGTCGCCGAAGGCGCGGTCTGGGCCCCCGTGACCACCGCCAACATCCGCGTCCACGCGCCGCTTCCGGCCGAAATCCGTAGCTGGGTCCGCCTCTCCGGCAACCCCGGCGCTGATGTGGCAAGCTTCGACGTGACCCTGACCGATCCCACGGGCCGCGTGCTGGTCGAAGTCGAAGGTATCACCTTCCGCATGGTCGCCTTTGAAGAGGCCCTGGCCCGCCCTGCCCCACCGAACCCGCGCGAAGTTCTGCGTGACGACGACGCCGAACGCGGCCAGTCGCCCGCTGAACAACGGCTTGCGCAGGCGCTCGCAGGGGGCATCGGCCCGGCCGAAGGCGCCGAGGCCTTCCTCCGCGCCCTCGCCTCGGACGGGTCGCAGGTTCTGGTCTCCTCCCTTGATCTGGAGGCCCTCGCCCGGCAAAGCGCGGCCCCGGCTGCAGGCAGCGAAAGCGATGGCCCCGGCTTTGCCAGGCCGGAACTCGAGACGGCCTATGTGGCACCGCGAAACAGCGTCGAACGCACCCTCGCGGGCTTCTGGTCCGAACTCCTTGGCGTGGCGGAAGTGGGGGTCGAGGATGACTTCTTCACCCTGGGCGGCCACTCGCTGATCGCCGTCCGCCTCTTCGCGATGATCCGGCGGCAGTGGAAGATCGATTTCCCGATCTCGATCCTGTTCGAGGCCCCAACCATCGCCCGCTGCGCCGCCCTCATCACCGACCGCATCGGCCCCGAGGAAGAAGCCGCCGCAGCCCCCGCCGCGCTGGCCGACCCCGCCGGGCCGCAGTACACCCATCTCGTCGCAATGCACCGGGGCGAAGGCGGGCAAAAGACGCCGTTCTTCCTCGTCGCGGGCATGTTCGGCAACGTCCTGAACCTGCGCCACCTCGCGCATCTTATCGGCAACGACCGGCCCTTCTACGGGCTGCAGGCACGGGGCCTTTTCGGCGATGCCGAGCCACACTTGACGATCGAGGAAGCCGCCGCCTCATGCCTTGCCGAGATCCGGCTGGTGCAGCCGCACGGGCCCTATCTGCTTGGCGGGTTCTCCGGGGGCGGTCTGACGGCTTGGGAGATCGGGCGTCAGCTGCGCACTGCGGGCGAAGAGGTGGCGCTGATGGTGCTGCTCGACACGCCACTGCCCGTCCGCCCGCCGCTGACCTTGCCCGACAGGGTCATGATCAAGCTGGCCGAGCTTCGCGCCGGTGGGCCGCGGTTCCTCGCGGACTGGGCGAGGCGGCGGCTCAACTGGGAACGCTCGCGCCGGGCGAAGGCAGCGAATGAGCCTGACACGACAGTGCCTTCGTTCCACAACGCCTCGATCGAAGCCGCCTTCCGCCATGCGATCGGGGTCTACCAGCTGGAAGGCTGGTCGGATGGCAAGGTGGTCCTCTACCGCCCCCGTCAGGACAAGCAGTGGAAGGTCACGGGCGGGAAATGGGTCAGCGGGGCGCGGGAGTATGTCTTCGCCGACAATCTCTGGACGCCCTACGCCCCGGGTCTCGGCGTCGTCGAAGTGCCGGGTGACCACGATTCCATGGTGCTGGAGCCAAACGTCCGCGTCCTCGCCGCCCGGATGAAAGCCGCTATCCTGGTGGCGGAGTCAGGTGAACTTCGCCATCCCAATCAAAGACTTGCCGCTGAGTGAACGGAGCCCGCCAATGACCCTGACCGCCCTCCTCATCGGCAACGAAAGCCTTACGGTCGAGTGTGGCAAGCGCTGGCTTGAGCGTGGCCATGCCTTGGCCGGCGTGGTTACGCGTGAGGCGAAGGTCGCAAGCTGGGCCTCCTCGCTTGGCCTTCGCGTCATCGCACCGGGCGCAGGGCTGGTCGAGCGGACAGCGGGCCTTTCGGTCGACTGGCTTCTGTCCGTGGCGAACCTTTCGGTCGTGCCCGAGCCGGTCCTGAAGCTCGCCCGCCAGGGCGGGGTCAACTTCCACGACGGCCCGCTCCCGTCCTATGCCGGCCTCAATGCCCCGGTCTGGGCGCTGCTGAATGGCGAAGCCCAGCACGGCATCACCTGGCACCTCATGACCGCCGGCATCGATGAAGGCGAGGTGCTGGCCACCCGCACCTTCGACATCGACGCTGAAGAGACAGCCTTCACGCTCAACACCCGCTGCTTCGCCGCCGCCGTCGAGAGCTTCACCGAAGTGATCACCGCACTTGAGGCAGGCGGCCAACCCAGGCGCTCACAGGGACCAGGTCCGCGCAAAGTCTGGCGCCGTGCCGACCGTCCTTCGGCGGACGGGCGGCTTGATTTCACCGAAGCCTCGGCAACCGTAGTGCGGCGGGTGCGCGCGCTCGATCACGGCGGCTACCGCAATCCTCTGGCTGTCCCGAAGATCGAGGTCGCGGGCCAGGTCTGGGCCGTTGGCCAGGCCGAACCTGCTCCGGGCTCCGCAGCACCCGGCACGGTGCTTGAGCGCACTCCCGACACGCTGGTCGTCGCCTGCGCCGATGGAGCCGTCCGTCTTTCCAACTTCACCTGCCTGAAAGGCTTTCCCGTCGATCTTGCGACGGTTGGCACAGGTCCCCTGCTCTCGCCCTCAATCGACGAGGCCGCGCGGCTCGATGCAGCCCTGGCCCCAGTGGCCGAGGCGGAACCGCGCATCCGCAGCCTTCTTCTGAAGCCCGATCCCGTTCTGGCGGGCGAGCCACGCCATGAACAAGCCGACTGGCGGCAGGTCCCACTTGCGCTGCCCGACCACACCCCCGCCCGGCTTGCCCTTGCCGCCGTCCGCGCGCTTGGCCGCACTGCGGGCGACATCGCCTGGGCCTCGGGCCAGGACCCGGCCCCCGGCTATGTTCTGCCCTGGGTGCCAGTCCGTCTCGACGCGAGCGGCCGTATCTCTGACGCCGAGACCCGCACGGCCAAGGCCATCGAAGCCGCCCGTGTCGCGACCGGCATCGCCGCCGATCTGGCCCTGCGCGAGCCAGGCATGCCTGCGCTTTCGCCCTCAGGCCTTGCGATCACCGGAGGCTCAAACCCGGTGACCGGCACCGCGGTGACGATCTCCACCAGCTCCCCAACCCTCTGGCATGACGCCAACCGTATCCCGGCTGATGAGGCCGCGACCACCGCCGCCCGGATTTCGCGGATCGTTGCCGCCATGACGGCCGCGCCCGACCAGGATATCGCCACGCTCGGCCTTCTGTCGAAAAGCGAAGAGCAGGTCTATGCCGGAGCACTCGCCGCGACCTCGCGAGACTACGACCGGCAAACCACCCTCCCCGCCGCAATCCTGGCCCAGGCCCAACGCTCGCCCGAGGCCATCGCCGTTATCGCAGGCAACACGAGGATGACCTACGCCGCACTGGCCAACCACGCCGCGCAAATTGCGAACACCCTGCGTGCGATGGGCGTGGGCCGGGGTGAACTCGTTGGCCTCGCCTGCCGCCGCACAACCGACATGGTCGCGGGCGCCCTTGGCATCCAACTCGCAGGTGCGGCCTACGTGCCGATGGACCCGGCCTACCCCGCCGACCGCCTGGCGCTGTACGCCGAGGACTCGGGCTGCCCCGTCATCCTCACCGAAAGCGCGGTGGCCGACGCCCTGCCGAAGGGACCCGCCCTCCTCATCGTCGATACCGACCCCCGGCTAAGCAGTGCCGCAACCGCGCTACCAGATGAAGGGCCTCAAGCAGATGACCCGGCCTACGTCATCTACACCTCCGGTTCGACCGGGCGACCCAAAGGCGTGGTGGTCGGGCACCGCAATGTCCTCAACTTCTTCGCAGGCATGGACGACGCGCTCGGCACCGACCCCGGCACCTGGCTGGCAGTCACCTCGCTCTCGTTCGACATCTCGGTCCTGGAGCTTTTCTGGACCCTCACCCGTGGCTTCACCATTGTCCTCGCCGATGATGCAACCCGGACGCGTCCGTCAGGCGGAACAGCCGTCAGCAGCCGGAAGATGGACTTCAGCCTCTACTACTGGGGCAACGACGGCGGCACTGGGCCGCGCAAGTACGAGCTTCTCCTCGAAGGCGCCAAATTCGCCGATGCCAACGGCTTCTGCGCCGTCTGGACGCCCGAGCGGCACTTCCACGCCTTCGGCGGACCCTACCCCAACCCCTCGGTCACCGGGGCGGCAGTGGCCGCGGTCACGCAGAACATCGGCGTCCGCGCGGGCAGCTGCGTCGCACCCCTCCACCACCCCGCAAGGATCGCAGAGGAATGGGCGGTGATCGACAACCTGACCAACGGCCGCGCAGCGCTCGCCATCGCCTCGGGCTGGCAGCCCGATGACTTCGTCCTGCGGCCGGAAAACACACCACCCGCAAACCGCCAGGCGATGCTCGACTCGATCGACCTTGTCCGCAGGCTCTGGCGGGGCGAGGCCGTGCCCTTCCCCAAAAAGGACGGCACCATGCACGCCGTCGTCACGCAGCCGCGTCCGGTGTCGAAGGAAGTGCCAATCTGGGTCACCACCGCCGGCAACCCAGAAACCTGGCGCGATGCAGGCCGGGTCGGCGCCAACGTACTTACCCACCTTCTCGGCCAGACGGTAGCCGAGGTCGGCGACAAGGTGAAAATCTACCGCGCGGCGCTCGCCGAAGCGGGCCACGACCCGTCCAAGTTCACCGTCACCCTGATGCTCCACACCTACCTCGCCGCCGACCGCGAACAGGCGCGCGAGGTCGCCCGCGAGCCGATGAAGGACTACCTCCGCAGCGCAGCCGCCCTGATCAAGCAATACGCCTGGGCCTTCCCGGCCTTCAAGAAGCCGCAGGGCATGTCGAACCCGATGGACATCGACCTCCGCAGCCTGGCACCAGACGAGCTTGAAGCGATTCTCGACTTCGCCTTCCTGCGCTACTTCAACGATTCCGGCCTCTTCGGCACGATCGAAGACGCCGTCGCCCGGGTCGAAGAAGTGAAGACCATCGACGTCGATGAAATCGCCTGCCTGATCGACTACGGCATCCCGACCGCGACGGTCCTCGAAGGCCTGAAACCCCTGGCCGAAGTCCTGCGCCGGACCAACAGCGCAGCAGAAGGCGACGAGACCATGGCAGGCCTGATCCTGCGCCATAACGTCACCCACCTGCAATGCACCCCCTCGATGGCCCGGATGCTGGCCGAAGACAACGGCGCCCGCGCCGCGCTGAAGCGGCTCAAGCAGATGCTCGTCGGCGGCGAGGCCCTTATGGGCCGCCTGGCGGGCGATCTGTCCAGTCTGATCGGAACCCCGGTCCTCAACATGTACGGCCCGACCGAGACCACGATCTGGTCCTCGGTCGAGGCGACAACGGGCGAAGACGGCGTCGTGAACATCGGCCGCCCCATCGCCAACACGTCCCTTTATGTTCTCGACGACACGCTCTCCCCCGTGGCCGAAGGCAAACCGGGTGAACTCTGGATCGGCGGCGAAGGCGTGGCCCACGGCTACTTCCAGCGCCCCGACCTCACCGCCGACCGCTTCCGCGCCGATCCCTTCGCCGGATCGGGCCGGATGTACCGCACCGGAGACCTCGTCCGCCGCCGTCCGGATGGCAAGCTCGACTACCTCGGCCGCGCCGACTTCCAGGTCAAAATCCGGGGCCACCGCATCGAACTGGGCGAGATCGAGACGGCCCTCGAACATACTGCAGGCATTCGCCAAGCCATTGTTATCGCTCGTGAAGACAACCCCGGTGACGTCCGGCTGGTTGCCTATGTCACCTCCGATGGCGCGATCGACGAACAGGCCCTGCGGTCCGGGCTTGCCGCCCACCTGCCCGACGTGATGGTCCCCGCCCATATCGTCAAGCTTGAAGCCTTCCCGCTGACCCCCAACGGCAAGGTCGACCGCAAGGCGCTCCCCGCGCCCTCGGCGGCACCGGTCGCGGCGCAAAAGACCTTCGTGCCCCTCGAAGGCGGGGTCGAGGAAACCATCGCCACCGTCTGGGCAAAAGTCCTCGGCATCCCACAAGTTGGCCGCTCCGACAACTTCTTCACCCTCGGCGGCCATTCGCTACTCGCCGTCCAGGCGCACCGCGAGATGAAAGTGGCGCTCAATTCCGACCGGATCGCCATCACCGACATCTTCCGCTTCCCCGTCGTCTCCGCGCTCGCCGACCATATCGGCAAGATGGTCCCATCCGCCGCCCCGGTCGCCGCCACGCCCGCCACCCCGGACCCCGGCGCCGACACGAGGATGGACGCGATGGCCCGCCGCCGCGCGATGCGCGAGGCCCGGGAAAAGGCGCTTGGATGACCACGGCCCTTTCGCTTGGGGCCATCGAGACTGCGGTGAAAGGCCTGTTTCCCGACGGGGTAGCAGTGGCGGTCGAAGAGGTCACTCCGGGCACTGACGGACACCTCTGGCCAGAAGAACGCGCCGCAATCGCCGGTGCCGTGCCAAAGCGCCTGGCCGAATTCGCCGCCGGAAGATCAGCCGCCCGCCAGGCCCTTGCCAAGCTCGGCCACCCACCCGCCGCGCTGCCAGTAGGTCCCGACCGCGCGCCCCTCTGGCCGCCGGGCATCGCAGGCTCCATCGCCCATGCCGCTGATATCGCAATCGCCGTCGCGCGCCGCGGCTCCCCGTTAGGCATTGATATCGAAGAAGACTCCCCCCTCGATCCCGACCTCTGGCCCGTGATCTGCACCAAGACCGAGCTCGACCAGCTGCCCCTCCAGGACCGCGGCCTCTTCGTCAAACACATCTTTTCGGCCAAAGAGGCCATTTTCAAGGCCCAGGACCCCCGCCACCGAGCGATGTTCGGCTTTGATGCCGTATCGGTCACCCTTGCGGAAAGCGGCTTCCATGCCAAGTTCTGCCAGGACGCCGGGGCGTTCCGGAATGGCCAGACCGTCACAGGGCGGCTGACCCGCATCCACGGACTCATTCTTGCAGGAGCAGCCAGGTGAAGGCGACACGGCGGTGGGCGATTTTCGGTTCCCTCTTGGCAGCCCTTGGCGGCGGCGCACTTTATTGGCAGCTGACGCGCCCGCCTTCCGCCGCTTCAGTCCGCGCCCGGCTGACCGGCAAAGTCCCTCCGCCCGAAGGCCCGCTGAACGTCTTCCACCTGGGCCACAGCCTCGTGAACCGCGACATGCCCGCAATGCTGGCCCAGCTTGCACCCGAAGGCCACCAATACAACAGCCAGCTTGGCTGGGGTACCACGCTCAAGGCCCACTGGGGTGACGAGCCGATCAACGGTTTTGAAGCCGAAAACGCCCACCCACGCTTTCGCCCCGCGCACGAGGCGGTCAAAAGCGGCGACTACGACGCAATCGTCCTGACCGAAATGGTCGAAATCCGCGCGGCAATTAGGTACTTCGAATCGCCCAAGTACCTCGCAAGGTGGCTTGCGGAAGCGCTGGCGGCAAAGCCGAACGTGCGCCTCTATCTTTACGAGACATGGCATCAGCTGGACGATCCCGAGGGTTGGCTTAACCGGCTTGACCTCGACATCGACAGGTACTGGTTGTCGCGAGTGCTCGGCCCCGCCCTGGCCGATACCCCTGCGGCCGCAAACGTCCATTTCCTGCCCGCAGGGCAGGTGCTTGCAGCCTTCGTCCGGCTGGTCGAGGGCAGGGGCGGGGTTGGCAACGTCAAAGACCGGACCGACCTTTTTGCCCGCCAACCCGATGGCACCATTGACCAGATTCACCTGAACGACCTTGGGAATTACCTGGTCGCCCTCGTTCATTACGCGGTTCTGTATCAGAAAGACCCGATCGGACTGCCCTTTGCCCTGAACAAAGCCGATGGTACCCCTGCAATCGCGCCTGAGCCTGAAGTCGCTCGGCTTATGCAAGAGATTACGGTCTCGTATGTCCGCGCATTGGGACTCTCCGGCATAACAACCTGAACCCGCCGGGCGCACCACCCCAAGTTGCGGATTGTGTTGCACATGAGCCCTAGGCAACGAATTCGCGAGCGAATCCTTATTTCTTTCTTTTCGTTACCTTTCCGGAGAAATATTGTTGGACGGTCGCGATAGCGACAAGCTGCTTCTGGACGTAAAGGGGAATTTCGATGGCAATCCTTCGCCGTTTGGTGACCGTGTTCTGTATCCTGCCATTCCTGGCGGTCGCAGCTGCGGCCCAGGACTATCGGATCCGGCCCGGCGACGTGCTCCAGATCGAAGTTCTGGAGGACCCGACCCTCAACCGAAGCGCCATCGTTCTGCCCGATGGCCAGATCTCCATCCCGGTTGCGGGCACGATCCGCGTTTCAGGCCGGAGCATCGAACAGATTCAGGCCGAACTGGCCAGCAGGCTCGCGTCGGGCTTTGCAACCACGCCAACCGTCTTCGTGACAGTCAGCGCGCTGGCCGAGCGGCGGGCTTCGACACCGGCAGCGCCCCGCACGATCGACGTCTTCATCCTCGGCGCGGCGAATACGCCCGGCAAGATCGAGGTTTCGCCCGGAACGACGTTCCTGCAGGCAATCGCGCAAGCGGGCGGCCTTTCGCCCTTCGCCGCGAAGAAGCGTATCCAGCTGCGCCGGGTGGACAAGTCCGGGGTCGAACAGGTGTACAAGCTGAACCTCGACGCGATCGAGAAGGGTGAGGCCGGGGGCGGAACAACGAAGCTGATCGATGGCGACGTGATCGTCGTTCCGCAACGCAAGCTCTTCGAGTAGACCGGCGGATGCTCCGGTTCGGCCCAGTCCGCGGCGGGTTCTGCGCCATCTGCGCAGTCCTGACACCCCTTTCGGGGTTCGCACAGGACGGCGGGCTGCGCTTGGTTTTCGGCATCGAGAACCGGCTTGAGGTCACCCGCAACGCCGACCTGTCTGTCCCGGCAACCGGAACCGAAGTCGCAAACGTCACGCAGCTGACCTTCGGCCTGATCAGCGAAACCGCCCTGGACCGGCTGGAGTTCTCTGCGACCGGCGCAGCGATTATCGAGAACGCCGATGGCTCGTCCGGAACCGAGGTCGACTTCGGACGGTCTGCCCTGAACTTCGCCTATAGCCGTGAGGTGCCCGCGGCCATACTCGAAATAGCCGCAGAATTCCGCTCGGACGATGTTGAGGCGTTCGCTGACGATCTTGCCGATACAGACGAAGTTGGCCGCCGAACGGACTATAGCCTGTCCGCCAGGCTGGAAGTCGGCAGAACCTCATCCGTCGGCTTTGCCTTTGGCGTCGCCTTTGAAGAGACCGACTTCCGCGACACGACAAGCACCGATCTGATCGACACCCGCGAAGCCCGCGGCGATGTCGCTGTCATCTTCAACTTCTCCGAAGTTGCGACCGGTCGGCTCGGATTGCGCTTCCGGCAACGCGAGGAAGACGACACGGCAAACACCACGACCGAAGAAACCGTGGTTTTCGCAGGGCTTGACTACTCCGTCAGCGAACGCCTCGATCTCGGGCTGGAGCTTGGCTACACAGATACCGAGACGGAAGAGTTCGGGGTTGTCGACCGCGACCGCGGACCGGATGCCCTAATCAACCTGACCTACGACATGCCCGTCGGCACGGCCTCCGCGCTTTTGCGCGTCACGACGGACGCGGACGAAGGCCAGCGCGAGACGTTCGAGCTTGGCCGAATCTTCGAAACTCCCGTGGATGCGGTCGAAGCGCGGCTGGGCATAACCCATGCCGACGCAACCGGCACCGATCTTATCGGCAGTCTCCGGTGGAGCCGCGCTCTGCCCGACGGCAGCATTGGCCTCGACATCGAGCGCCGCGTCAGCTTCGACACCGATGACAGCGAAGAGGTCACCGCGTCGGTCTTTTCGCTTAGCTGGACCAAGGACGTCAACGAAGTCTCGGGCATTCTGCTCGACGCGACTTACGAACTCAGCGACGCCGCGTCCGAACGGATCGAGCAGGTCACGCTTGGGGCCACCTACACCCGCCAGCTCACCCAGGATTGGGGCCTGAGCGGCGGCCTCAACTACCGCGTCCGCAACGACGGCGACGGACGTTCGGAATCGCCCGGCGTCTTCATCGCGCTAAGCCGGGATTTCGAAATCCGGCCCTGACCATTGGCCACACGGCCTATCGCACGAACAACCGACGGAACGCATGACCGACCAGGTCCCGCAGAAAGTGCGGCGGTCCGCCGGAACCCTTCAGCACAAGAAGCCGCCGCCCGCGAAAGATCATCGCACCGGCAAGATGCGCGCCCGTTGCCACAACCGCCCGGAACGAGCCCCCCGACTTCTTGAAATAGTGCCACCGGCTGTCGAACCAGTACCCCGGCACGCGCTTCCACGTCTTCATCCCGGTCGAGACCGACCCGATATGTTCGACCCGGCTTTCCTTCACGAAATGCGTGGCCCACCCCGCCTCAGCCGCCCGGCGGCAAAGATCGGTTTCCTCGAAATACAGGAAGAACGTCTCGTCAAAGACGCCAACCGTCCGCACCACCTCTTCCCGGATCATCATGCTCGCCCCGGCCAGCCAGTCGACCGGCCCGCTCGTCTCAGGCACACCGATCGACACCTTCCGACTGGCCAAGAGCCGCGAGATCGGCCCCGTCCGCGCCGCGCCCTCGAATTCCGACGCGACAGACGGGAACCGGAAGCACGTCACATGCGCCTCGCCATCCGGCCCGTGGATGTAGCTTCCCACCAGACCGACCTTCGGATGCGCCTGCAGATAGCTCAGCAGATGCCGAATGGCATCGGGGGCCGGGAACGCATCCGAGTTCAGGATGTACACAAAGTCCGGCCGACGCCCCTCCGGCAGACCAAGCCGGATCCCCACGTTATTCCCCGCCCCGAACCCGCCGTTCCGCCCCGACTGGACCACCCGGAACCGCAGCCTGTCCTTCAGCGCCTCGCTCATCTTCTCGAACGACCCATCACCCGAGTCGTTGTCGACCACCACGATCCCGCCCGGAATGCCCTCCATCGCGACCTCAGCCGCATCCGCCGCCTTCAGCGTCATCTCGGCAGTCCGCCAGTTCAGAAGCACGGTCAGAACGGTCGGAGTTTCAACAGCTTCAGTCAAAGTGCCCACCACAAACGTAGCCCAGTCCTGCCCGTTTCCGTCCGATTTCAATGGTCATCGCCGCACCTTCCGCGTAGCCCAGGCCTTAGCCGTCAGCGACGGCAACACCAAGGCGCAATCCAGATACCTCCGCGCCAGACGCCTTGGGTTGCTCAGCATCCGCCAAAGCCACTCCATCGCGATCTTCCGCACCCAGACCGGAGCCCGCGTCTGATGCCCCGCAATAAAATCCAGCCCCGCGCCGATCGACAGAAACCCAAGCCCCGGATGCCGCGCAATCCCGCGTGCGGCCAGCACCTCCTGCTTCGGCGCCCCCAGCGCCAGAAGGCAGATCCGCGCACCCGATGCCGCGACCTGATCCAGCAGCGCGTCCGCCGCCGGGCTCTCCGGATCAAACCCATAAGGCGGCGCCAGACAGGCCACCACCTCCAACCCCGGATGATCCGCCCGCAACGCAGCCGCTGCCGCCTCCAACACCGGCTCGGTCGACCCCAGGAACGCCAGCGGCACCCCCACCCGCGCCGCCAGCGCCGCCATCGGCGCAATCAGCTCCGACCCGGGCACCAGGCTCACCTCCGGCCGCCCGGACAACCGCGCCAGCCAGACGATCGGGTTGCCATCAGCCACCACATGACTGTGCGCCGCATAGGCCCTGCGGAACCCGGCACTCCGCCGCATCTTGACGATATGGTCCAGGTTCAGCGTCGCCACCGCAAAGCCCCGCCCCGCGCGCAGCCGCCCTTCGATGTCGGCCAAAAGCGCCGCTTCTGTCGGGAAACTGACCAGCGCCAGCGGATCGACACTCGCATCAGCCAACACGGACGAAGCTTCAGTCACAATCCTCTCCCTCCGCCATCCTCAGGTCACAACTCTTCGGCTATCGTCAAAACTGACAGGCGATTGTTCATTCGCCGTCAAGCAGATAGTCTTTGCCCCACCCGTTTTGGCCGGGATTTTTCGCCGCTTTCGCCCAGGAGTCATTCGCAGAAGTGCCAGTTCAACCTGACTTTGCAAAAGCCCCTGGGCGCACGATCTCCATCGTCGTCCCGACCTTCCGCCGAGAAAGCTATCTACCACCGCTCTTTTCGGCCGTCGCCGCGCAGATCGCCCAGGTGGATGCGCCGGTCGAGCTGGTCCTAGTGGACAACTCGCCCGAAGCCTCCGCAAAGCCCGCCGCTGCCGATGCCCCCGCCTTTGTCCGCTACATCCACGAACCCCGCACTGGCGTCGCCCAGGCCCGCAATCGCGGCGTGGCCGAGGCCCGGGGCGCATATGTGATTTTCCTCGATGATGATGAGCAACCGGCCCCCGGCTGGCTCAACGCCTTTGCCGCCGCCGCAGCTCGCGGGCACAAGGCCGTCTTTGGCGCCGTTGAGCCCATTTTCGAGCAAACCCCGCCCGAAGCGCTGCTATCGTCGCTTGATCGCGTTTTCAGCCGACGCCTGCCCGTCGCGTCGGGGCAGGACATCTGCCATCTGCGCGCCTATCTCGGCTCGGGCAATTCGATGTTTGCCCGTGACGTTCTGGCACTGGTAGACCCTCCGTTCGACATCTCTTTCGACAGCGGGGGCGAGGATGTCTGGCTGTTCCGGCAACTGGTCGATCAGCACACCGTACCGATGATCTGGTGCCCCGAGGCGCTTGTCCGCGAAATCGTGCCGCCACGGCGCATGACCATCCAGTTCCTGCGTCGGCGCCGGTTCAATGACGGACAGCTGCGTTGCCGGGTAGAATGGGGCGCCAGAGGTCTGCTTGGCTTGTTGCGGGTCCAGTTCTGGATGGCTGTCGGTGCCGCTCAGTTCAACTTCTACGGCATTGCGGCGCTTGTCACCTGGCCGTTCTCGGCGCCACTCTCAACCCGCCTTCAGTTGACGGCGGTCGGAGGGGCGGGAAAGGTCTTTTGGTGGCTTTGGTGGCTGCAAAAGCTTGCGCGGTAGGGAACCGGAATGAACGATAACGGGCCAATAGCCTATCTGACCGGCGACTATCCGAAAGTCTCGCACACCTTCATCCTGCGCGAGGTTCAGGCGCTGCGTGCAAACGGTCTGCAGGTCCTGACCTGCTCGATCCGCAAACCTCCGGCCACCGAATTCAAGGGCATCGAAGAACAGCGCGCCCGTGACGAAACCTTCTATGTCATCGAGGCCGCCCGCAATCCGCTCCGCCTTCTGAAAGCGCATGGCCGCGCCTTTGCCCGGTCGCCCAAGACCTGGTTCTCGACCCTCGCCCTGGCCGTCCGGATGCGCTCGCCGGGTCTGAAAGCCCTGCTCTGGCAGCTCTTCTACTTTCTCGAGGCCGGAGTCCTCGCCGACCACCTCCGCGCCAACAACGTCCGCCACCTCCACAACCACTTCGGCAATTCCAGCTGCTCGGTTGCCGTCCTTGCGGCCCAGCTTGCGGGCATCCCCTTCAGCTTCACCGAACACGGGCCAGCGATCTTCTTCGAAGTCGACCGCTGGGCCCTCAACGAAAAGATCGCCCGCGCCAGGTTCGTGGTCGCCATCACCCACTTCTGCCGCTCGCAACTGATGCTCTTCTCCGCGCCCGAGCACTGGGGCAAGATCACAATCGTCCACTGCGGCGTTGACCTCTCGGCCTACAGCCGGAAACCACCGGGCGATTTCGGCAAGCGGGTGGCCTTTGTCGGCAGGCTTGACCCCGTGAAAGGCGCGCTTCTCCTGATCGAAGCGATGGCCGAGGTCCTGAAAGCCCACCCCGACGCCACGCTGACGCTTGCCGGCGACGGCCCCGCCCGAGCCGGGGCCGAAGCGCGCGCCGCCGAGCTGGGGATCAGCGGCGCGGTCCGTTTCGCCGGCTTCATGACGCAGGGCCAAGTCGCCGAACTTCTGGCCAGCTCCGACATGCTGGTCCTACCCTCCTTCGCCGAAGGCCTGCCGGTCGTCTACATGGAGGCGCTCGCCAGCCGCATCCCCGTCGTCGCCAGTCGCGTCGCGGGCGTGCAGGAACTCGTCGAGGATGGCGTGACGGGCTACGCCATCCCGCCCGGTGATGTGGCGACCCTGACTGACAGGATGATCCGGCTGATGGACGACCCGCATCTGGCAGCACTCATGGGCGACGCCGGCCACAGGGCCGTGGAAGCAGGCTTCGACATCACCAGGGAAGGCACCTGGCTGGCCGAGATCTTTCGCAACGGCGGATCGGGCGGGCGGCTCCGGCCCTGATGGCGATCCGGCCTGGGCTCATGTCCCGGACGGATAGAGCGCATGACGTCCGCAACCCGCGCCTCCCCTCCCCCTCCGTGGGGAGGGGCCGGGGGTGGGGGCCTACCGATGGGTCTGATTCGCGCCACATAGTTAACGCCCCAAAAGCGAGACCTAGGCCGAGACGGAAAAGAGATCGAACCAAGACGAAACCAAGATCGTCAGGCTGTTCGAAAGGTGAAAGATCAACCCTGCGTTCTCAATAAGTTGCGACCTGCATCAACCGCCGCTCCAGCGCGTCTCGCCTTTCTCGTTCACCTCTCCTTAACCCCACCACACACCGCCCGATCCCGGCCCGGCTCAGCTGTCCGCGAACCGGGTCGGCCGCACCTTCGGCAACTCAGCCAACAGCCTCGCTTCAAGCTCATCCATGAACTCGAAGCGCCTGCGGTACATCGGTCGCTTGTTCGGCTTGATGCTCGCTTCATCGCGGCGTTCCGCCGACAGCGGCAGCTCGAAAAAGTCTTTGTTTACAAGCGTTCCACCCCGGTCCGTCCAGATGTCATCGTAGTTCTGGCTGCTCGTCTTTGCCCCGCCGAAATAGGGATGCCGGTGGTGCCGCGAGATATCGCTGACCGCGTAAAGCGCGCCCACATCCCATTGACGCAGCAGCATTTTCAGAACGTCCAGCAGAAAGTCCCGCGGCCTCAGACCATGCAGAAGCTTCGTCAGCATCCGGTAGGTTTCCAGCATGTCATCCCGGTTCCGCCCCTGAATCCCGCCGATCCAGGCTGTCAGCCGCCCGTCCGCCTCACGCCGCAACGAGAAAGCTATTGAAAACGCACGGAAACTGTCGATGAAAAGGTTCAGCGTCAGCCCACCCTCGCGCAGAAACCACTCCGGCTGATCCAGCACCAGCCGCAGCCCCGGCAGGAGGTCACCGAGGTCGACCAGCACAAGCCGCTCGTCGCAGTCAAACTGAAAGGGCGGCCCCAGCGTGTCAACCACCTGATAATGCGAGATAATTCGACGCAGCCGTTCCCCCGCATCAAACGAGGCAGAGATATAGGGCCACATAAGCGCCCCGATCATATGCGGCCTCTGCCGCGTCACCCGCTCCAGCGCGCTCCCGGCGGGCGGTTGTAGAATTTGCTGCACCAGCGGTGCTTCCTTCATACCCGCCAGCACCATCTTCGCCTGAGTGATCAGCGCACGCGGCGAATTGCCCGGAAAGATGCGGCGCGCAGCAGGCAGAAGTACCGACAAAGCCATGTGAAATTCCCGTCACTTATACTCGATAAGGCCAGCCCGGCGGCGCAGGACACGGTTGAGATGATATTGCACGACACCCGCCGCTTCCGGAAGCTTGCCGAGCGTCACGAACACGGCCCTCTCCCACCCCATCCGCCGCCACAGCCGCAAGACCTGCAGCGGATAGGCTGCAAAAACCATTGCGGCCCAGGGCGTTACGAGGCTCCCGACAACCCCGGCCAGAGGCAGCAGAAGCCCCCAGACAACGGCCCGGCGGGTCTCGGTCACCCAGTGGAACTCGGGTGCCGCACCATGCATCGCGGCCCCTTCGGCGAAGGCATGGCCAGCACGGCGGGTCCGCTTCCACCATTGCCCGAACCGCGTCATCGCTGCGTCGTGCAAGGTCATTTCCTGGTCGATCCGCCAGACCTCCCACCCCGCCGCGCGCAAGCGCACACAAAGCTCAGGCTCTTCCCCTGCAATCAGCTGCGGATCATAGCCCCCGACCTCGCGCACCGCAGCGGTCCGCATCAACGCATCCCCACCGCAGGCCTTTGCCCGCCCGACCGGAGTATTCCATTCCGCATCGCAAAGCCGGTTCCAGATCGAGGCCTCGGGGTGAATCTCACGACGCCTGCCGCAGACAACGGCTGCTTTTGGCTTTTCGATCAGGAACATGCGGGCGGCAGGAAGCCAGCCGGGTTGCAACACGCAGTCGCCATCGATGAACTGAACGAATTCCGGGGCACCCTCTTCCATCAACCGCGAAAAGCCCGCATTCCGCGCGCGGGCCGCGGTGAAGGGCAATGTCATGTCCAGATCGACAACCGTCGCTCCCGCAGC
Organism: Tabrizicola sp.; assembly: GCF_051645465.1. GTDB lineage: Bacteria > Pseudomonadota > Alphaproteobacteria > Rhodobacterales > Rhodobacteraceae > Tabrizicola. Next base: position 13,011 of record NZ_JBOFBI010000200.1, on the reverse strand, counting down.
CCGTGCAGCGGCCACGCTGCCATCGGTCGAGCCGGAATCCACATAGACCAGCGGACGCACGTCCTGCGGAAACGAAGCCAGACAGGCAACGAGCCTTTCGCCTTCATTGCGGCCGATGATCACAGCGCCAAGGCTGCTGGGCTCTGCGAACTGGTCGGTCAATCTCTGGGCCCCGGGGCGTCCGTAACTGCTGCTGCGCCAGCATGCACAAAACCACCCGGCATCCAAGGGAAAGCGTTCCAAAACAAGTGACCGCCAAGGGTCGCCCGATGAAGGGTTTACATTTTCCTTGGCGTGCAGACCGGCTACAACAGATGCATCCAGTTGCTTTCAAGCGGGTCGGGATGCCGAATACCATTGCCTATCTGGCGCTCTTCAGCTGGCCGATCGTTGCGTTGGTGCTTTTCCGGCTGCTTCCGCTGCAGAAGGCCCTGGTCTGGGCGATCGTCGGCGGACATCTTCTTCTGCCCTCGGCAACCTACATCAAGCTCCCGATGCTGCCCGCCATCGACAAGACGCTGGTGACGGCGGTTTCGGCGCTGCTCCTGTGCGCCACTTTCGGGCCCCGTGAGACAGCGTCACGCGATCTTTCCGCCCGCACTGGACGGCAAATCGTTCTGGGTCTTGTCACCCTCGTCGTCGTTTCCCCAATCCTGACTGTTCTGCAAAACACCGAGCCGGTGATTGACGGACGCGTCTTTCTGCCGGGCCTGCGGCTTTACGACTCTTTCGGGCTGATTTCGCAGGTTCTGGTCTCATTGATCCCGTTCTGGCTGGGCTTTCGCTACCTGCACTCACGCGACGGGCATCGCGCCATTCTGGAAGCTCTCGCTTTGGGCGGGCTCATCTACACGTTCCCCGTGCTTTTCGAAGTCAGGATCAGCCCGCAGCTTCACAACTGGATCTACGGCTTTTTCCCGCACGAATTCGCGCAGCACATCCGTGCCGGCGGTTTCCGTCCCGTTGTCTTTCTTTCGCACGGGCTGATGGTCGGGATCTTCCTCTGCATCGCGGTGATCGCCTCGATAGCCCTTTTCCGCGAAGCCCGCCGCGAAGGACGCACGGCCTATGGTTGGGTCTTTGCGGCGGCCTGGCTCATGATCGCGCTCTTCCTGTCAAAGAACCTCGGGGCGCTGATGATTGCCGCGGGCTTTGCGGGTGCGACCTTCTTTCTGGGGCGGAGGCCGCAAGTCGCACTTGCCGTCACCGTTGCAGCCATCGTGATGTTCTACCCGATGTTGCGAGGCGCCGGCTGGATTCCGGTCGATGAGGTCCACAGCTATGTCCTCTCTATCAACGAAGACCGGGCGGGCTCGCTGAAGTTCAGGCTCGACAACGAAGACGCACTTCTGGACCACGCCAACCAGAAACCGCTTGCCGGTTGGGGAGGCTGGGGCCGACACGCGCTTTTTGATCCCGAAACCGGCGAGATGACCAGCACCACCGACGGTACCTGGATCGGCCTGATCGGCGTCTTTGGCTGGTTGGGCTACGTCGGCCGTTTCGGGCTTCTCACTATCCCGATCCTGTTCTTTGCCTTGCGGCGGAAGACGTCGGAACCGTCGTATCTCGTGCCGGGGCTGATAATGGTTCTGTGCGCGGCTTTGGTTGACCTCCTGCCAAACTCGGGGCTGGTCAACTATGTCTGGCTCATGGCCGGTGCGGTGACCGGTTATGTGCTATGGCGCGATCAGTCCGCGACCGAGGGCACAAAGGACGCCCAGGCAAGCCAACCATCCGAAGGCTTTCTCTTTGCCGAGCCTGAGCGTGCCACCTGGCTCATGCAGGACGAGGCCCGCCAGCAGAAGCGGCGGTCGCGAAGCGCGGACCATCCGGGTAGCGCGAGATAGGTCATTCGCGCTGCGCGTTCAGGCGTCCGCCGAGGCCTCCGCCTCCTGGGTGCTTCCGGCGACCATACGCTGGAAGACCTCGCTTCCGGCGAGTAGCTCATCATAACTGCCCTGCGCCAGAAGCTTCCCGCGCTCCATGACGAAGATGGTGTCGCAGGTCTGCACAGTGGTCAGCCGGTGCGCGATCAGGATGATCGTCTTGTCAGAACGGATGCGCTGGACCGCCTCCATCACGACCCGCTCGGTGATGTTGTCCAAGGCCGACGTCGCTTCGTCCATGATCAGAAGCGTCGGATCGCGGTAAAGCGCGCGCGCGATCCCGATCCGCTGCCGCTGCCCTCCGGAAAGCCGAACGCCCCGCTCTCCGACCAGGGTATCGTAGCCGGACGGAAGCTCGGCCAAGATGAAGTCATGCAAAGCCGCTACCCGCGCGGCGCGCTCGACCGCGGCCATGTCGATCTCGGCCTTTGGAACGCCGAACGCGATATTGGCCGCGACGGTGTCATCGGTCAGGAAAATCGACTGGGGTACATAGCCAATGGAAGCCTGCCAGGACCGCAGATTTTCCGGCGTGACGGCCACTCCATCCACCTGGATCGCGCCCTCATGCGGTGTAAGAAGCCCAAGGATCAGATCGACAAGCGTCGTCTTGCCGGCACCCGTTCCACCCACAATGCCGATGGTCGTCCGCGCCGGAATCACCAGGTTTACGCTGCGCAGGGTGGGCCGTTCCGCCGTGGCGTAGGCAAAGCTCACGTTCGCCAGCGCCAGCTCCCGCTCAAGCTTCATCGGGGTGGTCCTGATCTGCTCGGCTTTAAGCTGTACGGGGGCCTCTGCAAAGTCGGCAACGATCGCGTCAAGCACCGGGCCAGCACCGCGGATCTGCACCAGCGCGAAGTAGATCTGCTGCAGGGACGGCAGAAGCCGCATCGTGGCGAAAGCGATGATCCCAAGCGTCGGGACGATCTCGGTGACATTGCCGCCGTTCCGAAACAACAACAGAAGGACCAGCGTCACCAGTGTGCCAAAGGTGATCCCCTCCAGAATGAAGCGCGGCATCTCGGACACCAGCCCCATTCGGGCGAGCGATCGGGCGGCTTTGTAGGCGGCGGTCGAATAGCTTTCGACGTAGACCTGCTCCAGACCCAGAACCTTCACATCCTTGATGCCACCCGTCGCCTCCTGCGCCACCAGGAACCGCGCCTGCAAGGCTTCCATCATGTCCTGGCCGACCTGATGCATCTGCCCGCGAATGCGAAGGTAGATCAGCCCGTAGCCAAGACCCAGACCTCCACCACATAGAAGCGTCACCCAGGGATCGACCAGCAACAGAAAGACCAGGACCGCGAGAACCATCAGGCTGTTCGACACAAGCCGCAGGCAGGGCGTGATCACCCGTGCGATCAGCCCGTCAACTTCCGACAGCAGGTTCCGCTCCAGCTCGGCGCTGTTGCGCTGCAGAAACCAGGGATAGGGCTGGCTCAGATAGGCCGCCAGAAGGCGGCTCGAAATCGTATAGCCGCGCATCGTCGAGTAGCGGATCATCACGTAAGTGCCTGATGCCTTGACCACCAAGCCAAACACGATGACGCACAGCACCACGACCGCAAGCGAGACCTGAAACGCAAAGTCGCTGGAAAATCCGAAACGGGTGTAGAATGCATCAAGCGTCGCGCTCGTCCTGATGGACGACGGCTCGGCCAGAACGTTCAGAAGCAGCAGCACCGCCGAGATACCCGCGATCTCAGCCGCCGCGACAAGAACCATGACACCGGTGAGCAGCCAGAAGCGGTATCGCTCCCTCCGGTCAAGAAGCAGGAATAGCTTTCGGTACGTACTGATCAATCGCCGACCCCATAGACTGTGCCGCGCGTACCATGCAGGCGCGGCACGACAAAAGAAAGGCATTCCTCGCAGGTTGGCTGCGTTGATAGAGATGTCCTTTCGTCAGAATTCTTCCTTATTTTCAATGGGTATCGCTTGTCGGTTGGCCAATCGGCCAGACATCCGCAGCCGACAGATGGTTCGCGCCCGGCGCATGACAGATATGTAAATTTATTCAAATAGTTAACCCGAAAACCAAGCTCCGCAGCTCGCCTGGCGTTGTGCGGCCCGAAGCTACAGCTCGCACCTGCGCCCAGGAGCCGGGCATCGCCAGACGTGCGGAAAGCCCGTTTCCGTGGTGACGCTACGTCCAATGCGCTGACTCAGTTTCACCCAAGCCCGGCCACAATCTTGCCACGCATAGCGCGCAAACTTTAGATGTTGTTCGCGTGGGGGTTGCGCAAATGCTTGCAGGGAACGTCTTGTTGTCGGCCGCAGTCGGTGTCCTCGTGATGGTATCGACCTTGGTACTCTCGTTGCCGACGTGGGTCACGCTCGCCGCTTATCCAGCGTTTTGCAGCCTTGCCATGCTTTTCTTCGCGGCGATGCACAGCATCAGAATCAGCCGCGCGAGCCGCAACGGCAGCTTCGCGCGCGTGTAAACTGCAAGCTTTACTGCAATGCCACCGGCGCGGTGGCGGACGAGAATACACGAACTATCGGCGGTAATATTCATTTTCTCTTAACAACTATAGGCCAAGTTTCGCCAACTGCCGAACGAAGCGAGTACTTTCAGACGTTTGGTCGCTTTCAAATCTCGACGAAGTGATGTGAGCGGCCTAAGTTTAAGTTCTGACGGCGAATGACTGCTAAGGGATTTTGTCCGACCAAGGGGGCCGGGATGGCTTTGGGACTGGTACTTGTAGCAATGTTGGGCGCCGCAAGCGTTTGCGCGACCCTTCTTGCCTATGAGTTTCCGCTTTGGCTGGTCGCGATCGCCTATCCCACCGTAGGTGCGTTTATCCTGTTACCAGGCGTATTGCTGATGGCATGGATCAGGCAGTACCCGCCCGACCAGCGATCCGCTCAGATGCTTACTTCCCAGTCGCCCGGAGCACGACACCCACGGTCGCCAGCAGGATCTTCAAATCCGTGAGCAGGGACAGGTTCCGGTCGTAGTCGGCATCAAACTCTGCACGCTGCGCGAACGTCGATTGATTCCGATCCGAGATCTGCCACGTGCCTGTCATGCCGGGGCGAAGCGCGAAATATGCTACGCCGGGATAAAGCTCTTGTTGGTCAACCATCATCGGCCGCGGGCCGACAAGGCTCATGTCGCCCACCAGCACGTTCCACAATTGCGGAAGCTCGTCGAGCGAGCTCTTGCGAAGGAACTGCCCGAAGTCAGTGATGCGCGGATCACGCGAAAGCTTCTGGAAGGCGTCCCATTCCTGGCGGGCCGCTTCATCGTTCTTCAGGTAGTCCTGCAGGCGGGCATCAGCATCGGGAACCATCGTCCTCAGCTTCCACAGCTTGAACGTCCGGCCGCCCTGACCGACGCGTGCCTGGGTGTAGAACGGCGAATGCCCGGTCGCCTTAAGGACCCCGACCAGCGCCAACAGCACCGGAAGAACGATCGGAAGCGCCAGAAGCACAAAGCCGACATCCATCCAACGCTTCAGTATCCTGCGGTAAAGCCGATCCTTGTGGGGCCGTACCCAGGTGTCTCTGACACCTACGGACGGCCGCTCAAAATCATGCTCGACTATCCCTGAACGAACGTCCATCCGTAACGCCTCCACAAGGGTACAAATCGCTAAGTCTAATCTCCGGACGCGGCGTTCTATCCGCCGCTCCAATGTCACGATCTAACGCTGCAATGCCCACTCGCTACAAGTCAGGTTTACCATCCGTAAGCGCCGACCGCAATGCGCACGAAGGTGACAAAACGCACGGAAAGTGGTTACTTCTCATTGGGTTACACGCTCAGGTTGTGTGCTGAGGCCTGCCGGAAAACAGGGTTGTAAAACAGATTATGGCCGTTCCAAGAACAGTCCTGCCACAAACCGACCCGGCCTCCGAAGCACCGCTCTGATTTTCTTCGTTTTTTAACGACCGCCCCCGAAACGCCGCTTTCCAGACGCAGATCACGGCCTCAGATTCACGTCCGGAAAGTACGTCCGCTGACCACGTTCGGAGGCCCGATTGTGTGGATTCCTGAAACGGTGAATTCTCCGTTAATGTGCTCCGTTCGCCATGGTCCAGGGGCCGTGGGCGCGAAATAAGGTACCCGAACCGCCCTAAACGCGCCGATCTTGATTCGCCAAGGCCTCGGCGCGGGTGGCAACCCCGACCTTCCTACGATGCAGCGCCACTGCCGCAACCAAGAGCGGCCCCGGCAACTCGAGCAGCCAGTTCACCTTCAGACCAAGCGCCGAGCTTCCAAGAAGCTCGTCCACGTGATGAAAGCTCGCAGCCCGGATGAGGACAAACACGCACACGAAGCCAAGTCCGATCAGTGCAGGCCAAACCCGACCAAGGATACCGCGCAGCAACCAGGCCATGACGCCAAGACCTGCAAGACCGCCCGCCGCCAGAACCAGGATGAACAACTCCTGGACCGTCCGGCGCATGCCATACCAGCCGGTCAGCTGGGCGTGGCAACGGCCGATTGCCGTGAACAGCGACTGCAGGTCCAGCTGCTTGTTGACCGCCAGAAACAGAAGGACCGCAGCCGACACCCACCAGAACACGCGTTCGCGCCGCAAGCCCGCCTCGTCCCCCGCAAGCGCCCGTGCCGCCAGCACCGAAGCCCCCGCAGCCGCAAGATAGGCAGCGACCGTGATCCAGCCGCCCGCGTTGTTGTCGCCAAGTCCGGGGCTCCACACGGCAAATGCGCAGGTCAGTGTGCTATTCATGGTCCGGCCCGCCCCACCACCGCGAGGTCAATCGGGCCGCCCAGAAGCAAGACCTATCGCGAGGTCCCCGGGTCGTCGCTACGCGCATAGATGTCCTCGTAGCGAATGATGTCATCCTCACCAAGATAGGCCCCGGTCTGCACCTCGATCAGCACAACGGGAACCCGGCCCGGATTGGCCAGGCGATGCACCGCGCCCAACGGCACGTAGACCGACTGGTTTTCGCTCAGAAGCTTGACCTCGTCCCCCACCGTAACCTGCGCCGTCCCCGAGACGACGACCCAGTGCTCGGCCCGATGGATATGGCTTTGCAGGCTCAGCGCCGCGCCCGGCTTGACCACGATCCGCTTGACCTGGAAGCGGTCGGCAAGCGCCAGCGTCTCGAACCAGCCCCACGGCCGGTGATCGCGCGGGAAGACCTCCGCCTGGCGGACCGAGCGGGCCTTCAGCTGCGCGACGGCGCCCTTCACATCCTGTGCCCGCGCCCGATCCGCGACCAGCACCGCATCCGGCATCGCGACGACGACCAGATCCCGCAGCCCGATCCCCACGACATGCTGCCCTTCGACTTCCGACCGCAGAAGGCTGCCCTCGCAGTCGATCGCCGTAACAGCCCCTTGCGTGACCGTGCCCTTCGCCCCCGCCCGGTCCCCGCCGTTCTCCCGCCAGACCGAGTTCCAGTCGCCAAGGTCCGACCAGGCCGCACCAAGCGGCACGACGTCGATGTTCCCGGCCTTCTCCATCACTGCGAAGTCGACCGAGATGTCGCGCGCCTCTGCCCATGGCTCTGCCGCCAGCCGCAGGAAATCGAGGTCAACCCGCGCACCCTCAACCGCTTCGGTCACCGGCTTGATCAGATCAGCCGCATGCTCGTGAAAGGCCGCAATCAGCGTTTCTGCCGACATAAGGAAGATACCCGCATTCCAGAGGTAGCGCCCCTCGGCCAGCATCGCCTGCGCCTTCTCCAGCACCGGCTTCTCGACAAAGCGCTGCACCGGCTGCGACGCGCCATCTTCTGGCGCCGCCTTCAGTTCGATCCAGCCAAAGCCGGTCTCGGGCCGGTCCGGGCGGACACCAAAGGTCACGATCCGGCCCGCCGCCGCGCGCGGCACGCCAGCCTCGACCGCCACGCGGAACGCATCGACGTCAGGAATGCTGTGGTCGGTCGGCATGACCAGCATCAGCGCCTTGGGATCCGTCGCTGCCAGATGAACCGCCGCAGCCAGGATCGCAGGCCCGGTATTGCGCGCAGTCGGCTCGATCATGATGGCGCCTGGCCGGATGCCTTCCGCCGCCAGCTGCTCGGACACAATGAACCGGAAGTCGGAATTGGTGATGACGACAGGTGCCGCGACCCCCGGCGCGCCCTGCATCCGCCCCGCTGCCGCCTGGAACAGCGTGCCCTGCCCCGCAAGCGGCACGAACTGCTTGGGAAAGCTCTTGCGTGAGACAGGCCAAAGCCGGGTGCCAGATCCGCCGCACAGAAGAACCGGGTAGATACCAGCCATGACGAACTGAAACTCCAACTTTGGCCCCGGCGCCCCTGTCAGGCGCCGTCGCGAATGTCTTGCGATAACTCTGGGCCATTTTATGCCCTGAATCTGGCAAAGGGGAAATGCATTCGTGTCTGGTACGCATCAGATCGCGCTTCAGGAACCGGGCGATTGCGCTTCAGGGCAGAAGGAAAGGCGGCTGGATCGTCCACAAGTTGCGAACAATGCGACCACGTACACTATATATATAGTGTGGGCTCGGAACTCTTCGTCGGTCCGTGTCCCGCGCGCGCTCCTTAAGCCGGGCACCACCCGCCCCGACCCGCCTTCCCATCTTCCCCCGCCCGCCCTATAACGCGCCCGAAACCAGGGGAACCCGCCATGCGCGACGCGAAGGTCAACCGCAAGACCGCCGAGACCGAAATCTCGGTCACCGTCAATCTCGACGGCACCGGCACGCATGATTGCAAGACCGGTGTCGGCTTCTTCGACCACATGCTCGACCAGCTTGCGCGCCACAGCCTGATCGATCTTACCGTGCGGGCAAAGGGCGACCTTCACATCGACGACCACCACACGGTCGAGGATACCGGCATCGCCCTTGGTCAGGCGCTGGCAAAAGCGCTTGGTGACAAGCGTGGCATCCGCCGCTACGGCCATTTCCGGCTGGCGATGGACGACGCGCAGGTGGCCTCGGCCCTCGACCTCTCCGCGCGCCCCTACCTTGTGTGGAACGTCGACTTCCCCACGGGGAAGATCGGCACCTTCGACACCGAGCTTGTCCGCGAGTTCTTCCAGGCGCTCAGCACCCATGGCGGCATCACCCTGCACGTGGACAAGATCCACGGCCTGAACAGCCACCACATCGCCGAGGCCGCTTTCAAGTCCGTCGCTCGCGCGCTCCGCGAAGCGGTCGAGACCGACCCCCGCCTCGGCAACGCGCTTCCCTCCACCAAGGGTGCGCTGTGACGAAGAGACCCCAATTTTTCGTCGAAAAATTGTAGCCCGGCCGAAAGCCCAACCCATGAGCCTAACAGTTCTCGTCGACTACGACTCCGGCAACCTCCACTCGGCCGAGAAAGCCTTCCAGCGCATGTCGGCCGAAGTCGGCGGCGGCGACATCCTTGTCACCTCCCGGCCCGAAGACGTGGCCCGGGCCGACCGCATCGTGCTGCCCGGCGACGGCGCCTTCCCGGCCTGCCGCGCGGCCCTTGGCTCCTATGGCGGACTTTTCGAGGCCATCGAAGAGGCCGTCATCCGCAAAGCCCGCCCCTTCCTTGGCATCTGCGTCGGCATGCAGATGCTGGCCTCGCGCGGGCACGAATATCGCCTGATCGAAGGCTTTGGCTGGATCGAGGGCGACGTCGTCAGGATCGAGCCCACCGACCACGGCCTCAAAGTCCCCCACATGGGCTGGAACGACCTCATGATCGAACGTCCCCACCCGGTCCTCGACGGCCTGACGACGGGCGATCACGCCTATTTCGTCCACTCCTACCACTTCCGCGTGGCCGATCCAGCGCAGCGCCTGGCCTTCTGCAACTACGGCAGCGAGATCACCGCTATCGTCGGGCGTGACAACATCATCGGCACCCAGTTCCACCCCGAGAAAAGCCAGGCCGCCGGCCTTCGCCTGATCGCGAACTTCCTGCGCTGGACGCCCTGACCGCTACGCAGCTGCAGCCCGTCGCCACTTGATCAGCGCCAGGCCTGCAAGGATCAGCGCCAGCCCGACAAGATGCCGTAGCTCCAGCCGCTCGCCCAGAGCCGCCCAGCCCATGGCCGCAGCGCTGAGCGGGATCAGGAACGTGACAAGCGAAATCGCAGTTGACCCGGCAGAGGCGAGGATCCGGAAGTAGAGAAGATAGGCCAGCGCCGTCGACAAAGCCGCAAGTCCGACCACCGCCAGAACCGGCCCCGCCCCCGGCACGGCGATCCGCCACGGCTGGTCAACCCAAAGCCAGAGCGGCGTGATCAGCAGTGTGCTCGCCGTCACCTGCCCGCAGGCCGTTGCCAGCGGCGCCAGACCCGCCTGACGGAACCTGCGGCCCCATACGCTTGCGACCGCATAGGACACCGCGGCGCCCAGGCAGGCCGCCATGGCCAGCACTGCGCCGTCCAGACGCTCGCCCGCCATCATCGCCAGCACACCGCCAAACCCCAGCCCGACCCCGGCCGCCTTGACCGCCGTCAACCGCTCATCAGCCGTCGCGATATGCGCCACCAACACTGTGAACAAAGGTGTCGTCGCGTTCAGGACCGAGGCCAGCGCCCCGGTGATCTGCCCCTGTGCCAGCACGAACAGCGTGAACGGCACCGCGTTGTTAAGACACCCCATCACCAGAAGCGCAGGCCACACGCGTCGTGGCGGGACCACCGAGCCGGTGATGCGCATGACGCCCCACAGGATCACCGCCGCAAGCGCCACCCGGCCCCAGACAATGGTCAGCGGCGGCAGCCCCGCCAAAGCAAGTTCCACAAACAGAAAGGACCCGCCCCAGAGAAGGGACAGGGTCCAGAGCATGATCCAGTCAGTTCCGCGCATGGTCGCCTCCCTGCCCTTTCCTCCCAGGAAAGCCCCAAGGCGACGACCCGGAACCTGCGGCTTACTTCACCCGCTTCCAGGTTCCGCCGTCGCGGCAGATGCCCAGCACGCAGCCGCGCACCGACAGGTTGTTGCCGGACAGCGTCATGTCGCCGTTGTAGGTCTTGTCGCGATCGGGCGAATAGATCTGGCCGTCGTCGTAAAGGCCGTCCGCGTAGGGCACCATGTCCCAGACGATCTTGCGCCCGATGTTGTCGCTTTCGATCTCCTGACCCTCGCCGTTGAAGGCCTTGATCAGCGTGCCGCAGAACGCCGACCCGCAGGCCGTGATCTGCACATGGCCGAAGTTGCCGTTGTCGTCCTTCTTCGTCTGCCAGATGCCTTCAACCGGATCGGCAAAAGCCGCGCCGGCAAGGACCGCAAGTGCTGCGGCAAAAGCGAAAATCTTCATGGGTGTCCTCCTCACAGTGTCCCTGCGCCCATGCTTCGCGCCAGCCGCGCAACCGATCAAGCGTGACGTGGGGTCGCTTTGCTGCCCTTTTCATTCCGGACGACCCGTGCCAAAGACCGCGCGACCGCAGCGGGGGCTCCATGATCCTTTACCCAGCCATCGATCTGAAGGACGGCCAGTGCGTCCGGCTCCTCCGCGGTGAGATGGAGGCGGCCACCGTCTTCGGCGACGACCCCGCCGCGCAGGCGCTCAAGTTCCAGGCCGCAGGCTGCGAATGGCTGCACCTCGTCGACCTGAACGGCGCCTTTGCCGGTGCACCCGTCAACGGCGCGGCGGTTCAGGCGATCCTTTCCAGCGTCACCGTCCCCTGCCAGCTTGGCGGCGGCATCCGCGACATGGCCACCATTGCGATGTGGCTGGAGAAGGGCCTCGCCCGCGTCATCCTCGGCACCGTGGCAGTGGAAAACCCAGCGCTCGTGCGTGAGGCGGCCAAGGCCTTTCCCGGACAGGTCGCGGTCGGCATCGACGCCCGCAAGGGCCGCGTCGCCACCAAGGGCTGGGCGACCGAGACCGACGTCATGGCCACCGACGTTGCCCGCAGCTTCGAGGACGCCGGTGTCGCCGCTCTCATCTACACCGACATCGACCGCGACGGCGCCATGCAGGGCCCGAACATCGACGCGACCGAAGCCCTCGCCCGAGCTGTCACGATCCCGGTCATCGCTTCCGGCGGCGTCGCCTCGATGGACGACCTCCTCGCCCTCCGCGACACCGGCGTGATCGCCGGGGCCATCTCGGGCCGCGCGCTCTATGACGGTGCGATCGACCTCACAGCGGCCTTGCGCGCGCTGGCAATCTGACGCCTGCGGGTCGGCCAACCCGCAGCAGAAATCCGCCTGATCCGGGGAACGTGTTTTGGAGGCCATCCCGGCCTACCCTATCTTGCCCGCCGGACAACTGCAGAGGTATCCGATGCGCGCCCTTGCCCTCGCTACTGCCCTCGCCACGCTCGCAGCCCCAGCCTTCCCGCAATCCGCGCGGGAAGAGGTGCAGATGGTGCTGCAGGCGGTGCAGCCCTTTGAAAGCTATCAGGCCGCCCTGCAGGACGGCTGGAAGCCCTTCGGCGGCGACGAGCCGCTGATGGGCCTCCATTTCGTGCACCCCGATGGCCCGGATTATGTTTCCGGCGACGCACTGGATTTCACCCGGCCAAGCAACCTCATGTACACCGAAATCGGCGGACGGCAGGTCCTGACCGGCGTGGCCTTCGTCGTGCGCATTGCCGAGGGCGAACCGGTGCCCGAGGGCTTTACAGGCAGCAAGGACCGCTGGCACGTCCACAATGTCGAGGATTTCGTGGCCGGCGCCACCGCCGACCGGCCCTTTCTCAACTGGCTCGCGAATGCCTGGCTCGATGACGAATACCGCAGCAAGGGCGACAATCGCGGGCGGCTTGCCATGGCCCATGTCTGGGTCATCCCCAACCCCGACGGCGTCTTCGCCGACCACAACCGGACCCTCGCCTATCTCAAGCTTGGCCTGCCCGCGGACTATGCCGAAGGTGCATCGATGGAGGCCGCCCTTGGCCTGATGCTGGCCACCCCGAGCGGCTGCGACGAGTTCATTGATCCCGACGCCTGGATCGCAAACCTGCCTGGAAGTACTGTCCGCCAGCTGAAGAACGGCTGCGCGCAGATGGGCGATTATGTGAAGAACGCCCTCGGCGGCTCGAAGGCCGAGATCAACGCCGCCGCCGAAGCTGGCTGGCGCGGGTTCGACAAATTCCAGAGCGAGCTGCTGACCGACGAACAGAAGTCGCGCATCGCAACGATCTCCGAACACGCGGGCCACTCGCCGCAACACCAGGGGCACGACCACAGCGGCAACTGAGGCCGCCGGGTTCAGGGTCTTGCGGAACTGGCGTATCGCA
>NZ_JBOFBI010000199.1:0-2686 GCF_051645465.1 Tabrizicola sp. | reverse complement strand
CCGATGGCCGCTTCCGCCACATGCCGGTGATGGAGGGCGACCAGATGGTCGGCCTCATCTCCATCGGCGATGTGGTCAAGGCGCGGCTGATGGAGCTTTCGGCGGAAAAGGACGCGCTGGAAGGCATGATCAAGGGTTTCTGACCCCCGTTTTGCCGCTTGCATTGCCCCGCGCACTATTGTTGCGTGGCGGCGGGGCGTCGGTTGCATGACCGATCCCGTGACCAAGGTCATGACGTCGAAGCTCGTCACCTGCTCGCGTGCAGACCGGGCGACAGATGTCATGCAGAAGATGACCGACGGGCGCTTTCGCCACATGCCGGTCATGGACGGCGAGGTCATGGTCGGCTTCATCTCGATCGGCGACGTCGTAAAGTACCGGCTCTCGGAACTGGCGATGGAAAAAGACGCGCTTGAAGGCATGATCAAGGGCTTCTAGGCCGCCAAAATCCACTTGCACCTGCGCGGGCAATAATGTTGCGTGCGTGGGACTACGTGGGCTTTTGGGGTAATCCATGCGCATCGGGCTTTATCCGGGAACCTTCGATCCGGTCACGCTTGGCCACACCGACATCATCCAGCGCGCGATGGCGCTGGTCGACCGTCTGGTCATCGGGGTCGCGATCAACCGCGACAAGGGTCCGCTTTTCAGCCTGGAAGAGCGTGTGGCCATGGTCGAAGCCGAATGCGCCGCCATCACCGCCAAGACGGGGGGCGAGATCGTCGTCCACCCGTTCGAAAACCTGCTGATCGACTGCGCCCGTGACGTAGGCGCCGGCATCATCATCCGCGGCCTCCGCGCTGTGGCGGATTTTGAGTATGAATTCCAGATGGTCGGCATGAACCGGGCACTCGATGCCTCGATCGAGACGGTGTTCATGATGGCCGATGCCCGCCGCCAGGCGATCGCGTCGAAACTGGTCAAGGAAATCGCGAGGCTCGGCGGCGACGTGTCAAAGTTCGTGCCGCCCCCGGTCGTCAAGGCGCTGAAGCGCAAGTACGGCTGAAATGCAAAAGGGGCCCGAAGGCCCCCGCATCAGTCCAGGTCAAGCTGCCCTCAGGCGGCTTTGCCGTAGACAGCTTCGCGCGCAATGCGCTCGGCGTCGCCAGGGAAAAGGCCAATGTCCAGCGCGATATCGGTGGGCAGGTTGGCAATCTCGTCACGCGTCTGCCGGTAGCGCGAGTAGTTCACGGCGGCGGTCTTCAGCATGTCGAACACGGTAAACATCTTAATTCGTCCTTTCACAGCGAGGGTCATCTTTCTTCTCGCATGACTGGAAGATAGGGGTTCTGATAGCGCAAACAACGCCCAATGCTGCGGTGCGGCTATGCACCCCTTGCATAGCTCTGCCACAATTGAAAAAGGCGCCCGAAGGCGCCTTTTCCTTTGATTTCAGAAGCCTCAGATCAGCTTGCCCATCGCGACGGCCGTATCAGCCATGCGGCAAGAGAAGCCCCATTCGTTGTCATACCAGCTCAGGATCGACACGAAGGTCCCGTCCATCACCTTGGTCTGGTCCATGTGGAAGACCGACGAATGCGGGTCGTGGTTGAAGTCCGAGCTGACCAGCTTCTCGGTCGTATAGCCAAGGATCCCCTTCAAAGGCCCCTCTGCCGCCGCCTTGATCGCCCCGTTGATCTCCTCAACCGAAGTCGACCGCTTGGCGATGAACTTCAGGTCCACGACCGAGACGTTCGGCGTCGGCACCCGCATCGCGAACCCGTCAAGCTTGCCCTTCAACTCCGGCAGCACCAGCCCCACGGCCTTCGCCGCCCCGGTCGAGGTCGGGATCATCGACAACGCCGCCGCGCGGGCGCGGTACAAATCCTTGTGCATCGTATCCAGCGTCGGCTGGTCACCGGTGTAGGAGTGGATGGTGGTCATCATCCCCTTCTCGATCCCGATCGCCTGATTCAGCACATAAGCTACGGGCGCAAGGCAGTTCGTCGTGCAGGAGGCGTTGGAAACGACGATATCAGCCGAAGTCAGTGTCCCGTGGTTCACGCCATAGACGATGGTCTTGTCCGCGCCCTCGCCAGGCGCAGAAATCAGCACGCGCTTCGAGCCGTTCTCAAGGTGCGGCAGGCACTTTTCCTTCGAGGTGAAGATCCCCGTGCACTCCAGCACGATATCGACGTCGCCCCAGGGCAGGTCGGCCGGGTTCTTCAGCGCGGTCACCCGCATCGGCCCACGACCGACGTCGATCGTGTCGGCGCCGGTCGTCACGGTCGCCGGGAACTTCCCGTGCACCGAATCGTAGCGCAAGAGATGGGCATTGGTTTCCACCGGACCCAGATCGTTGATCGCGACGACCTGAATGTCAGTGCGGCCCGATTCAATGATGGCGCGCACGATGTTGCGACCGATGCGCCCAAACCCGTTGATGCCAACTTTCACCGTCATGATCTTTCCTCCGTCCGGATGCGACTCGCGTCTGTTGTTAGCGGTAACAAATACCAATCTCCGCCGATTTCAACCCAATGTGACGCTGTCAGCGCCAGAATACCACCCAGTCGACCAAATCCAGGAACTTTCGCCCCAGGAACATCAGCGCCACGCCGTCATTCGCCAAAAGGTCCAGCCCGATGGCCGCCAGGATTACCAGTATCAGGACCAGAGCAATCTGATTGGTCAACGCCGCACCTCCCGTCCTGCACCCAAAGACTGCGGACGAGGCCGGGAAAGC
>NZ_JBOFBI010000198.1:0-5645 GCF_051645465.1 Tabrizicola sp. | reverse complement strand
ATTTTCCAGTGGCCGATAAGCAAGCGAACGGGGGCTGGCTCTGCCCGGATCCTGGTCCGGGTATCTGGCGCCCACCTGAGACCTCTGGCTCTCGGGAAAACCCCGGTCCTCACGGTTGCTGCGGGCCCGCCACCCTTAGCGCTTGGCGCGGGGTTTCGCCGGCACGGGCACCGGGACCAGCGTGCGCGCAGCATGACCGCCGCCGCCGGAACGATCATCGGGCTCCGCCATCGCCATGATGCGGAAGGCGAACTGGACGGCGGCAAAGACGATGCCGTTGAACACGACCAGCATTCCTGCGGCGACCCAGCCCATGTCGGACGCCAGGATCAGATGGCCGATCCCTGCCACGTCGAACCACAGAAGCCCTGCCGTGAAGGCCGCGGCAATGGCAAACCCCAGGGCGACGCTTTGGATGTAAAGGCGAACCAGTTCGGGCATTGGTACCTCCTGCCTGCCAGACAAAGCTAGGTCGCTCGGGCCCGCTTGCCAAGACCTGCAAACCTGACCCGCGAGAATTTGCTGCACAGGGTGGCGAGGCTTCGGCGCCCCGCCACCTTTGGCATTCCGGGTCAGTCGGGTCCCCGCTCCTTCTGCATCCGCGACTCGCGCAGGGCACGGAGGTCGTCACTTGTGGCCCTGGACGCCTTGACCTGGGCTGAAGCGGTGGCCTTGCGCCGGGCCTCGGCGCGTTCCCAGTAAAGCACCGCTGCCGAGAAGAACCAGCTGGAGGCCCAGGTCATGAAAAGCGTACCACCCAGAAGCGAGAATGGGCTGAGGCTGACATCCCAGGCTGGGTCCTTGGCATTGAAGACGGCATAGATGGTCGAGGAGACGAGCGCGAACATCGTCGCCACTTCGCCGAAGAAGGAAAAGAGGTTGCCGCCGATCATCCAGATCAGGCTGATGATGCTGAGCCCGACTATGCCCGTTCCAAGGCCCTTGAACGGGTTCACGCCCGTGCCCTTCGCATCGGCATCCGCCACCACCGCGGTCATCGGCACGGCAAGCGCCGCCCCCCAGATCAGCATGAGGAAGACATAGAGACTCAATCCGCCGCCGAGCCAGATCCAGACCCCTGACCAGGCCTCACCGCCAAGGCCAAACGCACGGACAACCATAAGAATGCCAGCCGAGAGATAGACTGACAGGTATTCGATCACAAAGGTCGCGCCGATGGTCATGAGGCAGAAGACAAGACCGCCCCGCAGCATCTGCCCGAACTCGGGGTCGACGGTGTGGCCGCGCGCCACAAGCGCACAGCGCAGGCCGGTCATGATGCAGTAGGCATAGACGGTCCCCGGCACGAAGTAACCGATGCCGGGAATGATGCTGGCCAGCAGCAGGAGAAGCGCAATGATCCCGAGGATCGGCAGCACCGCGAGATAGCGCCAGACGGTTTTCAGGGAAAGCGGAAGGGCTTGCAGAAACAGAGGCATAGAGCGTCTCCATCACCGGCCCGGAAGGCCCTTGGCGAAACCAGGCCGCCTCCGGGAAGCGGTGATGTATGGACCCCCGACCCCTGCACAAGTAGGCTGACAAAATAATCGCGGGGGCGGGGTTTATTGGCCCCGCCCCCGTAAACAATGCACTGCGTGGCGGTCATTATTGCGCCGGATGATACACCGCAAAACCGACCCCGTTTCGCCCGACGCCTTGTCCAGCCTACATCCCGCCCGGGTCGCCGGGCATCCGCGACTCGCGCAGCGCACGGAGATCTTCGATCGAGGTCCGTGTGACTTCCAGTCTGGTCGCGCGCTCGGCCTCGAGCTTGTTGCGCAAGCGCTCCCAGGCCAGCACCGAGGTCGCGAAGTACCAGCAGGTGGCCCAGATTACGACAAGCAGACCGCCGATCGATTCATAGAGGTCGGCGCGGACGGTCAGGATCTTGTCCCCGAAACTGAAGCTGGCGGTCCCGAACGCATACTGCAGGCCACTTGCTATCAAGGTCTCGCCATATCCCCAGACTATGAAAGTGCCGAGGATAAACAGCCAGGCCAGGCTGACAACCAGCAGGCTGAACATGCCTTGGCCGAACCCCCAGAACACATGGGTCTGCGCGGCGCGCGGGGTGGCTGTGTACGCCGAGGCGGTCATTGGAACTGCCACGGCAAGGTTGAAGAGCGAGTAGAGAAAAGGCACGACCAGGATCAATGCCACAGCGGAATAGTTTTCCTCGGTGATTTCGTAGGGAGAGTCCGGGAGTGTCACAAGCGGAACAAACACAAGTACTACCACCCAAATCAGAATAGACACCACGACGCCGAGAAAGACGAACGCCAGGCTTCCGCGCACAAGTTTCCCGATGTCGAGATCGGTGTAATGGCCGCGCGCGCCAAGCGCAGTGCGCAGTCCGGCCATGATGCAAAGATTGATCAGGGTCGCCTGTACGACGAGATTGAGGATCGGAATGAAGAAGGTTGCAACATAGACCGCCAGGCATGGAACAGCCAGGACGGGCAGAATGATCAGGTAACGCCAGAAGGTCTGGAACGAGAGAGGAAGAGCTTTCAGAAACAGAGGCATAGGTGTCTCCATCACCGGCCCGGAAAGCCCTTGGCGAAACCAGGCTGCCTCCGGGGATCGGTGATGTATGAAGCCCTGACCCCTGCACAAGTGGATTGACGAATAATCGCGAACGCCAGGTCCATTGGCCCCAAAACCGTAAACAATGTCCGGTCTTGGGGCGGATTCTTACGCCAGACGATCCTGCTTTATATCAGGTCCCGCCCACCCGGCATCCGCGCCTCGCGCAGCGCGCGGAGCTCTTCGGCGCTGGTCCGGGAGACTTCGCGCACCGTGACCCGGTTCGCTTCACGCCTCTTGACTTCGTCCTGCCAGGCGATGATCGCGGTGGCGTAGTACCAGCAGCTTCCCCACAGAAGCGCCAGTATCGCCCCGACGATCGCCACGGGGTTGAACTCGGGCTGCTCGACAGGCGCCAGGTCGATCAAGTTGCCCAGGGCTGTGTAGAGAATGAAGCCCACCTGCTCGATGACGAACTCGATAAGCCCGCAGTTGAAAAGGGCGTACAGCCACAGCATCCAGATCAGGGCGAGGCTGAACATGCCCCGGCCAATCCCGAAGATCGGATCAGCATCACGTCCCATCGAGGTGGCCTCGACCGCCGCCGCCGTCATCGGCACTGCAACCGCGCAGGTGTAGAGCCCGTTCATGACGAAGAACGCGATCACCGCAAGGCTTGGCACCATGGGCAACGCATCTCCCCAGGGGGCGTCCACATTGCCCTCTACCCCGAAGTGCATGAGCCCAAGCACGGCCCCCACACACAGCAGAAACAGAACCGCGCTCACCACGGTGGCGATGACGCCGAAGAACATGCTGGAGCGCACCAGTTTTTCCACGGCAGGCTCGTTGCCCTTGCCATGGGCGGTCAGGGCGCAGCGGAATCCGACGAAGGATATGAAGGTGAAGATCGTCACACTGATCAAGGATCCGACCAAGGGCAGCAAGGTCAGCACCATCAGGGGCAGCATGAACAGAAGGACGAGGGGCAGCAGGAAGATGTAATGCCACAGCGTACCGAAGGACAGCGGCAGCGAACGCAAGAACAGAGGCAATTAAACTCTCCAGGGACGACGGGTTTAATGCCCGAAAGGCCACAACCATAAGGCGATTTTTTCGCAAAACTTTGTCGACTTCAAGGTCGGCGCCGCGCGAAACCTTACGTCGCCTCAGGCTTCCATTGCCTCCAGTTCGTCAATGAAGCTCGCGATCATGCTCAGCCCCTTGTCCCAGAACTTCGGGTCGCTCGCATCCAGCCCGAACGGCGCCAGCAGTTCCTTGTGGTGCTGCGACCCGCCCGCCTTCAGCATGGCGAAATACTTCTCCTGGAAGTCCGGCAGCCCGCCTGCATAGGCCGCGTAAAGCGCGTTCACGAGGCCGTCGCCGAAGGCATAGGCGTAGACGTAGAAGGGCGAGTGGACGAAGTGGGGGATATAGGCCCAGAAGGTCTCATACCCGGCCATGAACTCGAACGCGTCGCCCAGGGATTGGGCCTGGACGGACATCCAGAGCGCGTTGATGTCGTCCGGGGTCAGTTCGCCTTCGGCGCGGGCGGCGTGGAGCTTGCATTCGAAGTCGTAGAAGGCGATCTGGCGGACGACGGTGTTGATCATGTCCTCGACCTTGCCGGCGAGGAGGGTCTTCTTCTCGGCTGGGGTCTTGGCCTGATCGAGAAGTTTCCGGAAGGTCAGCATCTCGCCGAACACGCTCGCCGTTTCGGCCAAGGTCAGCGGGGTGGAGGCCAGAAGCTCGCCCTGCCCTGCCGCTAGCACCTGGTGGACGCCGTGGCCAAGCTCATGCGCCAAGGTCATCACGTCGCGGGGTTTGCCGAGGTAGTTGAGCATGACATAGGGGTGGACGGTGGTGACGGTCGGGTGGGCGAACGCTCCGGGGGCTTTGCCGGGCTTCACGCCCGCGTCGATCCAGCCCTTGTCGAAGAATGGCGTGGCGAGATCGGCCATCCGGGGGTCGAAGGCGGCGTAGGCATCGGTCACGGTCTTGCGGGCCTCGGCCCAGTTGACGGTCCTTGGCGTCTCGGTCGGGAGGGGGGCGTTCCGGTCCCAGACCTGGAGCTTCTCCAGGCCCATCCATTTGGCCTTCAGCCGGTAGTAGCGGTGGGAAAGCTTGGGGTACGCGGCCACGACGGCATTCCGCAGCGCCTCGACCACCTCGGGTTCGACGTGGTTCGAGAGGTGCCGCCCGTGCTGCGGCGTCGGCATCTTGCGCCAGCGGTCGTGGATTTCCTTCTCTTTAGACAGCGTGTTATGAATGCGCGCGAAGAGCTTGACATTCTTCTGGAAAACCTCGGCCAGCGCCTTTGCCGCCGCCTCGCGCCGCGCACGGTTCGGGTCGGTCAAGAGGTTCAGCGTCGCTTCCAGGTTCAGCTCTTCCGACTCTCCGGCCACGCTGAACATCAGCGCTGCCATCGTCTCGTCGAACAGCTTGTTCCAGGCGCTGGCGCCAACCACGCTCTCGTCGTGCAGGAACTTCTCCAGCTCGTCCGAAAGCTGGTGCGGTCGCATCGCACGCAACCGGTCGAAGACGGGCTTGTAGCGCGCAAGGTCTGCGTTCGCGGCCATCAGGCGGGCGAGGTGGTCATCATCCAGGCGGTTGAACTCGAGGCTGAAGAACACGAGCGGCGTGGTGGCGTCCGTCACCCGGTCCTGGGCGTCGCCCATGAACTTGGCGCGGTCGGGGTCGAGCGTGTTCTGATAGTAGCGCAGACCCGCATAGGACATGAGCCGCCCGGCGATCACCTCGATCCGTTCGTATTCCTGCACGCAGGCCAGAAGGCCCGCGGCATCCTGCCGGCCAAGCCGCCCCTCGTAGGTTTGCGCAAAGGCAGTACAGGCGCGCTCCAGTTCGGCCATGTCGCGCGGGAACTCCGGGCCGTCGGGCGCGGGGTAGAGGTCGGACAGGTCCCAGTCGGGCAAGTCGCCGAAGCCACCGCTGGCGGCGTTTGCGTCACGAAGCGGCGTGGGCAGATGCAGGGTCATGGGTGGTCCTTTCGGGAAACTCTGTCAGTCATCTAGTGCGGGACCCCGCCGGATGGAAGCACCCCGGGGATACCTCCTCGTTCGACTTCGTCTCCTCGTCGGAGCGCCGCCAGCGAGGAGGAG
>NZ_JBOFBI010000197.1:0-10282 GCF_051645465.1 Tabrizicola sp. | reverse complement strand
GGATCGTCGAACAGCGGCGGCGGCGGGGGTCGGCCTGGGGTCTGGTCGTGGCGGCGGGCGTCGGTGGCGCCCGTCTCGAAGGGTTGCGGCAGACCGTCGGGGCGACGGACGGGCGGGGGCGGCGTGATCGGCTGAGAGAAGAAATCGTCGTGGTTCAGCTGCCGTTGTGCTTTGGCCTGCGTAACAGGGATGGGCGCGGGTGCGGGCTGCTCGATCTCGACCCGGATCACGTTGTCGCCAAGACGCAGCCGCATTCCGGGCTCTAGCCGGGCCGAGTTTCCCGGACCAAGCGGCTGGTCCTTGCCATCGATGAAAAGGCCACCACGGCTGGCATCGGTGACGATGAACTGTCCCGCCTCACCGGTGATGACGCAGTGCTTGCGCGAGACATACATGTCGGGGTCGTTCAGCTGCCAGCTGCATTCGGCGCCCCGGCCGATCGAGAACTCGCCCCCTGGATGCAGCATCTCGTGCCGATCCTGCGGGTGGGGGCTGTGCTCGATGATCAGCCGAAGGGTCATGCGGCCTCCTCGACGCGGGCGACGCGGTAAAGCCGCAGGTCGTCGGCATCGGCGGTGCGCTTTGGCGAAAGCCAGGTGGTGCGGCCAAGCTGGCAACGGCCAAGCTGCGGCTCGGGGATTTCGTCCTTGGCAAGCACGAGGCGAAGGTTGAATTCCATCTCGCGGCCCATGGCATGGCGGATCGCGTGGCGAAGGCGGGCGGTCAGCGCGGGGTCGGTCAGAAATTCGACGAACCGGGGCAAGTCAAGCGGACCGGCACGAAGTTCAACCAGGGTCTGGCGCTGGAAGCTGCGCGCACCGATTACGGTCGAGCTGCCAAGTCGGGCATGCGCCCCGCCAAGGCTGGATTGAAGGCGGTCCGGTATCCGGGTCCAGGATCCCACAAACTCGACGAGGGTGATCGGGGCTTGCAGCACGTCGCGCAGATACTGCGTCAGACGTTCGACGCTATAGACCTGGCGGCCAAGCGAGGTGGCATGACGCATCTTCAGCCGGGTCTGGGTGTCGACGCCGCTACGCGGCTTTGCTCCCGGCAGTCCCACACCGGCGAGCGCCTCTACCAAGGCCTGAACGCGCCCTCCGGCCCCGTGTTCGATCTGCACTTCCGGGCGCGCATCGGCCCAGGCCCGCCAGTAAAGCGCGATCAGCCGATGCTGCAGAAGGTTGCAGAAATCAAGGAAGGTGGTGTCCGAGGCCGCATCACTGCCCGCCGAGACAAACCAGCGATCGGACATCCGACCCATGATCCATCGGGTGATGTGCAGCGGCATGGCACCCTCGGGCCCGAGAAGGCCCAGAACCTCGACATCCACTTTCGGCGGTGTCGTGTCAGTGCCCGGCACAAATCCCGCAACGTCGCGTGTGCCGAACGACAGACGCGCCCGTTGGCCCAGCCGCGCAGGCTCACGCCCCGGCCCCCCGGACCGGCCGAAGCGCAGCTGGTCATGCTCAAGCCGCCGCAGAAGCTCGAAGAACCCCATGCTTTCGGGCGCTGCCAGATCGCCTGTCAGATCAGGGCGCGGTTGCCCGGGGACATCGGCCATGACACGTCCTCCTGTCTTTGCATGAGATGGGTCTTCGTGCGCACGAAAGAGTTGATCGCGGCATGGCGAGCGAAAAGCTGGTTCAAAAGCGCCGAGAGGAGGAGCGCCGAGCCCCCGGCGAGGGTGGTTTCGTCCACGTCGAGGGTGATCTCGATGCCGTGGCCAAAGCACATCGGCCCGGGAATCCCCAGGCGTTCCACCACCTGGCGTGACCGGACCCGGGTGATCGAGCGCGCGTGCCGGGCAACCGCCGGATCGCCGCGACCGGCATAGAGGTCAAGCATTGCGCGAAGGGGTTCGGCCTCGAGCCCCGGTTCGGCCAGCGAAAGGTAGTTGAGCGAAAGCTGCGAGATAAGCCGCCAGGCAAGGTCATCAAGCTGGCTTTCCCCACCCGAGACGATGTTTGGCAGCGCCGAGGCCACCGAACTGCGGGGCCTGCGGAATGGCGAAAGGAGTTCGACACGCCCCACCGGATCGCCCGTTTCAAGCGAGAGCTTCGGGTTGTCGTCGAGGATCGGCAGGTCGCGGTTCGTGCAAAGCGCGCGGATGTCCAACCGTCGCACGGCTTTGGTCACCGTGACGTCAGCCGGGCGTGCAATCGAAAGAAAGAGATCGTCCCCGGCATAGCTTGTGCGGGTCTGGCCACGGCGGATTTCGTCTTCGCCCGGACGGCGTGTGCGGCGTTCCGCGGTGTAAACAAGACCCGAGCCCCGATGTCGCCCGACCGAATAAAGCGGTTCGACCACCGCATCCGCGCCGTCGCTGTCGGCATCTTCCACGCGTGTCAGGCGGTAAATCTCGAAGTCACGGGGCCGGGTCCGGTCGGCGTGCACGACATGGGCCGCAGAGCGACCGTCGATTTCGATGACGTTGCATTCCTTTTCAAAGAGATTGACCAGCGGTGTCACGAACAGCCGAAAATCCTTGGCAGCGATGTCGGCGATCTCGGGGCGCGCGTTGGCGAGGTAGATCACCACTTCGCAGGTGCCCTTGGTGCAGGTGCGAAGGGTAGCGTTCAGCCCGTCAAGCCTGAGGTAGTGGAACCGGTCCGGCATCAGGAAGTATTCCCGCATCAGGCGATAGCCTTCAAACGCGGGGCGCACCCGGGGCAAGAGGCCCTCACGATCCGTGACGCCGACAAGTCCTGGACCTGCAAGGGGTCGGGCAAGTCCGCCGGTGCTGGAGGCACGTGCGACGGCACCCAGGCTGTTGCCGAAGATCGCATCGAAGATCGCGCCGCCCCGGCTGCCGCCGACGAACCAGAGATCCAGACGGTCAAGGCTGAGTTCCGCAAGCGAGCCGGGCCCGACGCGTGAGACAGTAAAGCGGATGCCGGCCTCGGCGTCGGGCCGGTCAAGGCCGGCTGCGTTCAGTGCGCCCCTGTCCTGCAGGTACTCGACCCGATCGAGCGCTATTGGCCAAAGTGCTAGATCCTGGGCGGAGGTGTAGGTCGCGCGGGTCGAAATGCCTTCGCGATAGGCGGCCACAAACCGGGTGCCGCGCTGAACGACGTGGCCGTCGAGCATGGTCTGAACCTGTGGACCGGGATGCAGAACGGCCATCGTCATCGCGGGGGCGGGGCCGACGATGTCGGGGTAAAGCTCGTCCAGCAGATTGCGCACATAGCGGCTGCTTTCGGCGTCAACCTTCAGCCTTGTGCGGGCGGCGAGATAAGCAACGCCTTCCAGAAGCCGTTCTACGTAAGGATCCGGGCAGGGAACCGAGTCGAGCGAGAGGTTGCGCGCGACAGTCGGGTGCAAGGCGGAAAACTCGGTCGCAAGCTCGCGGATGTGCGCCAGCTCCTCTTCGTAATATGCCAGGAAGTTGCGGTCCATCACGCGTCCTCGACCGCGGTAGTGGCGCGGCCGTTGTCGAGGTCGATCATCGTTGACAAGCGCAGGCGTTCGGGCACCGGCGACAGCATCAGCATCGCGTCGACCTGGATCAGCATGCCGGTCCGGTCGCCGTGCGAGACTTTGACCCGGATCGTGTCGCGCTTCAGCCGCGGCTCGAAGACCGCGATCACATCGCGCAGCTCTTTGCCAAGCGCTGCAAGGTCGAAATCCGAGATCGAGCGGCCGGAGAACGAGGGCACGCCGTAATTGATAACTGAACGGCGTACATGCGGAAACGCCGAGATCATCTCTTGCGGCGTTTCAAAGGTCTTCTGTTCCAGGTCAGTCAACTGCAGCCCCGACTCGAAGCGTTCGACGTTGAAAAGGGCCTCGATGTCGCGGCGGACGGCCTCGCGCAGGACCGAAGCGTTTACGACGATACCCCGTTCCTCCAGAAAGGCGCGGCGGGCCATCTGGGTCAGGAAAAGGTGCAGATCACGCCGGGTCTCTTCGTCGAGTTCGGGGTCGGCCTCGATGCTGCGGGGCCCGCCTGCAAGGATGGCGTCGACTTTCGCCGCGCCGATCCGGGACGCAAGGTCAGCTCGCTGGCGGTCGGTTTCAGTGACGATTCCGGGCAAGTCGTCGACGAGGCGGTCCCATAGGCTGGGTTGGACCGCCTCGGTCCGTGATTGGAGGATCGGATCAGCCACCAGCGGTGCCCTTTCCTGATCGCCGGAGCAACCTGATGTCAGGCCCCGGCGACGAGATCATATTCGAGTTCATGTTCGCCGCCAGCCGAGTGATCGCTGGCCTGCTCGATGTAGAGAACCTTGAGCTTGTTGAACACGATCGAGATGCTTTCCATCGGCGGGGTCTCGACTTCGCTGGCCCCGGAGAAGTTATAGCTTTCGATCATGCAGTCGCTGAGGGTGATAGTAAGATAGTCGAGGTGTGTCTCTCCCGAGTCCTTGCGGAGGGTGATGACAATTTCTGGTAGCGCCGTCGCCAGAAGCACGGCCTGAGCAAGATAGGGCGACGACTTGTCGTAGAACTTCGAAACGGTGATCGAGGTAACGTTTGCCATGCCGGTGCTGCGCCCAACGCCCGGCGTGTTGACCATCGGACGGGAGGCACCCCAGTTCACCGCAGCAATTGAAATTTCTCCTTCGTGGTCCTTGCGGCCGCTTTCACCTGGGATTTCTTCGATCTTCATGTAGCCGGAAACTGCCATTTCTTTACCCTTTCATCTGCGAAATTGTGGGAACGCCAAAGTCATCATTTGCTCTTCACGGAAGGTAATTCGGATACCAGCCGAAGGCTCGCGTTGATCCCTTCCAGCTGGTAGTGCGGGCGCAAATAGAACCGCGCGTTGTAGTAGCCGGGGCGCCCTTCGACAGAGTCGACTTGCACCTCGGCCTTGGCCAAAGGCCGCTTGGCCTTTGCCTTGTCATCCGCCATGGCCGTGTTGGACAGGACATAACGGTTGATCCATTCGGACAGCCAGATTTGCATGTCGGCGCGTTCCTTGAACGTGCCGACCTTGTCGCGCGCCATCGCCTTGAGATAATGCGCGAACCGGCTGACCGGGAAGAGATAGGGCAGGTTGGCTGACAGCCGCTCGTTCGCCTGTGCGTCCGGATCGACCAGACGACCGGCCCGCGCTTCGTCGTCCTGCAGGCTGTGCGCGCCGATGAACGCCGCGATGTCGGTGTTCTTGCGGTGCAGGATCGGCATGAAGCCGAGCTTGGCCAGTTCCGCCTCGCGACGGTCGTCGATGGCGATTTCGGTCGGGCATTTCATCGCGATCGAGCCGTCGTCGGTCGGGAAGCTGTGGACCGGAAGATTGATCACCGATCCGCCGGATTCCACACCGCGGATCTGGCTGCCCCAGCCATAAAGCTTGTGGCTGCGGTTGATGTTCACGCCCATGGCGAAGGCCGCGTTCATCCAGACATAGTGATCGTGCTTGCCGTCAAGCTCCTCTTCAAAGGCGAAACCCTTGACCGGGATCGTCGCAGCGCCGTAGGGCAGGCGCGCCAGCACCCGCGGCATCGTCAGGCCGATATAGCGGGCGTCTTCGGATTCGCGCAGCGACTGCCAGCTGGCATAGTCTGGGGACGACACGATCTGCTGCAGGTCCTGCGGGTTGGGCAGTTCCTGCCAGCTTTGCATCCGGAAAAGCTGCGGCGCGGCCGCGGCGATGAAGGGCGCATGGGCCGAGGCGCAGATCCCCGACATGTTGCGCAAGAGGCCCACGTCACGGGGATGGTGGCTGAACTCGTAGGCGCCGATGATCGCGCCAAAGGGTTCGCCGCCGAACATCGAGTACTCATCCGTATAGAGCCGCTTGAACATGGGAGACTGGTCCCACATCTGGCCCTCGAAATCCTCAAGCTGGTCGGCAAGCTGATCTTTGGTGATGTTTATCACTCGGATCTTCAGCTTCTGGTCGGTTTCAGTGTTGTTCACCAGGTAGTGCAGGCCCCGCCAGGTTCCCTCGATCTCGCGCACTTCCTTGCAGTGCATGATCTCGTTCATCTGGGTGGTCAGAAGGCTGTCGATCCCCGCGATCAGGTTCTTGATCGACTTGACCGCATTGCCGGAAATGGTGGCCGTGCCCGACCGTTCGGTCGCGGCCAGTGCCAGGTTCTGGACCAGCGTGCGCAGCTTCTGGCTTTCGTCTTCCTTGACGCGGAAGTCCTTCTCGAGAAGATCGCTGAATTCACCCAGATCAATCGCCTGGGCTTCGGCGGCTGCAGCGGTGGCTTGTTTTTCCTGTTCGGCCATGGCTCAGCCCTCCTTCTTGATGGCTTCGTCCGCGACCTGCATCAACAGCGGTTCGTTCTGTAGAAGCTGGGCGATGCGTTTCTCGGCGTTGACCTTGCCGTCCATATAGCCAAGCAATTCTTCAAGCTGACGACGCATTTTTAACAGCTCGGCAAGTGCGGGGACCTGCTCGGCCACTTTGTCCGGGGTGAAGTCGGACATGCTCTTGAAGGACAGATCGACAAACATCTCTTCGTCAGTCGCGCCATCCTTGCCCGGTAGACGATTGGGAACGCGGGCCTTCACCCTGGGGGCCAGCGCTTCCATGAACTTCCCGAACCGACCGGCGTCCACATCTACGAACGATCGTTCGTTTACGGGCTTCATCGCCTCTTTCGTTTCCGATTTCCCGGCAAGATCCGCCATCACGCCCATGACGAAAGGCAATTCGATCGTGGTCGGGCTGCCGTAATGTTCGACGTCATAAGCGATCTGAACCCGCGGTGCGCGGTTCCGTTCGATCACTTTCGCCTTGCTCTCACTCATCTGAAGGGCCTCTCCCTCGTTATTGCCGGCTCACTGGGCGGCTGATTTCGATTTGTCGTCCACTCCGGCGACGTTCTTGAATTCCTTCATCCCGCTGGGCGCGATCTCTTCCATGAGCTGCATGAAGTTCATTGGTACCATTTTTCGCATGCGGCGCGCGAGATGCGGGATCGGGCTGCTGGGTTCGGTGCGCTCGTAGAAGTCTATGATCATATCGAGGCAGCGTTCGACGTCCCGGCGCGAATTGACCGAACCGGGGATGCCGCCAGTGGGGGACAGAGCAACGTGTGCGGCGCCGTTCGTCGCTGGCGCAAAAGCAGAGGGTTCAGCCATGGCAGTCTGCTCCGTTTCCGGGTTGCCTGGGGTTGCATTGGACTGGGCCGCCTTCAAAGGAGCAACGACGCGTGTCAGGACCTTGTCCAGGTCCTTGAATTTGACGCCGACGCCGTTCTCGCCAACCCGTGCGGTCAAGGCGTCTTGCAGCCCGGAAAGGGCCCCCCTGGCCGCTTCGATCGACCGGATAAGGTCGGCAAGCTCTTCCGGACGCTCGATGGCAGCGGCCCGGCAGGCGGCGGTCACGCGAGCTGCCCTTGCATCGTGCTTGGCCAGCAGTTCGGCCATCTCCTTGTCGCCAAGGCCGTCCGGCAGTTCCATTTGAGCGGCGTTGCGGCTAAGCCCGCCTGCAGAGAGATCGCCGCCAGTGATCGGCCCGATGCCGCGCTGAGTGAAGATCACATTGAACTCAAGGTCGCAGAGAAGACCGTTGTCGTTGTTCTCCAGCTGGTAAAGCGCGTTGACCCGCCGGGTCGCGGCTTCCCGCGGCGAGGGGCTGTCGCGCAAGACCGGATGCACGGTGTCCCAATACTGGGTTATGGTGCCGGTCAGAAGGCCGAGGCCCCTTTCCAGGCCCGGGAAACCTTCGGCATTCGCCAGCGCCCGGACCACGATGACCAGAAGCCGGACATCGCGGCCCGTCCGGGCCAGGTCTGCCGCCTGCGAGACGATGTCGCCCCAGTCGATGCTGACGGCACCGGTGCCTCCCGATCTGACGCTTTCAAGCCGGAACGTCCGAGCGGCAGGCTCCATCAGCCGCTCGATTGCGTGAAAACGCACGTCGTTTCTGAGTTCCAGTCCGGAGGAATTGCTTTCGCCCACCGGAACCAGGAACGGTTCAAGCTCCATCTGAGTCCGAGGCCCTCTCCAAAAAAGCAAGCTAAACGAAATTTATGCCGCAAGTCTTGCACCTCGCGCCCCAAAGTCAAGGTCTTGCATCGATGACCCGTGTTGCGACTGATACAATGTTGCCGGGATCTTCGCGGACGATCTCCTCCAGGGCCTCGGCGAATGACGCGATGGATTCGTCCTTCGGCCGTCGGATGCCGAAGAGTGAAGTCTTCGACAGGACTGCGATCACCTCGGACTTGCCAAAGTTTTTGTCGTCGACAACGGTGCCAAAAAGCGCCTTCCTGGCCTGCACATCGGCCGCCGTGTGCAGAACGCGGATGCGCCGCTGGCCGTTGTCGATGATGCCAATGTCCTGGATGTCATGGTCCGACTGCTGGATGTTCGGCAGAAGATTGAAGACCGAGCCGCCGTTGTCGACCACGACGACCCAGAGCGACAGGCCGGTGAGGTCGGCGGGCACCAGAACTTCGACGATCGGGTTTTCGCCGACATGGTATATGCCGGAGAGGTTGACCTGGCCTGTCGCACCATCCCCCAGCCAGATCGACAGCGGCTCGGACGGAACCGGTGGCAGCACACGTTGCACGGCGCAGAGTTGGGCGTTGAGGATCGTTGCATCGACCCGGACCGTGCGATCCCCGACGGTGTCTTCCAGCGCCTTCTGCAAGGTGTCACGGGTCTCTGTCGTTTCCAGGGCCCCGGTGATCCTGACAGTGTCGCCCAAAGCATAGCTGTCATCCGGCCCCTTGTCCGGGTTCAGCCGACCGCAGAGCGCGAAGGGGGCGAGAATGTCCTGCACCGCCTTTACCGTCAGCACGCGGGGGCCTACCGCTATGTCGACCGATGGCGTCAAGCCCGAGGACGCCGACCAGTCGGCGATAGCCTTGCGCCGGTCGTCGGCCTGGGTCCGGTTGTCGGCGAGGCCGGTGATCGCAACCGTGTTGTCGGTCACCGAAAGCGACCACTCGGCAAGGCCCGTCACGGCAGCCAGTGCGCCGAGGATGTTGCCGACCCAGCGGTCATCCGGCACGCCAAGGGCCAATGGCAGCGCGTCCTCTGCCGGAGTGGTCCCGGTTGCCGCGGCGAAAGCCTGCCGCAGCCGGATTGCTGCCTCGGCATCGGGCGCGTTGCCGGAAAGGGCCGTCCCCTGCGGGCCAAGGCTTGCGGTCAGCCGATAGGGGGCCGCGACCGGAAGCCCCGGTTCGGTGACCGAGTCGAACAGGCCCGCCGTCCACGCCCCGACCCCGCCCAGCCCCAGAAGCAGGGCGAAGAGCAACGCGAAGGTGCCCCCCCTGCCTTTGCCCTTTGCAGGGGTCGTCGCGGGCTGCGGGGCCTGCCGTTTGCCGCGTGCCGAAACAGGCTGCAGCGCCTGGTCCAGCCGGGCCACGACCGCTTCGGCGCTGGTCGGTCGGTCGGCAAGCGCGGGGGCTGCAAGCCAGTCGACCAACCCTTTCAGTGGTTCCGGAACCCCCTCGGTATCAAGCTTCGACTGCTTGCGGCGGATGATCTCACCCGGGGTCGAGCCGCTGAACGGGACTTGCCCCCGATAGGCCGCCAGAAGCGTGGCACCCAGGGCGTACAGGTCCGAACGCTTCTCGGCGCGACCCTCAAGCTGTTCGGGGGCTGCGTATTCGTACTTTCCGGCGAATTCGTTGCCAACCACTGTCCGCGCCCCGGCAGAGGTATCCTTGGCGATGCCGAAGTCGATGATCACCGCCCTTTCGGGCGCGCTGTCGCGCAGCACGATATTGTCGGGTGACAGGTCGCGGTGGACGATCCCCCGGGCGTGGGCGGCGACCAGCCCCTCGGCCACGCGATGGGCGATGATCATCAGCTCCCGCGGGTCCATCCGGCGGCGCATCATCACTTCGCTCATCGATGGCCCGTCAATGAAATCCATCACGAGGAAGACATGGCCCTGATCGGTGCGCGAGCATTCGGTGTAGCGCACGACAGCGTCGTTCAGGACGTCGCGCATCTGCTCTTCGCGCTTCATCAGCTCGATGTAGTCGTCGTTGCCCGAGAACTGCGAGTTCAGTGCCTTGATCGCCACGATCCGGCCGGAAATCTGGTTGCGGGCACGATAGACCTCGCCCGTGCCGCCGCGGCCCAGGACACCTTCGATCTCGTAGGTGTGGTTCAGCACCTGTCCCTGACGGAAGATGTCTCCCGGCAAACGATCGATCATGCTCTCACTCCGCTAAGGACCAGCATCTGGTTTTCGGCAGCTGAACCACTACCAAAACATTCGCCTTGATCAGAATTCCAAGTTAGATTGCCCTTGCGGAACGAGCCTGCGTCTTTCCGTTCTGATGAGCAAGCATATTCAAAACCGGTAAAGGGCAAGGATTATGGCCCCTCGTGGCAGTACCGAGACGATCAAGCG
>NZ_JBOFBI010000196.1:0-1610 GCF_051645465.1 Tabrizicola sp. | reverse complement strand
GTGCCGATGATTTTCTTCACCGGCACGCTTTCCTGCCTAGCTGAAGAGTTGGCAGGGACATCCGGCAAGAATGAGGTCGAATGCACCGCCAAAGGGCCGGGCATCGAACCTGCTCAGGTCATCCCAGATCGGGGCTGCGACAAAATTCTCTGCGTGCCGGGCTTCGATGAGGACAGGATGATGCGCGGCCCACCCTCCCACTTGACGAAAGCGCGGCAGTGATAACCGGGTTCAGCCGGCAGGACGCCCAGCTCAAGGCTTCCGCCAACTGCGCCGAGGGGCAGTCCGCGCTGGCGGCGTGACACCATACCAATCGCTGAACCCCTCACATCCGGAGGCGTTCGGGCGTTACGAGGCCACGGGCCAACATGTCGTCACGGGTGCCGGACATCGCGATTATGTCGGCAAAGCCCGCATGGGTGCTCATGCCGATCAGGATGGACTGCTGTTTTACAACGCCTGGCCCGGCTTCGGTCGCCTCGTCGGTACAATGACGGGCGACAGTGTTGCGGGGAAGGGTAAACCGCAACGCTTGCGCGATGGGCACCGGGCGTCGACCTC
Organism: Tabrizicola sp.; assembly: GCF_051645465.1. Taxonomy (GTDB): domain Bacteria; phylum Pseudomonadota; class Alphaproteobacteria; order Rhodobacterales; family Rhodobacteraceae; genus Tabrizicola. The sequence continues at coordinate 1,049 of NZ_JBOFBI010000196.1, read as the reverse complement.
TGATGTTTCGCGCCGATTCATGTAGCACGGCCGTTGGAGCAGCAATACAGCGATCACAGGTCGAAGGCGCGCGCGCCATCAGTTCGAGGGCGGGACTGAGGGCTCGCGCAACTGAGCAAAGAGCTGGGCATCAACCCCAAGACGGTTGCCAAGTGGCGCAAGCGCGAGACGGTCGAGGCACATCAGACTGGGCCGAAGGAACCGCGCTCATCCGTGCTGACCGAGGCCGAGGAGGCGATGATCGTGGCATTCCGTCGCCATACGCTGCTGCCGCTCTATGATAGCCTCTATGTCCTGCAGCCCTCGATCCCGCACCTGACGCTCTCTTGGCTGCACCGCTGTCTGCAGCGCCATGACATCTTGCGCCTGCCGGACGTGGAGGGGGACAAGCCGAAGCGCCAGCGGTTCAAGCGCGACCCCATCGGCCCTCGCCATTGCGCTTGAACCAATGGCGCACCAATGGCGCGATCCATATCGACATCGCCGAGGTGCAGACGGCAGAAGGCAAGCTCCATCTTTTTGTCGCCATCGACCGGACCAGCAAGTTTGCCGTTGCCCAGCTCGTTGAAAAGGCTGACAGACGCACGGCCTGGGAGTTTCTGGAGCGTGTGCTGGAGGCCGTGCCCTATCAGGGTCACACCATTCTCAGCGATAACGGCATCCCGTTCGCCGAACAGCCCCGCAACCGCAAAACCATCTGTTCCCGGCCCATGCGCTTCGGCATGATCTGCGAAGCCAACAGCATCGAGCATCGCCTGACCAAGCCCAACCAGCCCTAGACCAACGGCCAGGTCGAACGCATGAACCGCACGATCAAGGACTCCACCGTCAAGCGATACCACTATGACGGCCATGCCCAACTGCGCTCCCACCTCGCCGACTGCCTCGCAGCCGACAATTCCATCCGGCGGCCGAAGATGCTCAACGTTCTCACGCCCTACGAATACATCTGCAAAATCTGGACATCCGAGACAGATCGATTCATCCTAAACTCGATCCACTAGATGCTGGGACTGAATATTATACTTTTAACAAACTTGGGTTTCCTT
>NZ_JBOFBI010000195.1:0-6744 GCF_051645465.1 Tabrizicola sp. | reverse complement strand
GTTCACCGACGGCAACGGCTGTTCCTCGGGCGAAACCGGACAGACCAGCCTGTTCGGCGGCAAGAAGAAATCCTTCGCCCTTCCGCTGGAGTCATTCTGATGGACCGCACACTCAAGGCACTGTCACTGATCCTCAGCTATCCAACGGCGGAACTGCAGGAGGCCATGCCCGAGATTGGGGCCATCCTCGCCGCCGATCCCCGGTTGAAGCCCGCAACCCGTGCGGCGTTGCAACGGCTGACCAGCAACCTCGGACTGGGTGACCTGTTCGACGTGCAGGAAAGCTATGTCATGCTGTTCGACCGCTCACGCACGCTGTCATTGAACCTCTTCGAACATGTCCACGGCGAAAGCCGGGACCGTGGCGGTGCGATGGTCAGCCTGATCGAAACCTACCGGGCGGCGGGTTTTGAGCCTGCCACCACGGAACTGCCCGACCACCTGCCGGTGCTGCTGGAATTCCTGTCGACGCGTCCCTTCGCCGAAGCGCAGGAAACCTTGGCGGACGCGGCGCATATCTTCGACGCGCTTGGCACCCGTCTGGTGCGGCGCGAAAGCAGGTATGACGCCGCGTTCGCCGCCCTTTCCCAGTTGGCCAACGGGCAGGTGGATGTTGACGCGCTGGCCGGAATGCTGGCGCAACCGGACGATGATCCCACCGACCTCGAGGCGCTGGACGCCGTTTGGGAAGAGACCGAAGTCACCTTCGGCCCCGACCCGAACGCGGGATGCCCACAGGTCCGCGACATGCTGGCACTGATGGACGCACCCGCACCCTCCCTGAAACCGGCCCCCGCCCCAATGAACAGGAGCGCATGACATGTTCGAAAGCTTCGACATCAACTTCGTCATCTTCGGGGTCATGCCCTATGTCGCGCTGACGGTGTTCCTTGTGGGATCCATCGCGCGCTATGAACGCGACCCCTTCACCTGGAAAAGCTCGTCCAGTCAGCTTCTGCGGCGCAAGCAGCTGATCTGGGGGTCAATCCTGTTCCACGTCGGCATCCTTACGGTGTTCTTCGGTCACCTTGTGGGGCTGTTCACGCCGGTCTGGGTGCTGGATGCGTTAGGGGTTCCCTATGGGCTGAAGCAGTGGATGGCTGTGCTGATCGGTGGCCCGGCAGGGCTTGCTGCGCTGGTCGGCGGCACCATGCTGATCCACCGGCGGTTGACCGATCCACGCATTCGGGCCACCTCGACCACCCTTGATATCCTGATCATGATCCTGATCTGGTTGCAGCTTGCCATCGGCCTGCTGACCATCACCCAGTCGCTTCAGCACATGGACGGGGCCGAGATGATCCGTTTCATGGAATGGTCGCAAAGCGTGGTCACCTGGAACGTGAACGCCTGGGTCACGGTGGTGGACGTGCATTGGCTGTTCAAGCTGCACATCTTCCTTGGCCTGATCATCACCATGCTCTTTCCCTTCACCCGGCTGGTCCACATCTGGTCCGGCTTCGCGGCTCCTTTCCGCTATCTGCTCACGCGGCCCGGCTATCAGATCGTGCGGTCGCGCCGCCGCCGCCCGCTGGAAGAACGCCGCCGTGCCTTTGACGCACGGCAGGCCAAGCCCGGCCCTTCAGCCACCACTCCGGCGGAGTAACTGCCATGAACATCGCCCTTTTCCCTGATGTCACCGTGAATGGTGAAACCATCCCGCAGGCCGCCATCGCAGCCGAGGCGCAAAACCACACCGCACCCAAGGACAAGCCCGGCATCGCCTGGCGAAAGGCGGCGCAGGCCTTGGCGATCCGCGCGCTGCTCTTGCAAGAGGCGCGGGCGCGCAGGTTGGCGGCCGACCCCGAGGAACTGTCCCCCGGCCGGGTCGAGACGGAAGACGAAGCCCTGATCCGCGCCCTGCTGGACGAGGCGCTGACGATTGCGCCTGTGACGGAGGAAGCCATCCGCGCCGAATGGGCGCGCGACCCTGGCCGCTATCGCTCGGCCCCGTTGTGGGACGTTTCGCACATCCTGTGCGCCTGCGATCCGCGTGACGACGCCGAGTCTGCCTTGGCAGGCGCCCGCGCGCAGGCTATCCTTGCGCGGCTGAAGGGCGACGCCAAAGGCTTTGCCTCCGCCGCCCGCGAAAGCGATTGCGGATCAAAGGCAGCGGGCGGGCATCTTGGCCAGCTTGGCCCCGGCGATACCGTGCCCGAATTCGAGTTGGCGCTGCGCACCCTGACCGAAGGCGGCATGACACCCGCCCCGGTCCTGTCGCGGCACGGCTGGCACATCATCCGCCTGAACGCCACCGCCCAGGGGCAGGTTCTGCCCTATGAAACGGTCCGTCCAAAGATCGCACAGGCATTGGAAAAGGCCGCCTGGGCGCGCGCATCACGGGGATTCGTCGAGACGCTTGCCAAAGGGGCGACGATTACCGGCGCAAGCCTCGCCCCGATCTGAGCCACGCGAAAGGGCGCATCATGAAGACGGCAGAGCCAGTGCGACGCGGCAGCGGGGATGCGCCCACGCATCCCGGCCTTCTTGGTCGGCCTCTCGACTTCATCAGCGAAGATCATCTGCGCGAACGCCAGATTTGCGCGTTGATTGACGCAATTGCACTGGCCGCGCACCTCGACCGACTGTCCGCGCTGACCGTGCTGCGCTTTCTGAACGAAGAGCTGAATGTGCATCTCCGCGATGAGGCCGAGGATCTGTTTCCGCTTCTTGCGAAACGCTGCACGGCCGAGGACTGCATCGAAAGCGCAATCAACCGGATCAGGATCGATCAGAATGAAGCTCTGCGCCTCTTGCCCGACGTTCGGGCAACGCTTGCCGACTGCCTTGATGCCGGGTCCGATCTTTCGGCCGAGGGGCGTGCGATGCTGACGAGCTTCGCGGGGCATGTGCGCCGTCATCTTGTCGCCGAAAATGCGATCCTGCTGCCCATCGCCCGCGCCCGGCTGACCCGGGCCGATCTGGCAAGGCTGTCCGCACATATGCGGGCGCGACGGGGGCTGACCCAACTTTCGGAGACCCCGAATGCTGAATGATGTTCTGCAGCGTAACCGGGACTGGTCGGCCAAGCGGCAGGCGCAGGAACCGGGCTATTTCACCCGTCTTGCAGCCTTGCAGGCGCCCGAATTCTTCTGGATCGGCTGTTCGGACAGCCGGGTTCCGGCCAACGTAGTCGCGGGCCTTGATCCGGGCGAGGTATTTGTCCATCGAAACGTGGCCAACATCGTCCACTCGTCGGATATGAACCTTCTGTCGGCGCTGGAATTCGCGGTCGAGGTGCTGGCCGTGCGCGAGATTATCGTCTGCGGTCATTACGGCTGTGGCGGCGTCAAGGCCGCGACGGAAGGTCTGCCGCAGGGACTTACCGACCACTGGCTGGAGCCGATTCGGCGGCTAGCGCGGGCCTATGCCGTCGATCTGGGGCGCGAGCCAGACATGGAAGGGCGGCGCGACCGTCTTGCCGAATTCAACGTGGTTGAGGGAGTCCGCCGCGTGGGCGAGACGCCGATCCTGCAACGGGCCTGGGCGCGCGGGGCGAACTGCCGGGTGCATGGGCTGATCTATGGGCTGAAGGACGGCCTCTTGCGAGACCTTGATTGCAGCATCGGCCCCGGGCATTTCGATGAGGAGGTGGCGCAATGACGATCCTGCAGCCAGTAGCGCGGTCCGGGTGTGGCTGCGACGGGCATGATGTCGCAAAGAAGTTGATCGCCATCGATGCGGCGCTGGCACTGATTGCAGATCGGACAGCCGCCGTCGATGGAACGGAAAACATTCCGCTTGACCAGGCACTTGGTCGCATTCTCGCAAGACCCGTGACGTCACGCTTCATGTCCCCGCCTTTCGACAATGCCGCGATGGATGGCTTTGCTTTTGCCTCTGCGGCGCTGCCGGGCGACGGACCGTGGACACTTGACGTTGTCGCGCGGGTTCCGGCGGGGCAGTCCTCCACCGTGCCGCTTGTCGGCCTCCAGGCCGCGCGCATCTTTACCGGGGCGAAAGTCCCCAACGGTGCGGATGCAGTGGTGATGCAGGAAGATGTCAAACGGACCGGCAGCACCATCCGCATCGATCGGCGACCGACGCCCGGGCTCAACATCCGCCGCGCGGGCAGCGAGATGGCAGCAGGGGTCATAGTTCTGGATCAGGGTCGACGTCTTGACGCGCGCGCGATCGCCGCCTGCGCTGCCGCCGGGGCAGGATCGATCCTAGCGCGCAGGCGATTGCGCGTGGCGCTTCTGGTGACCGGGGATGAAATCCGCGTTGCTGGTGCGGGGCGTGCCGAAGCTCAGATCTGGGACATAAACACCCCCATGCTGTCCGCCGCCCTCACGCAACCCCGCCTTGATCTTGTCGCCGTCGAACAGGGTCTCGACAGCCGTGACGGGTTGTTTCTGCAATTGGCAGAGATGGCTGCCTGTGCCGACCTTGTCATCACCACCGGCGGCATATCGGTCGGCGAAGAGGACCATGTCAAACCAGCGCTGCTTGCCCTGGGCGGTGACATCTATTTCAGCGGCGTTGCTCTCAAACCAGGCAAGCCGGTGTCCTTTGGCTGCGTCCGGGGGGCGTCCTGGCTGGGCCTGCCGGGCAATCCTTTGTCTGCCTTCGTGACCTGGCAGCTTTTCGGAACGGCGTTGGTTGCCAAGTTGACCGGTGAGGCAGGACAGGCTGCCCGGCGCCATGTCGTCACAGGCGCGGCCATTTCACGAAAGGCGGGGCGCTGCGAATTGCGCCCGGCTACCTGCACGGGCTTTGACGGCCACGGTCGCGAGGTCGTGACGTTTGATGCTGAAACCCATTCCGCCCATGTCTGTGCGTTACCTGACAGGGACGGTCTGATCTTTCTGCCAGCTGATTGCGATTTCCTGCCCGCAGGCGCGCTCGTCGAATTTCAACCCTTCTGCCGGACCTGAGGAGGCCCAGAATGAACCTCGCTTACACAATGGCACCTGGACGCGGCGATACCGACCTGATCCTGTTCAAGCTGGCGAACGCACTGGCAGCGCGTGGCCTTCGCTGCTGTGGCACGGTCCAGATAAACTCCGAGCGTGGCGATACGGGGCCCTGTGACATGGATGTTCGGGTTTTGCCCGATGGACCCATCCTGCGGATCAGCCAGGACCTCGGCCGCGACTCGCACGGCTGCAGGCTTGACCCCGCGGCTTTGGAGACGGCGGTCGGTCTGGTATCGGCAAGTCTTGAAAAAGGCGCGGACGTACTGATCGTCAACAAGTTCGGCAAGCATGAAGCCGAAGGTCGTGGTTTCCGGACGGTGATTGCAGACGCACTCTCTTACGGAATTCCTGTGATTGTTGGTGTCAACGCACTGAACTTACCTGCGTTTCACGAATTCTCACAAAGTCTCGCGGTGGGCCTGCCATGTGAAACCAATACGCTGGCAGACTGGGTCGCAGGTCTCGAATCTGGCTGCGTTCATGCTGCGTGAATAGCTGCGTTCCGCCCTAGTTACCTACCACTCGCTGACCTCGCTGCGCGCTGAATGCGTGGCCTCTTTCGCGGTATCTCCGCTAATGCCTTGCCACACTGACGTCAGTCGGCTTTCCGCACTGAACGCACCACGATCTGCGCCAGGTGGCAAACCCGCGTTCCTCAGATCGTCATCTCCAATGACACGGTCTGCGATAGGCCCGGAGGCGCACCTGCGCCGTGCCGGGCCCTCGGGAAGTGAGGCCGAAGCCTCACCCGAAGGGATCGTATTCCGAGACGATCACGACCTCGTCTCCGTCGATTTCATCGGCGGGGACGGCGCCGAAGGTTCCATCCCCTGCCTGGAAGACGACGACCGAGACCATGAGCGTGGCGGCGAGGGAGGCTGCGAAGGCGTGAGCATCTTTGCGGGACATCTGTTTGGCTCCTGTCTTGGAGGCGGGGGACCATCCCCCGCGCGACAGGACCCCGCAGGCCCGAAGACTGGCTGACATCACCGGGTGCGTTCGGCCCCCCTCTTCAAACGGGGCCGAATCCACCCGGCGGCACGGGCTCGCCCGTAGTCCGACCCCTTGCGGGTTGATCTCGAAGACAGGATTCGGGGCAAGGAAGGGAATGGCGAGCGGGGGATGGTCCCCCAACCTCAGGAGCTGGTTGTCCCGCTGATGCTTTGACCACCGCCCGCCTCCCGGGCAGGCTCGTTGTTGAAGACCATCCGTCTTTGGGGATGGATCCTCCGGCGCCCCGCGGCATTGCGGGACGAGGGTGTGGTCGGTGAGAGGCCCGGCCATTGGGCAGGCCCCTCACGCATTGTCAGGGCTCAGGCGGCCAGGTCTGCCCCTCCTGCCCTATCGCCGTCTTCGGCGCCGACGATCTCAAACCGCGCGTTGCGATATCCCTCTCGCGCGATCCAGAGCTCGGCCGCGGTGATCGATTCCGCCAAATGAAGCAGCTCGGTGTTGCCCCCGAAGTCCAGAAGCACGCGCACCTGCCCAGCCTTCGGTTCCTCGGCCACCTCGAAGACCAACCGGCTATCCGCCGAATGGCTGCGCATGATCGTGACGAGAATGACCCCGTCCGAGGAGAAGCTGCCCTCATGCAGCGTGAAGGAGGCCGGAGCGGTCCAGGTCGGGTACGGCCGGGGCGGCTCCTTCTTCACAAGACGGCCGACGCCGTTCGATCGCTCCCAGGCGGCGAGCTTCTTGGTGAACCGTGCCGGCGGCTTGGGACTACCGTCGGTATAGCGGATCAGTGCCCCCAGAGGGGCTGTGTCGATGATGGTTGTTGCAGACATGATTCCTCATCCCGAATGCGCACTTTCGCATTCATCAT
>NZ_JBOFBI010000194.1:0-13656 GCF_051645465.1 Tabrizicola sp. | reverse complement strand
AGGCCTCCATCTCTGTCAGTCGATCCATAGTTGTCCTCTTGGGAACATTCACGCCGTTTCTAAACAATAGGTTTCGCGATCAATTCGGGCAGGATGGCGGCAAACGCGCGTCCGATCCGGGGTATTGTGGGGGATCGTTGATGGCATCGAAACGTTTGATGCATGTTTCCGATCGGCGAGCTCTCGCCGGAAGACCGATTCTGTCTGGGCAAGGAAACGCCCGGACCCCTCGAGTCGGCGGGAAACTGTTCTCGGACTGTCGACGATATGGCGGCTATCTGCTGCGGATTCCGGGCACTGTCGTATAGCTATGGAATATCCTTCCAGGCCCGCCTAGCTAAACCTCGGGGCGGGAAATCCCGCGCCACACAATCGTGGACATAAAAGGAGACTTCCATGAAACGCATCGCAATTCTGCTTGGTCCCGTTGCCTTCGCTGGCGCCGCTTTCGCGCAGACAGCCATGCCGGAAGTTCCGGATGCAGACGGCAGTGGCACCTGGAACCTGGCTGAGCTTCAGGCGGTCTTTACCGATATGACCGAAGAGCAGTTCACGGCGGTTGACGCCAACGCCGACGGCGCCGTGGATGCCACCGAGCTTCAGGCAGCACTCGACAGCGCTGTGATCACCGCTCCGTCGTCGGGCGGCTGACCCGTAGTCAGCAATCCGAAACGCCACCCGGCGTTTCGCGCGTCCCTCCCCCGCCCTGGGGGAGGGAGAGCGTGGGAAAGCTCCCGAAGCCTTCCACTTGCCGCTATGCATATGCTCAGCTTTTCTTTGCCATCAGTGCAAGCCAGGGGCCTTGGCTGCCAGCAAAACCGCCGCCAACATATTCGTTGACCGACAGAATCTCCCACTGGCCCGAACGTTCGTACATGGCGACCAGCTCCTCGCGAGCGAGATAACTGAAGTATCGCCCATGCCCGTCCCGCCCTTCCGCCTCTCCCGCCTTGTAGGTCGCGTGATGCAGGCCTCCGGGCCTTAGCGCCCTCCAGACCTTCGCAAGGACCGCCGGAAGCCCCGCCCGCGGTACATGCAGCAAAGAGGCATTGGCCCAGACAGCGTCGTACACACCGTCGACGTCCAGCTCCTCAAACCGCATGACCCGGACAGGGATCCCCAGCAGCTCTTCGGCCTTGCGGGCAATCGCGGGCGACCCGTCGGTCGGATCAACCCTATGGCCCGCGGCGATCATCGCCTGCGCGTCCCGCCCCCCGCCACAGCCAAGCTCCAGAACTTTGGAGCCCGGTGGAAGCAACTCAAGAAACCCGGCCAGATGCCGGCTGACGCCTCCCGGCCCGCTCGCAACATAGACCTCGGCAGAGTCTGCGTAGAACTTCAGTGTCGCATCGTCATGTGACGGCATGCCGGATATTCCTGCATCTGCATGGTGCCTTGGGTGGGGTGCCAACCTACCGTCCCCCGCGTCTCCCCGATTCGCGCCACAAGGTTAACGCCCGCAAACCCATACGCGCGCATAGATCAAAGCAAGACGGTTCCAAGACGGATTCAAGACCGCCAACCGGTTCGAAAAGTTCAAGAATTAACCCAGCGTTTCAAGAGGATTCAGCGCCCGCCCTGCATCCGTTGCGTCCGTCCTGGGAAAACCTCATTCACCTTTCGTGAACCAGACCGCCCACAACACCTCAAAGCCGCGCCGCCAGCCTTGCGCCCTGATCAATCGCGCGCTTTGCATCAAGCTCTGCCGCCACGTCCGCCCCGCCGATCAGATGGTGGGCGACGCCGCGGCGGGTCAGCTCAGCCGAAAGCCTGCGTTCCGGCAGCTGTCCCGCGCAAAGCACCACGGCATCGACCGCCAGCAGCTCCGGTTCCTCGCGGTTCGGGCCATGGCTGATCAGCAACCCCTCCGCCGTGATCCGTTCATAGTTCACCCCGCCCTGCATCCTGACCCGCTTCATCGCCAGGCTCGCCCGGTGAATCCAGCCGGTCGTCTTGCCCAGACCGCGCCCCGGCTTCTCGGCTTTCCGCTGCAGAAGATGCACCTCCCGCGCCGGCGGATGCGGTTCCGGGCCTTCGGGCGCCAACCCGCCCCGGTCATCCCACGGCGCCGAAACACCCCATTCCGCACGCCACAGCGCCGGGTCCAGCGTGGGGCTAACGCCTTGATGCACAAGCGTTTCGGCCACGTCAAAGCCGATTCCCCCGGCACCCACCACCGCTACCCGAGGGCCGACCTTCGCCCCCTTCAGCACGTCGATGTAGCTGAGGACCGTCGCACCTTCATCCGTCGGAATCTCCGGATCGCGCGGGGCGACGCCGGTGGCAATCACCACCTCGTCGAAGCCCGCCAGATCCTCGGCCCCGGCCTCAGCCCCAAGCTTCAACTCGATGTTCGGATGGCAGAGCATGGTGGCGAACCAGTCGACCAGCCCATGGAACTCTTCCTTCCCCGGCACCTGCTTGGCCAGGTTCAGCTGCCCGCCGACCCCTGCCGCCCGGTCGAACAGCGTGACGGAATGCCCCCGCCCCGCCGCGACGATCGCCGTGATCATCCCCGCTGGCCCAGCCCCCACAACGGCCACCCGCTTTGCCTTGGCGGCGGGTTCGTAGGTCAGCTCGGTCTCGTGGCAAGCCCTTGGATTGACGAGGCAACTTGTGAGCTTCCCCGAGAACGTATGGTCCAGGCACGCCTGATTGCAGGCGATGCACGGCGCGATTTCCGCCGCCCGCCCGCTGGCCGCCTTGGCGATGAAATCCGCATCCGCAAGCCAGGGCCGCGCCATCGACACCATGTCCGCCGCCCCTTCGGCCAGCAGCTTCTCCGCCACCTCGGGCGTGTTGATCCGGTTCGAAGTGATGACCGGGATGCCAACCTCAGGCCGCAGGCGCGCCGTCAGATGCGCGAACCCCGCCCGCGGGACCGAGGTCGCAATCGTTGGCACCCGCGCCTCATGCCAGCCGATCCCGGTGTTCAGGACCGAGGCTCCAGCACCCTCGATCGCTTTGGCTAGCTGGATAACCTCCTCCCAGCTCGACCCATCAGGCACCAGATCGATCAAAGAAATCCGATAGATAAGCACCGCCCCTGGCCCCATTGCGGCGCGGACGCGGGTCACCACCTCCACCGGCAAACGCATCCGGTTCTCGTAAGACCCGCCCCAGCGATCGGTCCGGCGGTTGGTGTGGGTCACCAGGAACTGGTTCAGGAAATACCCCTCCGACCCCATCACCTCGACCCCGTCATAGCCTGCCTCAACTGCGCGGGCAGCGGCGGTGGCGATGTCCGCGATCTGCGTCTCGATCCCGTCCTCATCCAGCTCACGCGGCGGAAACGGCGAGATCGGCGACTTGATCGGAGAGGGCGCCACACATTCCTTGCCGTAAGCATACCGCCCCGCATGCAGGATCTGCATCGCGATATGCCCGCCCTCGGCATGGACGGCATCCGTCACCCGCCGGTGGTTCGCGATGTCCTTGTCCGAAAACAGCCCCGCAGCCCCTGGAAACACCCCGCCCTCGCTGTTCGGAGCCATCCCGCCCGTCACGATCAGCCCCGCCCCGCCCCGCGCCCGCGCGGCATAGAAGGCCGCAACCCGACCCCAGTCGCCCGTCTCCTCCAGCCCCGTATGCATCGACCCCATCAGGCTGCGATTGCGCAGCGTGACCTGGCCCAGAGTGATCGGGGCAAGAAGATGCGGATAGCTGGTCATTGGTCTCTCCCTTTCCCGCAGAATGGCGCGGACGGCGCGCAAGGTCACCCGGAACGCCGCGTCACCTTAAAGGACCACAACCTGCGCCGGGTCGAGGAGCCAGGGCGCAATGATCCCGCAGGTGTCGGCCAAGGGCAGCAGGGCTTCCGGCACCTCCATCCCGATCACTTCGCGCATGAACTGGGCTCGGGCGGCACAGCGGCGGGCGGCGTTCGGATGATGCCGCGACAGCGCCTCCCTCAGCCCAGCATCCGCAATGACATAGCCATCCTCCATCCGGGTCGAGCCCCAGCCGGGATGCGCGGGGATCACGTCCATCTGCATCGCCATGCCCGAGGCGAGCGGGATGTCCGACCCCGGCGTGATCGGCGAGGACATCCATTCGTCCAGCCCGATCAGATGGCCGGGGTTCAGCGTGATCCCGAACTCCACCGGCAACCGGTCGTGGATCATCGCCCAGACCTCGCCGCCCTTCACCCCGGAGCGCATCAGCCCACACCATTCCGACATCGCCTTGGCATAGGGGAAGACGAACTCCTCCAGATAGCCCTCGGCAGAGGCAGGTAAGTCTTTCGGCCCCCGGGCCATCCAGCCCGCCCGGCAGATGTTCGACCCCCAATGCGCGATGTTGAAGCTCGCGGGCTTGCCCCGCGTGATCCGGTCGCCAATCGGGCCGGAGAGACCGGGCGTGTCACCCATCGCGAAGGTCACATGGCAGCCAAGCGGCAGCCCCCCGATCCTCGCCGCCTCGACCGCCGCGAAGTCGGTCATCCCGTCATGGAACGCAAAGACCATACGGCGGAGGGCGGATGCGGCCATGTGGTTCGAAAACTCCAGCCGGGCGATGTCATCAACCGAGACCTGCGCCCGAAGGCCAAACCCCGGATGCATGAAAAGTGCTGTCGCGTTCTCCACCCGCCCCGCCCGCTGCCTCAGCGGATCGGCAAGAAAGGCCGGGATATCCAGCGCCTGGGCCGGGTCTTGCCCCGCAGGCAGCTCGTCCGCCCCGTACCACTTCCACCCGACCGCGCCGACTGTCGCCCCGGCGGGGATCACCTCGTTCAGCCAGTCCCAAAGCCGCTTTGTCCCACGCGGCTGGCTGGGCAACGACAGCGAGGCGCACAGCCCCGTCCGCACCCGGCCCACCGCGACGAGGGGCGACACAACCGTGTAGGCCAGGCACTCATTGCCCGCCAGCAACAGCGCGTCCCCCTCAGTGACGATCAGCACCGCCTCTTCAAAGCGCGGGTCGAACCCCGTCAGCCAATGCAGGTTCGCCGCATGCTCCCGGTCGCCATAGACGACCAGCGCCGCATAGCCCGCCGCCGCCATCGCCGCCCGCATCGCCTGAAGCCGCGCCTCGGCCTCTGCCAGCGAAAAGGCCGGTGGCAGGTCGGGGGTGCCGTTGTCAGGCCAGTCCAGGCGTTGAAGTCTCGTCATTCCCGGTCTCCCGTGCGCGTCGCTGCAAGTATGAGACTGCAAGGCAATGCTCGTCGAGCAACTTCGTGCAATCCTCGCACGCGACCCTCCGACGAGGAGACGAAGTCGAACGAGGAGGCCACCATCGCACTTCCTTGCGAATCCCCCGCCACAGGCCTATATGAACCCTTGAGAGGTTGGCGCGGGCAGGTGCCTCGCCAACCCGGTCAGGTCCGGAAGGAAGCAGCCGTAACGAGCCCCACTTGGGTCGTTGTCCAGCCTCTCACCTCGCGCAACCCGAGAAAGAAGGAGTGTGCCCATGACTGTCGCAGCATCGCTCCGGGCCGGGGCGCACTGAGGCTCACGCCTCAACCAGACCGCGTTCCAGCCCGAACCAGCCGCCCGCATGTCCACACCGGATCTGCAACGGGCCTGCTTCTCCTTCGCAAGGAACGCTTCAATTGACCCCTGAACGCACGCTTTCCAGCCTTGGCTGGTCCAACGCCTTTCTATCACAACTCGACGAAACCGAGCTTTCCCTGACCCCCGTCCGCATAACCGGGGTCCACCGCGCCCGGATCGACGGTCTCTCCACGACCGGTCCGGTTACCCTGCCCTTTACCGGGGCCTTGACGGCAGGCGATCTGGCCATCGGCGACTGGGTTCTCACCGACAGCGGGCGCATCACCCGATGCCTTGACCGGAAGACCGAACTCAGCCGCCGCGCGGCAGGGACGGGCAATGCCACGCAGCTCATTGCGGCGAATGTCGATACGCTCTTCATCGTCACCTCCTGCAACGCTGACTTCAACCCGGCGCGGCTGGAGCGGTATCTGGCGCTGTCAGCCGAAGCAGGGACCGAGCCGGTGATTCTGCTGACCAAGGCCGATACCAGCGAAGATGCCGAAGACTACCGCAACCGGGCCGCCCGCCTGCAGCGTAACCTGATCGTCCTGGCGCTGGACGCCCGCGATCCGGGGGTGGCAACGGACCTTGCCGAATGGTGCCGGGAAGGCCAGACGGTCGCGCTCCTCGGCTCTTCCGGGGTCGGCAAGACCACGCTGACCAACACACTGACGGGCGGTGAAGGCGCGACCGGGCCGATCCGCGAAAGCGATGCGCGGGGGCGGCACACCACCACGATCCGCTCGATGCATGCCCTTGCGCATGGCGGCTGGCTGATCGACACGCCCGGCATGCGCTCGCTCAGCCTGACGGATGCCTCCACCGGCATCGACGCGGTGTTTCAGGACGTGACCGACCTCGTCGGCCTCTGCCGGTTCCGCGACTGCACCCACCAGACCGAACCGGGCTGCGCTGTCCGGCAGGCGATCGAGGACGGCCACCTGGACGAAGCCCGCCTCAACCGCTGGGACAAGCTGAAGCGCGAGGACCGGCACAACAGCGAAACCCCCGCCGAGGCGCGCGAGCGGAACCGGCGGTTCGGTCGGCAGATCAAGAAGAGCCTGGCCGTGAAAGCACGGTACGACGGGGGCAAACGTTAGGGCGGCCCCGACCTGGGGCGCCGAAACGTCAGTCCAGGATCGCAGGCCACAGCACCGCATTCCGGCGGTGGAACGCAGCGATATGGCCAATATGCTTCAGCCCGAAGTCCGCAGGCCGCAGCACCAGCTGCTCTTTCATCGCCTCGGGATAAAGCGCCCGCGCCCGCCACACCGCTGCGGGCGGCACCATGTCGTCGTCCGCGACCGCGATCATCCGCAGCCGGGCCTTGACCCGGGACGGATCGGGCAGCGGCAAGCTGCGCCCGACCTCGGACAGGTGCAGCCCCCGCGTCAGGCACCAGCGCCGCCATTCCTCGTAGACCCCTCGGGGCAAGTCTGCGCCAAGCCCCATCATCCGGCCTGGCAGATAGCCCAACAACCCCGCCGTTCCCCGCACCATGGGCGACCACACCAGCCGGGCCTTCCAGCGATAGCGCAAAGGATGGTCGGTCACATGCACCATCCCCGTACCGATCGTCACCACCCGCTCGACCCGCGTCATCGCGTCGTGCCAGCCCAACCACAGCCCGCCCAGCGAATGCCCCAGCACCCATCGCGGCGTATCCGGGAACATCCGCGCCAGCGTCGACAGCGCCGCCGCCTGATCGTAGCGGCCCCAGTCGGCCATCGTAGCCTTCGATTTCCGCACCGGCCGCCGGGCCGAGGCGCCGAAATCGCGGTAGTCATAGGTCAGCACCGCCAGGTCCCGCTCGGCAGCAGCCCACTCTGCGAAGGCCCGGTAGAACCCCGCCGGAACCCCCGTCGCGCCATGCACCACCAGCGCTGCCCTCGGCGCACCCTTTGGCCGGAAGAGCCGACCCCGCAAGGTCGCGCCATCGCTTCGGATATCGAGGTCTTCGCCGTCCACGTCCTGCAAACGCACCGTCGCATCAAGCATCTCTGCCTCCGCCGATTGGACCAATTGGTCTAGTAGCATGATTAGACCAATTGGTCTAGTCTTCTCTTCAGCGGCTTTCACCCCTATGTTCCAGCCCCATGACCGAAGAACCCAGAACCAAGGACCGCCTGATCACCACCGCCACGCGGCTTTTCATGCAGCGCGGCTATGATGGCACAGGCCTTGCCGAAATCCTGACCGAGGCCGGGGTGCCCAAGGGCTCGCTCTACCACCATTTCCCGTTGGGCAAGTCCGACCTCGCCTGTGCCGCCGCCGACTGGACCGCCTCGGAAGTCATCCGCGTGATCGACGACAGCTTCCGGGACGCGACCGACTGGCGGCATGGGGCCACGACCTTCTGCTACAAGATGGCCAAGTTCTTCGACATCCTCGACAGCGCCGACGCCTGCCCGATCTTCGGCCTGATGTTCGAAGGCCCCGACCAGGGCCGGTTCCGCACCCAGGCCGAAGCCGCCTTCAACCGCATCATCACCGCCGCCGCCCGGCACGGTGAGGCCGTGGGCCTTGCACCCGAGACCGCGCATGAGATGGCCGAGACCCTGCTGATCGGCTTCCAGGGCGCCTGGTCCTTCGCCCGCATGCGTCGGAACGCAGATGTGCTGAGGGGCCTGCCGAACCGGCTTTATGGGGCGGTTGGGGGGTAGGTTGACCGATATTCCGGTCTGGCCTCACTCATGACAGCACATGGCAATCTAATCTGAATGAATGCGCGCTAGTTTGACGACGAGTTAAGTCGAAGCTCTGACCTGATCGCCATAAGTATCTTGCCAAGCTTGTTCTGCCCGGAACCATCTGGTCCGCAACCCCAGTAGGCGTCCATAGGGGCGTTCTCGACGAGCAGCCGATCGCCGGTAGACATCAGAAGCTGAGCCAGCACCGGGTGCGTCCTGAATTTGGTCAGCACTGCGCGATGCATGATGCCTTCCTTGACCTCTTCCCAGTCGGATCGCAGCGCAAGCGAGCGAGTCATTCCCAAAGCCTTGGCGTCCTTGGGTCGACGGGCCCGACGTATCTGTTCGCGATACCCGGCATCCTCGAACTTCTGGGCTTGAAAGTAGTGCTCCACAGTTGGCCACCAAAGGCCGTCGAGTTCGACCCCAAAAGGCGCAAAGTTGGAGAACTCCGAGAAGGCCTCTGTTTGCGAATAGAAGTAGATGGCATCTTCAGGGAACATACTGTTCTCAGCATTTGTCAGGCGCAGTTCCAACCGCAGTCATCTTTTGCTTGGGCAGAACATGCAACCCCAAGTCCGCCCTTTCCCGGTAGACCTCGCCCTCCACCCGGCCTAGTCTCACCCTCCGAGTCATCCGTGAGCCTTGATGTCCGACACGCCCGAAAAATCCTACCAGGTCCTGGCCCGCAAGTACCGCCCGGAAACCTTTGCCGACCTCGTCGGGCAAGAGGCGATGGTGCGCACCTTGCGGAACGCCTTTGCGGCCGACCGGATCGCGCATGCTTTTGTCATGACGGGCATCCGGGGCACCGGCAAGACGACCACTGCGCGGATCATCGCCAAGGGGCTCAACTGCGTCGGGCCGGACGGGCAGGGCGGGCCGACCACTGACCCCTGCGGGAAATGCGAACCCTGCCGGGCCATCGCGGAAGGCCGCCATGTCGACGTGATGGAGATGGACGCGGCCTCCCGCACCGGCGTGGGCGACATCCGCGAGATCATCGACTCCGTCCACTACCGGGCCGCCAGCGCGCGCTACAAGATCTACATCATCGACGAAGTCCACATGCTGTCGACCAGCGCCTTCAACGCGCTTCTGAAGACGCTGGAAGAACCCCCCGCCCATGTGAAGTTCATCTTCGCCACCACCGAGATCCGCAAAGTCCCGGTCACGGTCCTCTCCCGCTGCCAGCGCTTTGACCTGAAACGGATCGAGCCGGAAGTCATGCTGGCCCTTCTCCGCCGAATTGCCGACGCCGAAGGGGCCGCGATCAGCGACGATGCGCTGGCGCTGATCACCCGCGCTGCCGAAGGCTCGGCCCGCGACGCGACCAGCCTTCTGGACCAGGCGATCAGCCACGGTGCGGGCGAGACAAGCGCGACCCAAGTCCGCGCCATGCTGGGCCTGGCCGACCGGGGCCGCACGCTCGACCTCTTCGATCTGATCATGAAGGGCGACGCCGCTGCCGCCCTGGCTGAGCTTTCCGCGCAATACGCCGATGGCGCCGATCCGATGACCGTCCTGCGCGACCTGGCCGAGATCACGCACTGGATTTCGGTGGTCAAGATCAACCCTGCGGCGGCCGAAGACCCGACGACCCCGCCCGACGAACAGACCCGCGGCACCGACATGGCCTCGCGCCTGCCGATGCGGGCGCTGACGCGGATGTGGCAGATGCTCCTGAAGGCGCTTGAAGAGGTGGCGCTGGCTCCAAATGCGATGATGGCCGCCGAGATGGCCGTGATCCGCCTGACCCATGTCGCCGATCTGCCCGACCCCGAGACGCTGGTGAAGAAGCTCTCCGACAGCCCCCGCCCGCCCCCGGGCAGCGGGGTTCCAGGTGGCGCACCGGCAGGAGGCGGCGCTGTCCACGCCGTTCGTACCCCCTCCGCCCCGATGCGCGGCCCGACCATGACAGCCGCCGCCCCGGCCCTCGCCGAAAGCCAGCTCCAGGTCTACGCGACCTTCGAACAGGTCGTGGACCTGATCCGCCAGAAGCGCGACATGCTCCTCCTCAACGAGGTCGAAACCGGCCTCCGCTTGGCCCGCTACGCCCCCGGCCGCATCGAATTCGAACCCGCCCCCGGCGCCAAGCCCGACCTTGCTTCCCGCCTAGGCCAGCGCCTGCAAGGCTGGACCGGCGCGCGTTGGGGCGTATCGGTCGTGTCGACCGGCGGTGCGCCCACGATTGCCGACGCCAGAAACGCCGAACTCGCCGAAGTCCGCTCCGAGGCCGCCCAGAACCCGCTGGTCCAGGCGATCCTGACGGCCTTCCCCGGCGCGAAGATCACCGAGGTCCGAACCCCCGAGGCCCTCGTTGCCCAGGCCGCCAGCTCTGCCCTCCCACAGGCCGAGCCCGAGGTCGACGACGACTGGGACCCGTTCGAAGAATGACCGTCCGCCGTGCCACCCCCGGCGATGTCGCAATCGTCGCTCGACTGAACGCCCACGTGCAGGGCTGGCACGCCACCCGCTACCCCGATGTTTTCTTCCCCAACCCTGACCCGGCGGGACTTCTGGCCTTTTTCACCGACCGCCTCGCCGACCCCGCCTGCACCGTCTTCCTGACCGGCGATCCGCCCGTCGGCTACGCGCTCTGCCAGCTCCAGACCCGCGAGGCGAACGCCTTCTCTCCCCCCATCCGCCGCCTCTTGATCGACCACGTCGCCGTCGCCCCCGAGGCCCGCCGCCTGGGCCACGGCCGGGCGCTTTTGCAAGCCGCCCGCGATCTGGCGCGAGACCTGAAGGCCGACGAAATCCTCCTCGACACCTGGGAGGCAAACCACGACGCCCACGCTTTCTTCCGCTCCGAAGGCTTTGCGTTGCGACGGATGCTCTTCCGTTCCACACCCTGACCTTGCACGACGGACACCAGACCCGTATCTCAGACGAAACGGACGGAGAACGACATGCTGAAGGGTCTCGGCGGATTGGGCGGGCTTGGCGACATGGCCAAGATGATGAAGGCCGCTCAGGAAATGCAGGGCAAGCTTGCCGAACTGCAGGAAGAGCTTGCCCGGATCGTAGTGGTCGGTGAATCCGGCGCCGGCCTGGTGAAAGCTCGCGCGACGGCCAAGGGCGAGGTCACCGGCCTCGACATCGACCCGTCGATCCTGGTCGCCAGCGAAAAGGAAGTGGTCGAGGACCTGATCCTTGCCGCCATTCACGACGCGCAGCTGAGGGCCAAGGCGCGCAGCGAACAAGAGATGGGCAAGCTTGCAGAAGAGATGGGCATGCCGCCCGGCATGAAGCTTCCCTTCTGATGGCAGACGAGACCGGCATCGAGGCGCTGATCGACCTCATGGCCCGGCTTCCGGGCCTTGGCCCAAGGTCAGCCCGCCGCGCCGTGCTGGTGCTTCTGAAGAAGCGCGCGCAGCTGATGGCCCCCCTTGCGCAGTCCCTGGCCGAGGTGGCACTTGCTGCCAAGGATTGCCGGGTCTGCGGCAATATCTCGACCTCTGACCTCTGCCCGATCTGCCAGAACCCCGCCCGCGCGACCGGCGAGATCTGCGTGGTCGAAGATGTCGCCGACCTCTGGGCCATGGAGCGCGGCCAGGTCTTCCGCGGTCGCTACCACGTTCTCGGCGGCACACTCTCGGCCCTGGACGCCATCGGCCCCGACGAACTTGGCATCCCCCGCCTTGCGGCCCGTGTGACCGACGAAGGCATCCGCGAGGTGATCCTTGCGCTGAACGCCACGGTCGATGGCCAGACCACCGCGCACTACATCGCCGATGCGCTGGCCGGAACCGATGCCCAGATCACCACTTTGGCCCAGGGCGTCCCGATCGGCGGCGAGCTCGACTATCTCGACGACGGCACGATCGGCGCCGCACTCCGGGCCCGGCGGAAGCTCTGACCAACGGCGTAATCGGCATTTACGCAACCGCTCCTCGAGCACTTCGTGCACTCCTCGCTGCGCACCGCCCGACGACTGAACGAAGTGCTCGAGGAGGCTACGCCGGGAAAGGCGTGAAGCGCCACCGCGACAGAGACTTCGTCCGATGTGATCCCGCTGGCGGCTGTCAGTTCCCGCCCTGCAGGATTTCGTTCAGGATCTGCTCGGCCAGATCCTCTTCGCGCACCGGGTCGGGCAGGGGGGCGGTATAGGCTTCGGGCAAAGGCTCCTCATAGGCCCCACCGTCGTAGACCGGCGCGTTCGGGTCGTCGAAGTAGGGCACGTCTTCCGGCGCGATTGCTCCTTCGACCGTGCTGGGGTCGATGGGCGCATAGGTCGAGTCGGGCACTTCCGTCACCAGCGGTTTGGCCTCGACACCCTCATTGATCCGCACCATCACCTCATGCCAGATTTCCGCCGGAAGCCCGCCGCCGGTGACATCGGTCAGGGGGCGGTTGTCGTCATAGCCCATCCAGACGCCCACCACATAATCCGCCGTGAACCCCACGAACCAGGCGTCACGGGCGCTTTGCGTCGTGCCGGTCTTGCCAGCCGCCTCGCGGTCGTCCAGCCGCGCCCTGCCTCCAGTGCCCGAGTTCAGGACCTCGGTCATCATGTAGGTCAAGGCATGCGCGGCCTGCTCTGAAATCACCCGCTCGCCGATCCCGCCGCCCGCGCCGAAGAGCGGTTCGTCCATACCTTTCAGCTTCAACGCGCTCAGACCATAGGGTGCAACGGCCGAGCCGCCGTTCAGGATGCCCGCGAACGCCCCGGTCATGTCGATCAGCGTCGACTCTGATACGCCCAGGGCCAGGGCCGGGCCGTCGGCGAAGTTCTGCGCGACGCCAAAGTCGGTCGCAACCTTCTTCACCAGATCGCGGCCGACCGACTCTGAAAGACGGGCGGCAGGGATGTTACGGCTCTCCGCGAGAGCCTGGGTCAGGGTGATCGCGCCCTTGAATTTCTTGTCGTAGTTCTGCGGGCACCAGTCGCCCGAGCCGGCGGTATATATGCACATCGGCGAGTCCTCGATGTAATCCATGGGACTCATGCCCAGGTCCATCGCCACCGCGTAGATGAAGGGCTTGAAGGTCGACCCGGTCTGCCGCACCGCTTGTGTGGCGCGGTTGAAGTCACCCGCGTTCGGAAGATCCCGGCCACCGACCATCGCGCGCACCGCGCCATCCGCGCTCATCACGACGATGGCGGCCTGGGCTTTCGAGCCGTCCTTGACCTTGTTCTCGAAGACCCAGGCCAGCGCCTCTTCGGCTTTCTTCTGCATCTCCTGGTCAAGCGTCGTCTCGATGACCACGTCCTCGGTCGTGTCGCGGGCAAGGTAGTCCGGCGTCGTCTCCATCACCCAGTCGGCAAAGTAACCGCCCGAGTCCTGCTTCGCGGCCTTGAAAAGCGTCGCCGGATTGGCCCGCGCCTCATCCGCTTCGGCTTTGGTCAGGTAGCCCTGATCCTCCATCAGCCCGATGACGACCGCTGCACGGTTCTGCGCCCGCTCCAGGCTCGCCGTCGGCGCAAAGGTCGAGGGCGCCTTCAGAAGCCCCGCCAGCATCGCCGC
>NZ_JBOFBI010000193.1:0-3653 GCF_051645465.1 Tabrizicola sp. | reverse complement strand
CTGAGGCGTGCACGGGAGACGGAACGTCGACCGGAAACCTCCAGAGGGCCGGGGTGGAGCGGGCAGCCCTGAAAGGGCAACACGGCCCGGACTGACGCGGGGTTGCGCGCCAGAGGCCGAACAGGCTTAGGGGATTGTCAGTCGAAGGGATGGCACCGGGGATGGGAGCGACCTGGGCTCTCGCAGAACTCGGCCTTCCTGGCCACGGCAACGGGGTTGAAGCATTTGCGAAACCGCTGACCCGGCAGCTCAAGCCAACCACACCCCCCTGCCCTATCGCGGTGACCTCCGTGGGAGTTGCGATGTTTCGCCCTGACGGCTATCCCGGATGCATCATTCAGGACACAAGGGCCCAATGGCTGATTTCAATCTCGAGGCACTGTCGCTCAAGGAACTGCGGCAATTGCAGAAGGACCTCGCCAAGGCGATTTCCACCTATGAGGACCGTCACAAGGCCCAAGCCCGTACCAAGCTGGAAGCCATCGCCAAAGAGATGGGCTACTCCCTCGCCGACCTTATTGGGGTCGAGGGGAAAACCACCCGTGCGCCAGCCGTGGCGAAGTATCGTCACCCTGACAATGCGGCTCTCACCTGGTCTGGCCGCGGCCGGAAACCGCAGTGGTTCGCGGATCACATCAATGGGGGCAAAGACCCGCGCGAGCTCGCGGTCTAAGAACAGCGAAGTGGGAACGGCCAATTCGCCGGCGGCAGTCAGCTGATCGCAACTTCCCAGGAGCAGCGGTAATCGCCCATTTCGCTTGCCGACCGTCGTCGGCTCATTCTGCCGGTCGGCCCGGGATGGCAGACAAGCGAAAGGCCCGGATCGGAGCCTTCGCTCCGCCTCCGAGCCTCAGAAGAAACCGTGGGCATCATGCCCACGGGTCGACCTCAGCGACCACTTGAACCTCGTCGCCGTCGATTTCATCGGCGGGGACGGCGCCGAAGGTTCCATCCCCTGCCTGGAAGACGACGATCGAGACCATGAGCGTGGCGGCGAGGGAAGCGGCGAAAGCGTGAGCATCTTTGCGGGACATCTGTTTGGCTCCTGTCTTGGAGGCGGGGGACCATCCCCCGCGCGACAGGACCCCGCAGGCCCGAAGACTGGCTGACATCACCGGGTGCGTTCGGCTCGTCCGAATCCACCCGGCGGCACGGGCTCGCCCCGTAGTCCGACCCCTTGCGGGTTGATCTCGAAGACAGGATTCGGGGCAAGGAAGGGGATGGCGAGCGGGGGATGGTGCCCTGACGACTGGAGCTTGTTGTCCCGCTGAGTTGCTCTATCGCCAGCCTCCCGGCCAGGCTCATGGTTGAAGACCTCCGTCTTTGGGGGATGGATCCTTCGGCGCCCCGCGACATCGCGGGACGAGGGTGCGGTCGGTGAGAGGCGCGCCCGTCGACAGGCCCCTCACGCCATGTCAGGGCTCAAGCGGCCAGGTCCGCGCCCCCTGCCCTATCGCCGTCTTCGGCACCGACGATTTCAAGCCGCGCGTTGCGATAACCTTCCCGCGCGATCCAGAGCTCGGCCGCCGTGATGGATTCCGCCAGATGCAGCAGCTCGGTGTTTCCACCGAAGTCGAGGAGCACGCGCACCTGGCCGGGCTTCGGTTCCTCGGCCACCTCGAAGATCAGACGACTGTCCGCCGAATGACTGCGCATGATGGTGACGAGAATGACCCCGTCGGAGGAGAAGTTGCCTTCATGCAGCGTGAAGGAGGCCGGTGCCGTCCAGGTCGGATATGCCTTGGGCGGTTCCTTCTTCACAAGGCGGCCGACGCCGTTCGAACGCTCCCACGCCGCAAGCTTCTTGGTGAAGCGTGCCGGCGGCTTGGGACTGCCGTCGGTGTATCGAATGAGCGCCCCAAGAGGGGCCGTGTCAATGATGGTCGTTGCA
Organism: Tabrizicola sp.; assembly: GCF_051645465.1. Taxonomy (GTDB): domain Bacteria; phylum Pseudomonadota; class Alphaproteobacteria; order Rhodobacterales; family Rhodobacteraceae; genus Tabrizicola. The sequence continues at coordinate 1,762 of NZ_JBOFBI010000193.1, read as the reverse complement.
GACATGATTCCTCATCCCGAATGCGAGAAATCGCATTCATCATATTGATATTACTTTATTTTGTAGGAATGAGGGGCGGGTTGCCCCGCCCCCGGCTGGCTCAGATCACTCTGCGGCCATCATCGACGCAGCGCTCTCCGGCAAGTCGGCCGTCAGGAAGGTCGGGAGATCGACCTCTTCGGGCTGGCCCGCGTCCTCCCCCTGCCCTTTTCCGACCGCCTCGCCATCGATTGCTGCCAGATCGGCTCGGCGCAGGACCTCGGGCAACCAGCCACTGCCCTTGAGAAGCCGCTCGGCTTCCGTGGCCATCTCGCCCTTCTTCAGGTGATCGAGAAGCTGCGCCGTCCCCTCCCCCTTCGCCTCGCGCACAGCCTCGAGGATCCGGGCCTTGGGCACACGGTTGAGATAGCCATCGACCGTCGGTTCCCAACCTGCTTCGACCATGTCGAGATCGACCGCACGCGCCACCAGATCGGCATGGGCTATGCGGCGGGTCAGACCGCTGGCGGAGATGCCTGCACCGTAGGGGTTCACCTTCTCATGGAGCGCGTTGATCCCGAAGCTGAGGCAATGCGCCAGAAGAGCCAGACGGCTGCCCTGGTCGAGGACCGTCAGATAGTCCCAGAGCGCCCCATCATCGCCGAGGGGCAGATCGGCCTCCCAAGCAGCGTGCCGCTCGTCGACGAACTTCGCCACGACGCTGTCCTTCAGATCGGGCGCCTGTGCCGACATGTAGACATGGCGCACCGAGGCCTCGAGACAGCTGCCCGTCGCGGAAGAAGTGCGGAAGGTGTCCGTTACCAGCTTCAGGAGCAGGAGCGTCAGCGCAACGTCGGGAGAACGTCCGATGGCCTCGCGCAGCGCGAGGGTCCGGTGGGCGTTCAGTTCCATGACCAGCCGCTCGGGCAGCGGCTTGAGCGCACCGTCATCTTCCTCCTCTGAACCGTCCGAGCCGATCGGCTGACCACCCGAGGTGATGACGGTGCCGCCAATAGAGGCCATCGACGGTTTCCAGCTGGAACCACCAACATCACCCCCCTGCCCCATAACGTCTGCGCCATCGCCATCCAGGACCGCGGTCTCTTCGCGCGGCTCGTTCTCGGGCCGGACATAGCCTCGGTAGACCGCAAGACTGCCGTCACGATCCAGCGTCACGAAGACGCCCGCGCGCCCGACCTCGGCCGGATCGTAGATCAGCGGCCGCTGCTCAAGCGCCTCCATTGCCATCTCGAGCTGACCGAGCCGAGCGTCGATCTCCTCGGGGTATTCGTCCTGGCCGGAGTACTCCTCCTCCAGCCCGCGATACTCGGCGAGGAGCAAAGCGTGGGCCGCGCTTTCCTCCTCGGTCATCGGCGCAGGATCACCGGCCAGACGTCGCAGGCGGTGGCTGTAGCCATAGGGTAGGTCGGTTGCGACTTCGATCCACTTCCAGCCCTCGGAGGCCAGCTCCTCGGCTTCCGCCTGAAGCTTCTCAGCGACCAGCCGATCGAGAAGGGCAGGGTCCTTGAGCCAACCACCATCATCGCCCTGGAAGAGATCGCGCAGGACGACACCGCCCGCCGCCTCATAGTCATCGATGCCCACGAAAACCGCGCGACGATCCGAGGCCCGGACCGAGGTCTCGGTCAGCATACGCCGGATGGCATAGGGCTCCTTGTTCCAGGAGTTCTTGATCGCCTCCCAGACCTGGAGCTGACGCGCATGATCCGGGTTCACCGTGAAGGCCATCAGCTGTTCCAGCGTCATGCCATCCTCGGCATAG
>NZ_JBOFBI010000192.1:0-1729 GCF_051645465.1 Tabrizicola sp. | reverse complement strand
AAGATGCGGACCTCGACCCCTGCCCGGACCGGCTCGCTGTCCACACGAAGCCCCGCTCGGGCCATTGCGACCAACGCCGCCACAAGCGCCTCCCTCCCCCTCGTGGGGAGGGATGGGGAGGGGGGCACCCCGCTACACCGTAAGGGTCGCCTCGCCCCCAAGCACTATCGCCATCGCGCGGTCAGCGAAGATGTCGACGCGAAGATCCGCGAGCAGATCAAGGCGGGGACCTTCCCGGTGCGGCTGAAGCCCGAGGACTGGCAGAGCGGGTCTGTCAACTGGCTCCTCGACGTGATCGCACCGGACCGGAAGACGGCGGGGCAGGTGATCGCCAATTTCGCCCAGGTGGCGAAGGAAGGCGAGCTGCGGCTGCATCAGCAGATCGGCGGGCTGGTCGAGAAGGATATGCTGGAGAAGATGGGTTATTCGCAAACCAAGGGAGAATAACCATGACCGATTCCGTCTGGCTGAGCGTCGCGCCGCAGAAATCCGAGCTTACCGCTTGGTTTCAAATGGAGGACCGCGTCGTTCCGGCGTTGGAGCGGTCTAAAAACATGATGTTTCACTGGGGGGGTGGGCATCTAGACCCGAGCCTGTTGCCGCAACGAGCCGTTGAGGACAAAGGTCGCCACATCACGCGGATGCAGAACCTGTTTCAAGTTAACGGCTTTCTCTGCATGACTGAGAAGACCGCAGCAGTGCTGCGTCAGCATGATCTGGGCGGCGGCGGGCTCTATCCGCTGGAACTCGTGCGGCACGATGGGGTGACGCCGGTGCCGGGCCCGTTCTGGGCGCTGAACTTCGGTGCGAAGAAGACAGCGGTGAACACCGCTGAGAGCCGAGGCATTGATGGGCCTTATCCGGACGGGAAATGTCGCCCAAAGTTTTGGATCAAGGATGACGAGTTCGCTGTTACCTCTGCCGCGCTGGAGGGGTCGGACATATGGGGGGATTCTCTCTCGGAAGTCGGCTTCTTCGTCAGCCCGAAACTTGGCAAAGCGCTTCACAAGGCGGGCCTTGCAAAGGTCTTTCACCTGCGGCGCTGCCGCATCATCTGATAATTGACGGATCACATACCCATGGGCACTAACGGTTACTCGATTTTCGGGTTTGAAGCGAGCCGTAGCAACTGTTTTTCATGCGGTGTGTTTTCGGTAGTCTTTGCCGTCCCTGAGCATTGCGTTGAGGATTGTGAGGAGTTTTCGCGCGCAGGCGGTGATGGCGAGTTTGGGGGGGTTTCCGGCGGCTTGCAGTCTGGCTCGGAAGGCTTTGATGGTTGGGTCGAAGCGTGAGGCGATGAAGCCTGCGAGGTAAAGCGCGCGGCGGACATCTGCTCTGCCGCCCCAGATGCGGCGCTTACCATGGTGGAGGCCTGAGTCGCAGGCCTGGGGCGCGAGACCCGCGAGGCTGGCGATCTGGCGGTGATCGAGTTTGCCAAGCTCGGGCAGGCGGGCCAGGATCACCGCCACCAGCGTCGGGCCGATCCCGGGCATCGAACGGAGGCGGCGGGCTTCGGCGGTCAGGGTCTCGCGGGCCTCGATCAGCGTGGCGATCTGGGCCTCGACCGCCTCCAAATGCGCTTTCAACACCTTGATCATCGACACGATTTCTTTGCAGAGCCAGCTGTCCCGCATGGTCCCGGCCCGGTTCTTTTCGGCCCCGATCATGGTGACCAGATCCTCGCGCCGTGCCACGAGGTCGGCCAGTTGCGCCCGGTCCGGGTCCACCG
>NZ_JBOFBI010000191.1:0-9134 GCF_051645465.1 Tabrizicola sp. | reverse complement strand
CGCGGGCGGTGGGGGCGATCCAGAGGCGTTTCACCTCGGCATTGGGGACGCTGAGGGCGACGCAGCCGACGGGGCTGCCGTCGGCGGTGGCCATGAGGAAGAGGCCGTTCGGGGGGCGGTAGTCGGCGGGGTCGGCGGGTGGGCCGGGGTCGAAGCCGGTCGGGAAGCGGCGGTCAAGCTCGGCGAAGTATTCGGTGAGGCAATGGGTCGCCTGCGGCGAGGCCGGGTCGGCGGGGGCGAGGTCGATGTTGGCGGGCTTCATTGTGCGCTCTCGGGCCCTGCAGAACGAAATCGTTGCGACGACCTCATTTTTCCGTTCCATGCAGGGCTTCGGTTGGTCTAGCCATGAGCGGATGAAACAGGGTTTCCCGATCGCTCACAAGGGCATGGTGATTGGCCTTCTTGGCGGGTCGTTCGATCCGGCGCATGAGGGGCATGTCCATATCAGCCGCGAGGCCTTGAAGCGGATGGGGCTGGATCAGGTGTGGTGGCTGGTCAGCCCCGGCAACCCGCTGAAGGCGCGGCAGCCGGCGCCGATGGCGGAGCGGTTGAAGCGCGCTCGGGCGGTGATGAGCCATTCGCGGGTGAAGATCACGGCGCTGGAGGAGGTGTTCGGGACGCGGGCGACGGCGGATACGATCGACCGGCTGAAGGCGGTCTATCCGGGGGTCACTTTCGTCTGGCTGATGGGGGCGGACAATCTGGTGCAGTTCCATCGGTGGGAGCGGTGGCGCGATATCCTGCGATCGGTCGCCGTGGGGGTGCTGGCGCGGCCGGGTTCGGGTGTGACCGCGCGGTTGTCGGTCGCCGCGCGGGCCTTCCGGGTGCATCAGGTGGCGCGGGGCGAGAACCTTCGGGGGCGGAAGCCGCCGGTCTGGGCTTTCGTGAACCTGCCGCTAAATGCGGCCTCGTCGACCGAGATAAGGGCGAAGGGGGGGTGGCGGTCGGGCCGGGTTTTGAAATGAGCGCCCTGGCAGGCGCAAGTCTTGTCTCGCCTCCGACCCAGGGCCAGTTGGCTTCGGCAAAGAGCCTCCGGCGGGGATATTTGGACAAAGATGAAAGGGCAGCCAGTGCGGTGCTGACCGTCTTGTGACCGGGCCGGGCGGAACGCCGGTCTGGCGGAATCCTGGCAATCGGGTATCACGCATGCTGGGAATCGGGAGAGCGATGCAGTGATCACGCGGCGGATGATGCTGGCTGGGCTTCTGGCGGGAGTTGCGGTCCCGGCTGTTGCCGAGATCATGAACAGCTCACCCCGCCCGGTGCCGCGGCCTGGGTTGGCGGGGGCCAAGCCAGCGGCCGCAAGCGCATCGGCCGGGGATGTCTCGGCGCTGATCGCGGCGGCGAAGCTTGGGGGCGAGGTTGCCTATGTGCTGGCCGATGCGAAGACCGGCGCGGTGCTGGCGGCACGGCAGCCCGATCTGGCGCTGCCGCCGGCCAGCGTGGCAAAGGCGGTGACAGCGCTTTATGCGCTGGACCGGCTGGGGGCGGAGCATCGGTTCGTGACGCGGGTGCTGGCGACGGGGCCGGTTTCTGGTGGGATCGTACAGGGGGATGTTGTGCTGGCGGGCGGGGGTGACCCGACGCTGCAGACGGATCAGCTGGGCGATCTGGTGGCGCGGCTGGCTGCGAAGGGTGTGAAGGGGGCGACGGGGCGGTTCCTGTATTGGGAGGGCGCGCTGCCGGTTCTGAGGGGGATTGCCGAGGATCAGCCGGCGCATGTGGGCTACAATGCCGCGATCTCGGGGCTGAACCTGAACTTCAACCGGGTGCATTTCGAATGGAAGCGGGCGAACGGCGACTGGCAGGTGGCCGTTGATGCTCGGGGGGAGCGGTTTCTGCCTGAGGTCGGGATGGTCAGGGTCAGCGTCGCCGCGCGCGAGGCGCCGCTTTTTACCTACGATCCGGGACAGGTCGAGCAATGGACCGTCGCTTCGGGGTCTCTTGGCAACGGTGGAAGCCGGTGGCTGCCGGTCCGCAATCCGGGGCGCTATGTGGCGGAGGTGTTCCGGACGCTGTGCCGGGCTCAGGGGATCAAGCTGGAGGTTGGGGAGCGGGTCGGGGCGCTGCCTGCAGGGGAGGAGATCGGGCGGGTGGAGAGCGAGACCTTGCCGGAGGTTTTGCAGGACATGCTGAAGTTCTCGACCAACCTGACGGCGGAGTGTGTGGGGCTTGCGGCTTCCGGGCTTGCGGGGCTGGAGGCGTCGGGGCAGGCGATGTCGGAGTGGGTGCGGCAGGCGTTCGGGGAGAGCTTCGATCTGTATGACCATTCCGGGCTTGGCGGGGTCTCGCGGGTCACGGCGGCGGGGATGGTGCGGGTGCTGGTCGCGGCGGAGAAGGGGAAGCGGGGGCTGAAGCCGATCCTGCGGGATGTGGGGATGAAGGACGACAAGGGGAAGGTGATCGAGGGGCACCCGGTGAAGGTGCTGGCGAAGTCGGGGACGCTGAACTTTGTCTCGGGGCTCGCCGGGCATGTGGTGCCTCCGGGCGGTCGGGAGCTGGTGTTCGCGATCTTCTCGGGCGACCCGGCGCGGCGGGATGCGGTGCCGGTGGGGGATCGGGAGGAGCCGGAGGGGTCCTCGGCCTGGACCAAACGGGCGCGGCGGCTGCAAGGGCAGCTGGTCAGCCGCTGGGCGGGGGCCTATGGGTGAGGTTTGTGGGGGCCGCAAGGGGCTCCGAGTGGGTGTCCCACGGTGGGACAGGTGGGTAAGGGGTTGATTTTGTTGGGGGAGTGGGGGCGGTAAGGGTTTGTTAAGGGGGTTGGGGAACGGTGAAATCGCGTACGCCAAGCCTACCTGCTATCAACCTGAAGTAACATCACCTAGTATGTCGAGCGTAGGTCGACACACCACATATAGAATCAGGCAAAGTTCTATATATGGTATGTCGACCCGACCTCGACATACTAGATGTGGAAAAATGACCGATAACCAGTTGAGCCTTCCCTTCGACGAACCGTTCTCGGTCAGCGACCAACCGGCTTTGTGGACGCCTAGGGACATCTGGGTGCGTTTTACGCAGAGAATGATTTCGTTTTTTGTAGAAGATCGCAGGATCGATTATAAATCGACAGTCAAGATACATTTTGATGACTTAGCGGCGTACATGAGCTGCTTTTCAAATACCCCGGATGGTGGAGTACTGTGTTACGGGGTTGCTGACGATGGCACGGTCCAAGGCTGTAAGCGGCTGGATCAGAAGACTCTCAATGAGATCGAGAAGTGCCATACTCAAAAGTGCCCGACTGCGAAGCCAGAATTTAAGCGTGTTCCAGTAGTAGTTGATGGAGAAGATGACTTCCTAATCCTCGTCTACATACCTTACATCGGAAAACTAGCAGAAACAAATAAATCAGAAGCTTGGATTCGCTATGGGGATACCAAGCACAGAATGTCAGAAGAAGAGAAGCGAGATTTCAGAGCTACTAGAAACGAGGTATCGTTTGAGCTGGATCGCGCACCATATACATATCCCAATGACTTCCATCGGTCAATCATTCAGGACTTTTGCGACGAGTTTCGCAGGCGCGAACAGCGGAGTGATTGGTCCAATGAAGAAGTCCTAGTTGATCGGCATCTAATTGAAAAAAGCGGTGACCAATACTTTCCACTAAATACGCTAGTACTACTCGCAGCAAAAGACCCCGGGCGGACTATCCCCGGATGTCGCGTCAGGGTCCAGAGGTTTGACGGTGAGCGCGAAGGCTCTGGTGAAAACTACCGTCCTATTAGAGACCGCTTTTGTGAGGGGTGTGTTGTCGAAGTAATCCAGAAAGCACAAAATGCCATCGAAGAGGCGCTTCATACTGTAACTTGGCTGAACAGTGATGGAAAGTTCGTAACTACGCCAGAGTACCCGAAGTGGGCTTGGTTTGAAGCGTTGGTAAACGCTTGTGTCCATCGTTCATACTCATTTTCAGGTACTGACACAACGATTAAGATCTATAGCAATAGAATGGAGATTGAGAGCCCTGGAGGGTTTGTGCCTCCGGTCAATGAGAAGACGATCTACGCCCTACGCGCGTCCAGAAATCATCATTTCATGGATGCAATGCGTTATCTTGGCTACGTGCAGATGGCAAGAGAAGGTACCAGACGGATAAGAGATAGCATGGCAGAGTACAACCTTCCAGAGCCCCAGTTTCGGCAAGAAGCGCTTCACGGAGTGGTCGTACGGGTCATACTACAGAATGACCACCAGGTTCGTAGCAGGTCGAGCGATAGAGAAGTTGCCATGCACTTCGGGGTAGAACAATGGAAACTCATGCAGGACCATGAGATAAAGATAGCTGCGTATGCGTTTAGAAATGAAGCGGTACAGGTGTCGGAGGCTCAAAGACTAACGGGGCGCACTTGGGCAACGTCAAAGAAGGATCTTGACCGGCTATGCCGCAAGGGTATTCTAGTGTTTGTTCAAGGTGACTATGCGAGAGATCCGAAGGCCCATTATCGCCTCGCTAAAGAGCGATCTCAAGTGGACTCCTAGTTAACGTCGTGCCTCATTCGACCGGAGCGGCGGTGTATCTTCCGGTCCCCGTGAACCACTGCTGTTTTCGAAGCATAGCATCCAAGTTTGGCCCCTTTGGCCCGGAATCGATGGCGAAGCCCGCCGGGCCGCGCCCTCCTGCCCCCTAGGGACGGCGCTTTGCAGCGTCTCAAACCCGAACTGCGGTGGGAGGGCTGGTACCATAAGGCGCCTACGTCGGCCGTTGGGGCGCCCACCCGATGGACGGTGCGGCCCTTTGGTGGTGCGGGGTGGACAGGATGGTGGGGTAGAACCCCACTTTACGGGATGGTGCGCATGAATGCACACGCTGCGGGGCGCGGTGGGTGGTGTTGAGCTTTGGTGCGCCATGAATGCGCACCCTACGCGGTGGGTTTTGCCCTTACGCCCCCATATGCGGTACCCCCGCGCCATGGCTTGGAGGCAAGCTGCCTTCCGCAGCGCTGCTTGGACTGAAGCGCAGGGGCGGCGGTCTGAGGTCCAAAGAATTGATTGCGAACTATTGAATTCGGGGGAGGCCAATCACACTCTTGTGACGGTTGGGCCAGTCAGTGCCCTTAAGGAGGCAAGGCGTGTCGCTTTTGTTGTCAATGCCTTATGTACCGTTTTCGTTGGCTCTGGGTCTGCTGCTGGCCCTCTTGCTGCTTGAGACGGCAGCCCTGCTGATCGGCGGATCGCTCTTTGGTGCGAGCGACGGTCCGGACCTTGACGTTGGGCTGGAGGGGGCAAGCTCGGCCTTCGATCTTGATCCTGGAGAGATTCCAGACGTTGACGCCCTTCTTTCCGCCGCCGACAATACCGCCGATGTTCCAGAAGCGGCCGCTCCTTCCGGCTTTGCGGGTCTGCTCGGCCTGGGAGCGACGCCGTTCATGGTCTGGTTCGCGGCGGCATTGCTTGGCTTTGGAGTTACCGGTTTTGTCTTGCAATCATTGGTCACGACCGTCTTTGGAGCGCCCCTGGCAGCGGGCCTTGCCGGGCTTGTGGCTCTGCCCTTCGGCCTGGGGTTTGCGCGCAAGTTCTCCGGGGTCTTTGCGCGATTTCTGCCGAAGTACGAAAGCTCGGCCACGTCGCTCCAGTTCATGGGCGGGTTGCGGGGCAAGGTCACCCAAGGCGTGGCGCGCCGTGGCGTGCCGGCTGAAGTCCGGCTTCATGATCGGCATAACAACGTGCATTACCTTCGCTGCGAACCCTTCGGCGATGCCGACGAAATCACCGAAGGCAGCGAGGTGCTGACGGTGCGCCAGCGCGTTACCCCAGTTCAGTGGGCGATACGTATCATCGCGATCGGCTGAACCCCGGTCTTTCGCAACCCTTCGTGAATGGAGCCCTTCGATGTCCTTGTACGCCTTTCTCATCATAGTTGGCGCAGTCCTGGCTTTCCTGCTGCTGATCGGTCTGATCCTGGGCAGGCTTTACCGCCGCGCGACCCGGGAGGTCAGTCTGGTCAAGACCGGAGCGGGCGGAAAGCGCGTGATCATGGACGGCGGTGCCATCGTCATCCCGCTGCTGCATGAAATCAGCCCGGTCAACATGAAGACGCTGCGGCTTGAGGTGAAGCGGGCCTCGGAAGGTGCGCTGATCACCAAGGACCGGATGCGCGTCGATGTGGGGGCGGAGTTCTACGTCTCGGTTCAGGCGACCGAGGACGGCATCAGCCGGGCGGCGCAGACGCTGGGGGACAAGACCTTCAACGTGGACGGGCTGCGCGAGATGATCGAGGGCAAGCTGATCGACGGTCTGCGTGCGGTGGCGGCGCGCATGACGATGGATGAGCTGCACGAGAACCGGACCTCGTTCGTGCAGGAGGTGCATAATGCGGTGTCGAACGACCTGTTGAAGAACGGGCTGGAGCTTGAGTCGGTGTCGCTGACGGCGCTGGACCAGACGCCGTTCTCGGCCCTGGATGAGAACAACGCCTTCAACGCGGTGGGTATGCGGAAGCTGGCCGAGGTCATCGCGACGTCGAAGAAAGAGCGGGCACAGATTGACGCCGACGCGGATGTGGCGGTGCGCCGGTCCGCGATGGAGGCGGAGAAGCTGAAGCTGCAGATCGATCGGGACGAGGAAGAGGCGCGCATCGCGAGGACGCAGGAGGTCGAGGTGCTCAAGGCGGCGCAGGAGGCCGAGATCGCCCGGTCGCGCGAGGCTGCCGAATCCGAGAAGGAGCGGGCCCGTATCCGCCGCGAGCAGGACATCGAGACAGCCGAAATCGCCCGCGCCCGCGCGATGGAGGAAGCGCAGATCACGAAGGAACGCGAGATCGAGGTTGCGAACCAGGAACGGCAGATCGTCATCAACGAGAAATCGGAAGCCGAGAGCCGGGCGCGGGCGAGTGCCGATGCGGCGCGGGCCGAGGCGATCAAGGCGTCCGAAGCGATCGAGACGGCGCGCGCAGTTGCGCAGGCTGAGCGGGAGAAGGAGATCGCGGTGATCGATGCCCGCCGGGAGGCCGAGCGGGAAGGGACGCGCCTGCGCCTGGCCGCCGAGGCCGAGCGGGAAGCCGCAGCCGACCGTGCCGCCGCGCTGCGCGAGGAGGCTCAGGCCGAGGCGGATGCCATCACGATCCGCGCCGAGGCGAAGAAGGCCGACCTTCTGGCCGAAGCCGAGGGCAGGCAGGCGCTAGCGAATTCCGAGAACACGCTCTCGTCCGAGATTGTCGCCATGCGGATCGCGCTGGCCCGCCTGGAAGCGATGCCGAAGATCGTGCAGGAAATGGTGAAGCCCGCCGAGAAGATCGACTCGATCCGGATCAATCACATCACGGGGCTTGGGCACGGGTCGCAGGGTGGCGGTGGCGAGATGAACGGCAAGGCTCCGGTCAACCAGGCTTTTGACGCCATGCTTGGGGCGGCGCTGCAACTGCCGGTCATGAAGAAGCTGGGCGAAGAGATCGGGATCAGTATGGATGACGGGCTGGCAGGCCTGCTGAGCGATCCAAAGCCGAACGGGACGCCTGCCGCGATGCCCAAGCTTGCGACCGAAAAGAGCTGACCTTGAAAGACCGCCCGTCCGGCGGGGCATGTGGTGCCGCCGGGCGGGGGGCTATGGGTGAGGTTTGGGGGGCCGCAAGGGGCTCCGGGCGGGTGTCCCACGGTGGGACAGGTGGGTAAGGGGTTGATTTTGTTGGGGGAGGGAGGGCGGTAAGGGTTTGTTAAGGGGGTTGGGGTGGTGGATTGGGACCGGCTCTACAATTGTTCTAAGAAAAGTTCGAAAGGACCAAGTTAAGTCGTTCCTTCACCATACAACGAAAAACCCGGGAAATCCGGATAAATCGTAGAATGAGTGTATCCATATATTTGCATAAGTTTACTCTGTATTTCCTTCTTGCCTTTTGAAGTTATTCGAATGCTATAGATTGAATTCTTCGTGTTTTCACGTATGGATTTCGTTGGAAATGGCTTTGGCTGTACAGCTATGCAGGTGATGCGCCGAGTTTCATCAATGGTCAGCCGCGAGGACGGATCTGATGGATGCGTTAGCTGAAATCCAGCATGCCGAACTTCCAAGGCTGAGTCGAGGTAACCCTCCCTTAGTGAGGTCCCCACAATTCCGCCAAAGATGAACCCACCGTTCTGCGCGGCAATTCTGGCATCAAGCGATGGTGGGCGCCAAGCATAGAAATGACTACTCCACTCATGCAGCCAATCAATCATGAAGTTTCTTCGAAAAACTGTAAGGCCGGAATGTCCTCGTCGCTCTAGATCATAATACTGAGTTAAGATGAAGCTATCGCTCCACGGAATATCTAGTGAGTCCTCCCAATTTCGAAGCGACTTCGTTTCGTTTATTAGTCGATCAGTCACATCAATTGCAAAGAGACGCGCATCAGAAGTTTCGTGAGCACTATCTTTTTCTGTTGCAAAGAATGCTCCAACCAATGCATTGAATGTTATGTCCAAAAGGCGAGTTGGGGAGCCAAAATGTTGAAGCATGGCTAGCTGAGAAAGAATGGAAAGTCTTCCGCTATTTCGTTGAGAGTGCAGCCCCCACCTTCGAAGATCCCTCAGGATGGTCTTTTCAAGTTCTGCAAAAGCATTTTCTGTTACTCGGCTGGGGCGGCGAGCAAGATAATTTCTATATAACTTGCTATGCAAAGCCCATGTTGCGTCCTTCTGACCACGCCAGACCAAAGTCCGCTCAGCCCTAATTGCCGCCTCGGAGATAAGTACGATTTTTGCATGAAGCTCATCGTAGTCTTTCGCCGTCTCCTCATATCTAGTCCAGAATACTGACGGGTCCATTTAGCTCCTTTGAGGAAGGGTCGCGGGTAGTGTCGTCGAATATGTTAGCGTTGTGAATCCGGGTCGGTCAAGGTTCCCTCGGTTCGATTGGTGCACACTTGATCGTGGAAGTAGATGCCACTTTGGCCCGGAATCAAGGGCGAAGCCCGCCGGGCCGGGCCCTCCCTCTCCCTTGGGAGGACGCTTTGCAACGTTGCTCACCCGAACTTCGGTGGGAGGGGTGGCACCATAAAGCGCCTACGTCGGCCGTTGGGGCGCCCACCAGAGGGAGGGCGCGGCCCTTTCGTGGTGCGGGGTGGTGGGGGTTTGGGGTCGTGTCATCCCCGCGGAAGCGGGGACCCATCCTATGCCAGAAGAAGATGGGTCCCCGCTTTCGCGGGGATGACACGA
>NZ_JBOFBI010000190.1:0-3212 GCF_051645465.1 Tabrizicola sp. | reverse complement strand
GCCGGGTCGGCGACGTCAAGATAGGGCGCTTCGGCAAGCGTTGTGGGGGACATGACTGGACTCCGCTGTGAGATTGCGTCTTGCTGCGCGTTCATATGGAATTCATGCAAGTTTGGGGCCAGAAGTGGCAACTTCGCGAGGCGCTTACGTTAATCATCTGGTTTTATTGTGTATATTTTTTTTTGACACGTAGGGTCCATGCAATTCCATCAGGGGTCCAACACGTCTGCTGCACTCAGGCAGCACGGACCGCTGCGAGATCTCAGCAGTTGCGCACGCCGCAGCGGCGCTCACGCCGATTCATGACCAAGGCCGCCGGCCGTGAGCCAGTCGCGGCTCGGCAGGGCATCCGCGCGCTTGGGGCCACAAGGTCCCCGCGATCAGCGCAACGGCTCTCCCTTCGGGTCGTACCAAGGCCCGAACTGCACGCGTACGGGGTACCGGCGCCAGGCGATCTCGACCTCCCAAGTGCCCGCGCCCAGCCAGTCGGCGGTCACGCCGCCGGGGCAGGATACATAGCCCATGCCCAGCGACTTGCCGATGCGGTGGCCAAAGGCGCCCGTGGTCACCGAACCGACGATGACGCCGTCCCGCAGGATGGGTTCATTGTGGTAGAGGTGCGGGGGGATGCCGTCGACCTCAAGGCTCAGCTGCACCATGCGTCGGTCCTGCACACCGGCCGCACGCTGCCGCAGCAGCGCCTCGCGGCCGATGAAGCCGCCCGGCTTGTCGAATGCCACGGCAAAGCCAAGCCCCGCCTGCAGCGGCGTGTCTTCCTCGCCGATGTCATGGCCCCAGTGGCGATAGCCCTTTTCCATGCGAAGGGAATTGATGGCGAAGAAGCCGCCCATGCCCAGACCCAGATCGCGCCCAGCGTCAGCCAGCACCTCGAACACATGGGCGGCGAATTCGGTGGGCATGTAGATCTCCCATCCCAGTTCACCGACATAGGTCAGCCGGCTGGCCCGTACCCGCGCATAGCCCAGGTCGATCTCCTGGCTGGTGCCGAAGGGGAAGGCCGCGTCCGACAGGTCGGCGGGCGAGACCCGCGACAGCAGCGCACGCGCCTTTGGCCCCATCAGTGCCAGCATCGGTAGGCCCGAGGTGACATCCTGCACCGAGAGGCGCGCGCCTTCGGGAATGTGCCGCCGCAGCCAGGCCATGTCGCGGCGCTGCGACAGGGCGATGGTCACCACCATGAAGGCCGTTTCCGACAGCCGGGTCACGGTCACATCGGCCACGATGCCGCCCATCTCGTTCAGCCACTGGGTATAGACGACACGCCCCACCGCCACGTCGATGTTGTTCGCACAGACCCGGTTCAGCACGGTCACGGCATCCGGCCCCTCGCAGAGGAACTTGATGAAGCAGCTGTGGTCGAACAGCGTCACGTTCCGGGCCGTGTTGCGGCATTCGGCCCCCGTGGCGTCGAACCAGCTGGGTCGCCCGTAGGAATAGCTGACGGAGGGCGCGCAGCCCGGCGCGCCGAAGAATCCGGGGCGTTCCCAACCCGCCGCTTCGGTCATGAAGGCCCCGGCCGCCTTCAGCCGGTCATGGAACGGGCTTCGGCGGATGCCGCGCGCGGTTTCGAACTGGCGGCTTGGCCAGTGCATGTCGAACAGAAGGCCCAGCGTCTCGGTTGTGCGGTCCTCAAGGGGACCGTTCAACTAGCTGGGGTCATGCGGCACGCTGAAAGAGCGGTAGCGGCACGAATGGTGAAATGATGGTCTGACTTGGTTGAACTGGCGGCCTGTAGGCGAGACGTTCCGCAAGATCGCCATTGGCAAGGGCGACGCGGACTTGAAGGAGCAGGTTTGCCCCGCGTACTGACCAGCGCATTTGCTGCTTCTTGACCATCCGCCTTGCGACAAGATTGTTGACGTTCGCTTCAGCGGCCGTGGAGGCGATCCGCCTCCCTTCGCGATATCTCGCACCATAGTTGGTGATGGAACCGCGGTTTTGCTCAATGTAGATGCGCAGGTTCAACAGACCGCCTCGTAGCGGGGCGATCGCGGAGCTGCCCTGTTCATCTGCCTTCAAGTCTTGAAACAGGCGACCGATCAGGTCAATTGCCCTGTCTGTTTGACCATTCCAAAGACGCCACCTCACCGCTGCTATGTCTTCCAAAAGCTCTTCCCGCTCGTTCGGCGGCAGCCGCCGCGCCAACCACCCGGCAGTCTGCTCGATTGATCGCAGCTTCATGGCAATGTGAAACCAGTCGAGGATGTGCGTGGCTGGCTGCGGGAGAGCGGATTTCAAGCGCTTCAGACAGTCCTCACCGTCGGAGATCACGGTAACATCGCCCTTGCCTTCGTATCCGAGACGTTTGAGGGCAAGCAGCCCTTCTGCACGCATGCGTTTTCGCGAAGTGCCCGAAAACGCGAACAAGATTCCTCGGTCGGATCCGACCCCGCCCCTGCTTGCGTGGCAGATGACAGCTTCGAAACTTCGCGTTTCATGGCCGCGGACTTGCGGGATATGAGCAGTATCGATGCCAAGGACAAACTCCCGTTCTGGGTCACCAGGCAGCGGCAGCTCGCATTGACGACGTTCCTGCGTGTCGACTTTTTCAAAGAACATGCGCTGTTCTTCCTTTTCCTCCAGTCGCTTACCAACTGTCAAAGTGCGATGTCGCAGGGTCGTGTGCCGAGTTGGCATCTGCCCAGGCAGAAAATCGGCCAGAACTTCTGTCGCTGCTCGGTAAGGCATGAGTGCGCCAAGCTTAGCCGTGAGCGTCATCAGTTCTACAGTTGCACGGTCAGGGCAGAGCTCTGACACTGGAGTGATTGTGAAATCAACACCGGGCATGCAGCGGCGGCAGGGGTATAGCCGAGGGCTCTCCACGGTGACAGCGCCGTAAACTGTCTGGATCGTTCTGGCCGAATAGTCCTTGATCGGCCGCGTTCCGCCACACCCCTGGCAATGACGTCGGAACAAAACATAGAGGGCGCACTGCTGCTCGATGAAGTACCGTTGAAGTGATGCCAAGATGGTCTTGCCGTCGTCAACCGACAGGCCCAGGCTACCGGCGGCCAGATCGTCAAGGCTCTTCGCGATCTCAAACTCTAACCGGTGACCTTGCGTGATTTCGTCCGAACCCTCAATACTGATTTTCCAGCGCATCCTGCCTCTCCTCTGCCAAGAATGGCAGAGAGTAGAGCCCGCTTCGGCAAACAATGCACCCCAGGGAATTGAACGGTCTCGCTTTCATC
>NZ_JBOFBI010000189.1:0-7305 GCF_051645465.1 Tabrizicola sp. | reverse complement strand
TGTGAGGAAAAACCACGATGTCGCGCAACGGCAGGACAGCGTAACTTTGGGACTTGAGATTTGTCATATGTGTACCTTCGCTCGCGGCAGCGCGACAAGGTCCCGACCATCGGCAACCCGGCCTGCTCCGCCTTTGGATGTGTTAATCTGTGGTCACACACCGAAGGTTTCAAGTTCGGCGCTGGACAAGCAGTGTGAACCGCCGCGCGGGCGTCCACAAGACCGATTGCGATGGATGGGTAACGGTGACCTTGCGGCTCTGGTCAGTTAAGGACCGCGGCGCCGCCGATATCGTCCTGGGCCGGGCGCGGGCCGGGGTTAAGGGCTGCGAGTAGGACGCGGGCCTCCCGGAGGTTCAAAGTGGGAAGCGCGTCGGGGCGGGTCAGCATGTCCTCCTCGCCGAGGATGTCGAGCACTGCCATGAGAGATGCCCTCGCCTCGGACGAGAGGGCTTCGACCATCCGCCGGGCGGGCTGAAAGCTTTCGGCCGGCAAGCCGTTTGCGACCAGTATGTCGTGGTTTTCCAGAAGAATGTGGTGGTAGACCACGTCTTCTGGAGGCTCGGGCGAGGTTGCGAAGGGCTTTGGCAAGTGCCGGGCAATCACAAAGGCACGGTCGACGCCGAACAGAATCTCGCAATGCGGGCCCTCGATCACAATTCGGTGCTGGGGCGAGACGACAAGCTCGCGGTCCGGCAATCCCGGCCCGAAGGCGTGGGCGTTGAGGTGGACCGGGCGAAGGCGCTGTTCGCTTGCTGCGCGCTCGCGGCTGTAGCGGGACCTTCCGATCCAGGCGATGGTCACGCTGCGGCCGTCTTCGGTCAACACTGCGTCACCGGGGCAAAGGTCCTGAACCGGGCGGCGGCCGCTGGGGGTGGCGATCTCGGTCCCTTGGGCAAAACAGAACGGCGGCGGGTCGAAGTCGAGGTTGCTTAGCGGGATCGCGCCGCTGCCGATGCCATTCATCTGCGCTTCGGTTGCGGGCGGCTGCCCAAGCACGATGACGTACTCGCGAAGCTGTCCGCCGACAACAACCTGGATTATCGCAACGTCCCGCCCCTGCAGGGCCAATGGCACCGTATTGCTGTTGACACCGGTCGGCAGCGTTCCAGTCAGGGTGACCGTGAAGTTGTAGGCAACCCCGCCAATGATGACCTGGGTGTCCGGGTCCGGTTGGCCGCCGTTGTATTCCAGCGAAAGATCGCCAGCACCGTTGTTGTCGGTAAAGGTGATTTGTGACGCCGGTTGGCCGTTCGGGCCGCTGGTCCCGATCGGGTTCAGTTCATTGTTGTTGGCGGTCGTCGAGTCGCGACGCGCCCAAAGCGAGAAGGTTGCCATGGCTATGCTGTCCCAATGCAGCCTTCAGGCCGCGTTGCGCACAGGCGTAACGCGGGAGAAATGAACCCAGGATGAACCGAGACAGGGTGCGAAAAATAAATTCACATATGTTGACGTGTTACCAGCAATCATAAGTTGCAGGGGTTGATCGCGGCGCTCTTGTCGTCTGGCATTGCTGCAAATTGTCCCCATCCGAGCACCCGGTTTCCGGTTGGAATGCACCAATGTCCTCTGGCCTGATGGCTGGCGGACGGCGACGAAGAGCATTCGGAAGGTAAACCGCACTTCCCAGGGTAACGCCATCGGTGCAACCATAGCGGCGGTCTAACGAATGGAGACGTAGCCTATGCCCGTCGTCTTGCGCCTGCTTGCGCTGTGTCTGCCGCTGGCCTTGGCATCCCCGGTGGCAGCGCAGGAGAGAAGTGCGCGGTTTCTGCAGCTGATGTCGTATCTGCCTGATCCCGTGATCGCCAACCGGTCAGAACTGGCGCCGGAGTATGTCGATTTCGATGCGGCTGCCGCTGCGATGGCGGCGCTGGTTGCGACGGGTGCGGGCGATGTGCCTGCCGATGGGCGGCGCAGCCTTGGCGGGCCGCTGGCGAAAGCGCCGGAAGGGGGAGACTGGTCAGGCAAGGTCGGGTTTTCGCGAGCCGATGTCCAGGCTGCCGTCGGGATAGACGATCCTGGGAACCGAGGCATGATTCTGCTCCTGCCGTCCGAGGTGATCCCACAGATCGGGCCGTCACTGCTGGCGAACGGGTATGTTTTCGACGATGGAAAGGTGTTTCCGGTCTACTGGCGGGGCGAAGAAGACCTGATGGAATACATGGACTATCGCAGCCCGGATGATCCCTTTACCTACCCGCTGCCAAAGTCCTCTCGCATCGCGCTGGATGGCAGCATTCTCATGCAGTCCACCACCTGGCCGGGGTTGGAAGCGATGTTCGCAAGTCCCGAGGTGAACCCGGTTCTGGCGGCCTTCGGCCGCGTGCTTGATCTGCCGGACTGGGGGCAAAGGCAGCTTCTGCATGCCACGATCTTCTCCAATCCGACGGAATTCGCGCCGGCGTTTCGCGTCGGGTCGGACCTTAACCTGGTCAACCTCCCGCCCGGTGGCGTGCCATACTGGAGCAATCTGCTGCTGGCCGATCTGAGCGACGGAGCCAATGATCTGACGCTGATCGTCCTAGTCTATTCGGCCAAAAGCGATGCCGAGCAGGCGGCAGCCGCGATGGAGGCAGGGCTTGGCGCGATGGTGCTTCCGTCATTCGGCGATAAGGCGCTGGGTGATCTGATCGGCCCGGGCCGGGCGATGGTGACCGGTGAGGGGCCTTACGCGGCTGTCTATGCTGTGGAAACCAAGCCGGAGGTCCGGAAGCCGCGGATGGTGCGGAACCAAGGCTACCACGTGCTTCGGAACGCGGCTTTTTCGCGGGAACTTTCGCTGCTTGGGCCTCTCATGCCGTGATGACATCAGACCGGTTCGATGTCGCCTGCCTTGCGGGTGGCGTGGAACTCGGCAACGAAGGCGGCCAGCCTGGTGGCGGCGATCGCGTCACGCAAGCCCTGCATAAGCACCTGATAGTAATGCAGGTTGTGCCAGGTCAGGAGCATCGACCCGATGATCTCATCCGCTTTCACCACATGGTGGAGGTAGGCGCGGGAGTAGCTGCGGCAGGCGGGGCAGTTGCAGGTTTCGTCCAAGGGACGGGGGTCGTCCTTGTGCCGGGCGTTTCGCAGGTTCACCTGGCCGCGCGGGGTCCAGGCCTGGCCGGTGCGGCCTGAGCGGCTTGGCAAGACGCAGTCCATCATGTCGATGCCGCGTTCCACCGCGCCGACGATGTCGTCGGGCTTGCCCACGCCCATCAGGTAGCGGGGCCGATCCTCAGGCAGGAAGCCCGACGCGTAGTCGAGGACGCCGAACATCGCCTCTTGCCCCTCGCCCACTGCAAGACCACCTATGGCATAGCCGTCAAAGCCGATTTCCTTTAGTTTCGAGGCGCTTTCCTCACGAAGTTCGCGCGTGACGCCGCCCTGCATTATCCCGAAGAGCGCGTGGCCCGGCCGATCCCCGAACGCATCGCGCGACCGCTGCGCCCACCGCATCGAGAGGCGCATCGCGCGGGCGACCTCTTCGTCCGTCGCGGGCAGTGCCGGGCATTCGTCGAAGGCCATCACGATGTCCGACCCCAGAAGCGCCTGGATTTCCATGCTCCTCTCAGGCGTCAGCATGTGCTTCGAGCCGTCGAGATGCGAGGCGAAGCGCACCCCTTCCTCGGTCAGCTTGCGCAATGGCCCAAGCGACATGACCTGGAACCCGCCGCTGTCGGTCAGGATCGGCCGCTCCCAGTTCATGAAGCGGTGGAGGCCGCCGAGGGCCGCGATCCGCTCGGCCCCAGGGCGCAACATGAGGTGATAGGTGTTGCCGAGAAGGATGTCGGCCCCCGTCGCGCGCACGCTTTCGGGCAGCATCGCCTTGACTGTGGCCGCGGTGCCGACCGGCATGAAGGCGGGCGTCCTGATCTCGCCCCGAGGGGTCGAAATCACGCCCGTCCGCGCGGCCCCGTCGGTTGCCGAAATCGTGAAGCCGAAGCCGGTCGCCATGGTGTTTGCCCCCTTGTCTGCCGCTCCTTTGGGCTAATTCCTGCAAAAAGCCAAGCATCCGCTGTGCTGCAGCATGATTGCCCTTGACGTTTACGCTACGTCGACTATTTGCGTGAATGAACGTTCATTCCCAGGCGACTCATCTTATGTCCACCCTTCCCTTCCCCAATCCCGGCGCCGAGCTGCGCAGCCACGAGATCCTGGCGTCGATCCGTCAGGCTTTCGCGGAAAAGGGTTTCGACGGCGCCTCGATGCAGGACCTTGCGCGCGCCGCGGGCATGAGTGTGGGCAACTTCTACCGCTATTTCCCATCGAAGTCGGCCATCGTGCAGTCGATGTGCAACTACGATCTTGCTGAGATTCAGGGCGATTTCGCCGAAATCGAGCAGGCGGATGATCCGATGCTGGCGCTCCGCCACCGCATTCTGGGCCACTTCACCGAAGAGGCGATGAAGGATGGCCAGCTTTGGGCAGAAATCACCGCCGCTTCGATACGCAAGCCCGAAATCGGTGCGGCCTCGCTTCAGATGGAAGACACGATCGTTACTCTTTTGGCAACGATCTTTGCCCGCGTGACCCATCGCAGTGTCGAGGAAGCGCGGCTTCGCTATGAAGGCCAAAGCCAGATGCTGGTCATGCTGGTGAAGGCAATGGCAATCCGTACCGCCCAATGCGGCCCCGCCAACCCGGCGCTGGCTACCCAGATCGTGACCGTGATGGACCGCATCCTGAACGAAATCTCCAATGACAGAGCAGAAGGCTGACACCGACATGCGCCCGATCCTGATCCTTGCCACCCTGCTGTCCCTCGCCGCTCCCGCGGTGCCTGCGTTTGCCGAAGAGGCGGCGGCAGCCGAGACGACGACACCGTCCCTTCCGGCCATCACGGTGACCGAAGTGACCAAACAGATGCTTTCCGACCGGATCATCGCCTCGGGCCTGGTCGCGGCAGTCGAAGAGGTGCAGGTGGCACCCCTGATCGAGGGTCAGCCCCTTGAGGCGCTGTTGGTCGATGTGGGCGACGTCGTGACCGAGGGTCAGGTGCTTGCGGTTCTGTCGAAGACGACGCTTGAACTGCAGAAGACCGAAGCCGAAGCCTCTCTCGCTTCCGCCAAGTCAGCCATCGCCCAAGCGGAGGCCCAGCGGATCGAGGCGGAGTCGGCGCGGGCAGAGGCCCAGCGTGCGATCGACAGGACGACCAAGCTGAAGGAGACCGGCACCGCGTCGCAAGCCACCTGGGATACGGCGAACGCAGCGTCGGTTTCGGCGAATGCCCGTGCGATGGTAGCAACCCAGGCGCTGGAATCGGCCCGGGCGCAGCTTGCGCTGGCCGAAGCGCGGCTGGAAAACGTCGAGCTGCAGCTGAACCGGACCGAGGTCAAGGCCCCGGTGGCGGGCAAAGTCGTGGCCCGGAACGCGAAGATCGGGGCGATTGCCACGGCGGCGGGTGATCCGATGTTCGTCATCAACCGCGATGCGGCGCTTGAGCTTCGTGCCGACATCGCCGAATCCGACCTCCTCCGGCTTGAGCCTGGTCAGAAGGCCAGGCTTCGGGCCGTCGGTATGGCCGACATGTTTGACGGCACGCTTCGTCTGGTCGAGCCGACCATCGACCCGACCACCCGGCTTGGCCGGGCCCGGATCACCGTAGATGCGACCGAGTCTCTGCGCTCGGGCATGTTCGTCGAAGCTGAAATTCTGGTCGCCGAACGCGAGGGTCTTGCCGTTCCGGTCACCGCCATCGGCTCGTCGCCCGAAGGCAACACGGTGATGCGGGTCAAGGACGGTGTGGCCGAGCGGGTTGTGGTCAGCCTTGGTATCCGCGACGGCGGCATGGTCGAGATCACCCAGGGCCTGACCGACGGCGATCTGGTGGTCAGCAGGGCGGGCGCCTTCGTCCGCGCGGGCGACCGGATCAACCCGGTGCTTGCAACCGACACGACGAACTGAGGTGCTGCGATGAACTTCTCGGCCTGGTCGATCCGCAACCCCGTCGCGCCGCTGCTGGCGTTCTTCCTGTTCATGGTGCTTGGCTGGCAAAGCTTCAACAGCCTGCCGATCACCAAGTTCCCGAATATCGACGTCCCCCTCGTCGCGGTCAGCGTGAGCCAGTCCGGCGCGGCCCCGGCCGAGATGGAGACCCAGGTCACCAAGGAGATCGAGGATGCCGTGGCCGGGATTACCGGCGCGAAGCGGGTGACCTCGACGGTAACCGACGGGCTGTCGACCACGGTCATCGAATTCCGCATGGAAGTTCCGACCGACAAGGCGGTGCAGGATGTGAAGGACGCCGTCGACCAGATCCGCGGCGATCTGCCCAGCGGGATCGAGGCGCCCATCGTCACGCGGATCGACGTCGAAGGCCAGGCGATCATGACCTTCTCGGTCACCGCCCCCGACATGACGATGGAAGAGATCAGCTGGTTCGTCGACGACACCGTGACCCGGGCGCTGCAAGGCAAGCCCGGTATCGGCCGTGTGACCCGCATCGGCGGCGCGGACCGCGAAATCCGCGTCGAGCTCGACCCGGTCAAGCTTGACAGCTACGGCGTCACTGCCCAGGCCGTCAGCGCGCAGATCGCCGCCACCAACACGAACCTTGGCGCGGGCAAGATCAGCCTCGGGTCGGGCGAGCAGGTCATCCGGACCCTCGGCGACAGCGGTACGGTCGAGACGCTGGCCGAGACGACCATCGCCCTGCCATCGGGCCGCTTTGTCAGGCTGGCCGATCTGGGCCAGGTCATCGACAGCTACGAAGAGCTGAAAAGCTTCACCCGCATCGATGGCGAACCGGGGGTGAGCTTCCTGGTCTTCCGCTCGAAAGGCGCGTCCGAGGTCAGCGTGGCCGAGGTCACGAATGAGGTGGTCGACGATCTGCGCAAGCAGAACCCGAATGTCGCGATCACCATGATCGACGATTCCGTCTTCTACACCTACGGCAACTACGAGGCCGCGATCCATACGCTTCTGGAAGGCGCGCTTCTGGCGATCCTGGTGGTGCTTGCGTTCCTGAAGAACTGGCGCGCGACGCTGATTTCCGCCGTCGCCCTGCCCCTCTCGGCCGTGCCCACTTTCTGGGTGATGGAGATGCTTGGCTTCTCGCTGAACCTGGTCAGCTTCCTGGCCCTTACGCTGGCCACCGGCATCCTTGTCGACGACGCGATCGTGGAGATCGAGAACATCGCCCGACACATACGCATGGGCAAGACCCCCTACCGCGCCGCGATCGAGGCTGCCGACGAAATCGGCCTGGCGGTGATTGCCACAACCTTCACCATCGTCGCGGTCTTCGTCCCGGTGTCTTTCATGCCCGGCATTCCGGGCCAGTACTTCATACAATTCGGCCTTACGGTGGCCGTGGCGG
>NZ_JBOFBI010000188.1:0-2452 GCF_051645465.1 Tabrizicola sp. | reverse complement strand
CCCCAGACCCCGAAACAGGCGGTCGACCAGAACACTTACATGCTCGCCGAACGCGCGCGCCTCATGGCCCTGACGCTGCGGCTGCGCGCCGGTGCCGTCAAGGTCGAGGCGGCCCGTGGGCTTTCCGAAGCCGCACAATCCCTGCAATACACCACCTTCTGGGAGTACACTCCGTGAGACCTGACCTCTTTCGAACAAGGGCGCGTCTCGCGCTCGCCGTCTGTGCATCGCTTCTGGCATCACCGCTTCTGGCCCAAGGCGTGCCCGTCATAGACGGCTCCAACCTCGCCAAGAACATCGAACAGCTGCAGGCAGCCCTTCGCGATGCGGAAAACCAGATCGCGCAGATCGAAGAGTTGAAGAAGCAGGTCGAGACAGGCCTCGAGCAGCTGACCAATCTCGAAGGTATCCTCGGATCGATCTCGGGCCTGAACGAGATCGCGAGCCTTTACAATTCGGTGGAGGACCTGCGCTCACGGGCGGCAAAGATCACCGATCTCTCCGGTTTCCAGGATGCGCTGACCATCGGGGATTTCGACGGGCTTCTGGACAGCTTGCTCGATGGCGACGTGACCATGGGCGACAAGATGGCCACCGAATATATGCGCGACACGCTGGAAGGGGCCGGGCTGACCTCGGAAACCCTGGCCGGGCTGTCGTCATCGGAGAACCCGCAGGACAAGCTCATCGCGACGACTGCAGCGACGAGTGCTACGGCCATGGGCGTGGCGCAGCTTTCCTACGAGGAAGCCGCCCAAAGCCTCGCCCGGATCGACGGCCTTGTCGATGAGATCGCCAAACAGGACGGCCTGAAGGAAAGCATCGACCTCAACACCCGGATGGCCGCCGAAACCAACTACATGCTTGGCCAGATGTGGCGGCTGAACGCGGCTGCGGGTCTGGCAGCCGGGCAGACGGGCGTGAACTGGGCCGCAGAGCAGGCCAAGGAGAAGAGCTTCTTCGACTATTCGGGGGCCGAATGATGCGGCGGTCATCTCATCAGGTCGCGGCGGTTGTTGCCCTCGTCTGCCTTACCAACTTCGCGGTGGCGGAAGACCTGACCTCGTTCAGCGACGTACAGCTGGCCGAAAGAGCCCGGGAAGCGGTAGTGGCGCAGGATGCTGAAGCCGCGCTGGACCTTCTGACTGAAATGCAGCGACGCGGGACCGGTGTCTTTGCCGGGGCGGAGAGGAGTTCTTGCGGCGAGGTGATCGACCTGCCCGAGGGGATTTCCGACTGGCGCTTCAAAGGTGCCGCGCGGCAGGCCTATATCACAGCGGCGAAGAGGAAGGCCCTGGAGGCAGGGACATGCGGTTGCCTCTTCGACGGATTCAGCTTCGACAACTTCACGTCTCAATTCTTGGGCAAGTCGGCTGCCGACCTCATCAACAATGATCGGGGAGACTTCGAGGCCTACCTCACTCAGCACCAACGCGAGACAGAGGCGCACTATCGCGACCTCGAGACCGTCTGCCGGTCCATGTGATCCATGGCCATCATCGCCGACATCCTGACCCAGGTCGACGCCGCCGCAACTGCGGTCGGCGCCACGGCGTTCGATGCCGTGGCCGCCGAAATCGTGCCGGTCTTCCGGGTCGGCTCTGTTCTGGTGGTGGCCCTGGTCGGGATCAACCTGATGGCACAAGCCGTCCCGATGACCCTGCGCAACGGGCTCGGACTGATGGTCCGCATTGCGGTGGCGTCGGCTTTCTTGTCGTCGTGGACGAACTTCAATGCGGTCTATGGAGTTCTGACCAATGCCCCGAGCGAGATCGGGGCCGTCGTCCTTGAGGCCTTTGGAGGTGGATCGGGCAACCTGTATGAGGGCCTCGACTCGCTCTACCTTCAGGCTCTCGATGTCGGGCAGGCGATCAGCCAGAACGGCAGCTACATCACTGGTGCCCTCGCCGGCCTTCTGATGTTTCTTGTCGCCGCCCTGATGGCGACGGTGTCGATCATCGTGATCTCCGCCGCGAAGATCATGATTGGCGTCCTCGTGATCTTCGCGCCAATCGCGATTGCCTGCACGCTCTTCAAGATGACAGCCCCGCTCTTTGATCGGTGGGTGAACCTTGCCCTCGGCTTTGCTTTCTACCCGATGCTCACCTCTGGCATGGCGGCCTTCACCATCGCTATCGCCCGCGACCTGACGCCTGCCTCCCTCGCCTCGGTGGAAACCATCGGCGATGTCCTGAGCTTCGTCGTTGTCATGATGCTCGGCACCGGCCTGATGGCCATGGTGCCGACGATCGCACAGTCCCTCGCGTCGACCGCGACCGGTCTCGGGAGCGTCGCAGCCTCGACCTTCCGCACCGCCGACAGCGTCAAGGGTTACGGCCGCACCGGCATTGCATCTGGAATCGGCGCGGGCCGGGGAGCGGCCGGATTGGATGCCGGTGGTCGGCGTCCATCGGACGCGCGCCTGAATGGCAATACCGCCGGACAGATCGGG
>NZ_JBOFBI010000187.1:0-3811 GCF_051645465.1 Tabrizicola sp. | reverse complement strand
CGTCTTTTCCCCAGATCGTCCCAAATGGACTGGCCGCTCTACCCTTTGCAGCGATCTTCTCCTTCGGGATTGCCCTGATCCTTTGCCTTGCCTACGCCAATCGCCATCGTTGGCGCACTGTCTTGAGGCCAAGCTGGGGCCGCGTCATCGGGGCGATGGTGCTGCTGGTCGTGACCCCGGTCGCGGTGTTCACCTGGTTACCGTCCATCCTGGGTTTCGCGATCGGAATCGTGATCTTGCTGATGGTGGAGGCGGGCAGTTGGGATATCGATCTTGGGTTTCTGGCTCTTCTGATCATGTCGATGCTGATTTGGGACCCCGTATCCTGCCTGATCGTCTCGGGCATCAGCTCCCGCTGGGTCAGGGTCGCGGTTTTCTGCCTCATGTTCTGGACGGCCTATTGCGCCGTGATCCTGACCCTTGGCACCCGGACGTTTACGCTCTGACGGTCGCTTACCATCCGGGCGACCTTGACCTCACCCCACCACGTTGAACGCGGGCCCATAGGGGTAATGCGTGATATCCTCGGGCTCATCTTCCGTCACCACGAAGATGTCATGCTCCCGGTAGCCGCCCGCCCCAGGGCTCCCCTCCGGGATCGTCAGCATCGGCTCCATCGAGATCACCATCCCCGGTTCCAGCACCGTGTCGATATCCTCACGCAGCTCCAGCGCCGCCTCGCGGCCGTAGTAGTGCGACAGGATCCCGAACGAATGCCCATACCCGAAAGTCCGGTACTGCAGCATCTGCCGCTCGGCCAGGAACTCGTTGATCTTCATGGTGATCTCGGCGCAAGACGCCCCGGGCTTCAAGAGCTTCATCCCGTATTCATGGCTGTCGATATTCGTCTGCCAGACCCGCATCGAGGCATCGTCCACCTCGCCCACAAACAGCGTCCGCTCCAGCGCGGTGTAATAGCCGCTGATCATCGGAAAGCAGTTGAGGCTCAGGATATCGCCATGCTTCAGCTTCCGGTTCGTCACCGGATTATGCGCCCCATCGGTGTTGATCCCGGACTGGAACCACACCCAGGTATCCCGATACTCCGCATCCGGGAACCGCTTCGCGATCTCCCGCTCCATCGCATCCCGGCCCGCAATCGACACCTCAAGCTCCGTCGCCCCCACCGCAATCGCCTCGCGGATCGCATAGCCGCCGACATCCGCCACATTCGCCCCGTGCTTGATCAGCACAATCTCGGCCGGGCTTTTCATCATCCGCTGGTGCATCGTCGCAGGCGCGATATCCATCCCGCGCTTGGGCTTCAGGAACGTGTTGAACTTCTCCGCCCGCTCCATCGTCAGATGGTCCGCCTCACACCCCACCGCCTTGCCAAGACCCGTGACCGACGCCACCGCCCGCCACATGTTGTCCCGCGCCCAGTCGGTATAGGTGATGTTGTCGCCAATCGACCGCCGCCACGGCTGGCCCGCATCGATCCCCGCCGAAATCGTCACGCATTCCGTCCCCGTCACCACACAGGCATAAGGCCGCCCGAACGAGCAATAGAGGAACCCCGAATAGTAAGCGACGTTGTGCATCGAGGTCAGCACCACGGCATCAAGCTCATGCATCGCCATGATCTCGCGCAGACCTTCAAGCCGGTCATGATATTCCTGATCGGCAAAAGGCAGCGTGTCCTTCGCCCCACCATTGTGGAAGCGGTACATTGCGGGTCGGTTCAGTGTCATGTCAGACCTCCGTCACGGGGCACGATAGGACCCCGAAAGATCCCGGCGTACAGGACGGTGGCAGATTTCCCTGCAAGCGGCGGGGCAACAGCCCCTGCGGCGACGCCATCGCCACGGCTCGCCCTCTTCGTGCCCCGGATCGCGGCATTTTGCAACCCGCTGGCCAAATTCCGCCGCCCCGGCTTGCGGTGCGAAAGTGGCCCCCCATCTAACAGTAAACCGCAACCAAGGAGGACGCGATGCGCTGCCCGGTAGATAACGAAACCCTGGTTATGGCCGACCGCGGCGGGGTCGAGATCGACTATTGCCCGAAGTGCCGTGGCGTCTGGCTGGATCGCGGAGAGCTTGACAAGATCATCGAACGCGCCGCCGCCGAGGCGCCCGAACCTGCGGCCAGCCCCCAGGCGCCTCCCCGCCAAGCGCCTCCCCGCCAGGCCGCGCCAGGTCAGGCCGCCCCGATCTACCAGCCCGAACCCCAGCGCCCCGCCCCACACGGCTACGCACCGGAACCGCGCCGCTACGATTATGACGACGACGATGATGATTATCACCGCGGCTACAAGAAACGGCGGAAGAAGAGCTTGCTGGGCGAGATTTTCGATTTCTGAACACCGCTCCTCGTGGCATTTCATGCCTCGTCGCGGCCTGCCCGCCCACGACGAGAAGACGAAGTCGAACGAGGAGCCGCTCAACGACCGCCTAGAGGTGCGGCTCAGGTACAGTCAGGCTCCAGGGCGGAGGCCCTTAACCAGTCATGCTTGCCCACCAGCCGAAGCCAGGGAATCGACGCATATGTAACCGGATAAAACGACTCCTGATGATGTAGCCGATCCCCGAACAGTTCGTCCGCGATGGCCTTGTTCCAGCCATTCAGCAGTCGACCGATATGCCCCGTCACATCGAAATTGCCGCAAGGGCCGTAAAGCCTTGACCAGATCGGGTCTGACAGCCGGATCAGCAATCCCCGTCCTTGGTCAGCGTTTTCAACTGTTCGGCCAGTGATGCGCATGACAGAGTTTGGGCGCGGCAACGGCCCGTGCCAAGGGAGGAATACTTGCGACCCGGTCCCCTGAACCTCATCACCGATGTCACCGGCCTCATTGTCGGGAACGCACAAGGTGCCGCGCTCCGCTCCGGCGTCACCGTGCTGACCGCCGACAGCCCCTTCACTGCCGCCGTCCATGTCATGGGCGGCGCGCCGGGAACGCGCGAGACCGATCTTCTGGCCCCCGACCGCATGGTGCAAGAGGTGGACGCGATCTTCCTCGCAGGCGGCTCCGCCTTCGGCCTCGATGCCGGGGCCGGGGTGATGGCTGGCCTCCGCGCCAAAGGCCGGGGCTTCGCCATCGGCCCGGTGCAGGTGCCGATCGTGCCGGGGGCCATCGTGTTCGACCTTCTGAACGGCGGCGACAAGGACTGGGCCGACAGCCCCTATCCCGCGCTGGGCCGTGCGGCGTTCGAGGCCGCAGGCCCGGACTTCACCCTCGGCACCGCCGGGGCAGGCTTTGGCGCGATGACGGGGAACCTCAAGGGCGGGCTCGGCTCGGCGTCCTGCGTCCTGCCATCCGGCATCACCGTCGGCGCCTTGGCCGTGGTCAACGCCTTGGGCCAGGCGACTGTGGGCGAGACCGGTCACTTCTGGGCCGCGCCTTTCGAAGAAAGCGCCGAGTTCGGTGGCCTCGGCCCCGCGCCCATGGTCCCGCAAGAGACCCCCCTGCCGCGCAAGCGTCTGGGTGAGGCCACGACCATCGCCATTGTCGCAACCGACGCCCGCCTGACCAAAGCTGAGGCCCACCGGATGGCCGTTGCCGCCCACGACGGCATGGCCCGCGCGCTGGTGCCGTCACATACGCCTTTGGACGGTGACCTCGTGTTCTCCGTCGCGACCGGCGCCCGCGAGATCGCGGACCCCCTGACCGACAGCTTCCAGATCGGCCACGCCGCCGCCACCTGTCTGGCGCGGGCCATTGCGCGGGCGGTGTATCTTGCTGAACCGATGCCCGACGATCTTCAACCCAGCTGGCGCTCCCGCTTCGGGAAGGGTTAACAACTCCCTACCGACCAGGCAACATATTGAAATCATTGAGGTGCGAAGACTGTCCCACCGTGGGACGCTACCA
>NZ_JBOFBI010000186.1:0-79138 GCF_051645465.1 Tabrizicola sp. | reverse complement strand
GCCATGGCCGAGGAATGGCCGCGCAGGTCCAGGACGACCGGGCAGGCCGTCTCGGCGGCAGTGGCCAGGATGGTCAATAACCTCTGGGCGCCTCCAACGCTGAGCGTGTCGATCACATGAACAACTGGATACATCTAAGCTATAGAGCCCTTGCACGCCCGTCGGCGCCCGAGGTTACGGCTGCCGCACCCCCCGAGTAAACCGGCGAATCGGGCCTGGACGGCGGAACTGCTTCAACGGACCCGCACATGTGCAAAACCCGGGCAAATGGCACGTGAAGAGACCCCTCCGCCTATCCCGCCGCTTCTGATGGCAGCGAAAAAGCGGGCAGCGCCGAACCCGCTTGCACGCTACTTGCGCAGTTGGGGACTGGCACGGCAAGAGACACAACGGCTAGTTGAATCTGCGGCAAAAGTTGGACGAAGTTGTGGACTTCTGGCGTGGAGCGGCCATAATCTTGAATGTGTCAGGCGCATATTCGTCTGGCCCCAGAACACGATGTTTTCGACAATCTAAGTCAGATACCCCTTCGGTCTTTGGATCGAAATTGGAAAGGTATGTCTTCGGCCCGCGGGCCGCACCTTTCCGTAAACGGTGCAGGCCAGCCGGGGGGCAATCAGACGGTTCCAAGGTTCGGTTCAATGCTTCTGGATGCCGGTTCTACATTTGAAAAACCCGCCGGTCCGGACACGGACGCAAGCAATGACATCCAGCCCAAGCTTTCGATTGTACAGGCGGCCGCCGGCTCTACCCTGAAGGGTGCCTGGCGCTATCGGGCCTTCGATCTTGCTTTCGTTCTGTTTGCCGCACCCTCCGTAGTGCTTGTATTGATCTTCATCGCCTTGATCGTCAAGCTCGACGACCCCCGATCCCCGGTCTTCTTTCGGCAGACCCGCTACGGCCGGGACGGCAAACCGTTCCAGATGCTGAAGGTGCGGTCGATGGTGCCGAACGCCGATCAGATCAAGGTGGCTCTGCTGGCGCAAAGCGCCGATAAGGGCGCGGGCTTCAAGCTTGAACGCGACCCCCGCGTGACGCGTCCGGGGCGCTTCCTCCGGCAGACCTATCTGGACGAACTGCCGCAGTTCTGGAACGTCCTTCGGGGCGAGATGGCCATCGTCGGGCCGCGGGCAAACTCGGCCAACCCGATGGATCTGGAACCCTGGCAGCGGCTTCGTCTATCAGTTCGGCCCGGGATCACCGGATCGTGGCAGACCATGCGGGACAAGCCGAAAGACTTCCAGGAACGCTGCCGGATCGATCTGGACTACATCCGCCAGAAATCCCTTCTCGGGGACCTCCGCATTCTCTTTCGGACCGTGAACGTCATGCTGGTTCGCCCGACCGGCCTTTAGGACCAACTCTTTGCCATGAAAGCTGCAGCGCCAAGCAACAGTTGTCACTTCCCCCGCAGTATCGGCGCGTGCGCCAGCGGTGATACTCGCCCTGACCCGCAAGAGGCTGTGGCCCACAAGTGTGTTGTTTCAAACCTTCGAATACGTAGGATGCTCATGTCAGCGAAACCAGCTTTGAAGACGGGATTCGCCTGGCAGGGCCGGAGATTATCCGATGACCAGATACCAGCCTGAGCCACCTCTGAAACAGCTTTTCGTCGCCCGGCCGACTCTGCCCTCGGTTGAGGAGTACGAAGAGCTGCTGGCCACGATCTGGTCGCGGAAAATCCTTACAAATCGCGGCCCCCTGCTGCAGGAGTTCGAGCGCGAGATCGCCACCTATCTGGGTGTCGAACACGTCTCGGTGGTGGCAAATGCAACCCTGGGCTTGATGGTCGCCCTGATGGAGATCGGCGCGACGGAAGTGATCACGACGCCCTTCTCGTTCGTGGCCACCGCAAACGCGATTCGATTGGTGGGGGCGAAGCCGGTCTTTGCCGATATCGATCCCTTCACCCTGGCGCTCGATCCGGCCGACGTCGAACGGCGCATCACGTCCCGGACGAACGCGATCCTGGGCGTCCACTGCTACGGCCTGCCGGGCAACCTGGCAGCGCTTGAAGAGGTCGGCGCGCGCCACGGCATTCCGGTGATCTATGATGCGGCCCATGCCTTCGGGGTGCGGCGCGGCGGCCAAAGCATCTTGCGGTCCGGCCTGATGTCCGTCCTCAGCTTCCACGCGACCAAGGTCTTTCATTCGGCCGAAGGCGGCGCGATCGTCTGCCGGGATGCCGAGACAAAGCGAAGGATCGACATCCTTTGCAACCACGGTATTTCTGACGAAACCACAGCCGATGTCGTCGGCATAAACGCCAAGATGAGCGAGTTTCACGCCGCCCTTGGCCTCGTGCAGCTCCGCCATCTGAAGGCTGAGGTTGCCGCGCGCGACCGGGTCGGGCAGCGCTACGCCAGCGGTCTGGCGATGGTCAAGGGCATCCGTCCGATCTGTCCGGCGGGTGACCCCGACCACAACAACTATGCCTATCCCGTCTTCGTCGAACCCGACTACCCGCTGTCACGGGACGAGCTTTACGACCATCTGCGGCAGAAGGGGATCGTCGCCCGGCGCTACTTCTACCCGCTCATCCCGCATCTGGGGGCCTTCCGCGACCCCGCGCAAGAAGCCCCCGAACGCTTCCCCGTCGCCGAACTTGCAGCCGAACGGGTGCTCTGCCTGCCGATGTACGGCGACCTTGACGACGACGACCAGACGCGGGTGATCGATGCGATTGCCCAGGTGACGCGCTAGCGGGAGCTGCCATCGGGCGGCGAAGGAGACGTGCTTCGGGATGGCGACGGAAGGGCAGGTGCGGGGCAGGGCGCTCTTCGTCCGGCGGGCCAGGTTCTCGCATGTCAACCAAAGCCTGCTCGCCGCCCTCAGGCGGCAGCGCCCCGACATCGTATTCGACGATCTTGACGTCGATACGCTCCTCCCGCCGCGCAGCCTGGCCTTCCAGACCTGCATTCTGCGTGCTTTGGCCGAATACGGCCCCGGAACCCTGCGCAACCGCAACCTCCTGCGGTTCCGGGTTCTGCGAAGCCGCGCCTACTATCACGCCACCCGGCGCCTCATCCGTGAGAAATCCACCGTCGGTGGCTATCTCTTCACCGTTCAGACCCAGTCGCTCTTCAATGCGGCGAACGGTCTGGTTCCGAACCTGATCTACACCGACCACGCTTCACTGGCGCGCGAAAGCTCGGACTGGGACGAGGGCCTCGGCGATCCGAGCCCCGCCTGGCTGGCCCTGGAGGCCGCGATTTACCGCGATGCGGCGCATGTCTTCACTTTCGGCTCTCGCGTCCGACAGGTTCTGGTCGACCGCTACGGCCTGCCCGAGGGTCGCGCCACCTGCGCCGGTACCGGGGCGAACGTCATGCCGGATGCCCCCCCCGACCTGAGCCCCGCGCGCTACGAACGCCGGAACATCCTCTTCGCCGGTATCGAGTGGGAGCGTAAGGGCGGCCCAGACCTCCTCGCCGCCTTCAAGGCCTTACAGACGCGCCTCCCCGATGCCACCCTGACAATAGTCGGCTGCACCCCGCCCGAGGCTCAGGGCGTCCCCGGCTGCGACGTGCTCGGCCGCGTCTCCCTGCCCGAACTCGCGCGCCTTTACCTGGCCGCCTCGTGCCTCTCGGTCCCCTCGCGCCACGAACCCTTCGGCAACGTCTTCGTCGAAGCCGGTCACTTCGGCCTCCCCGTAGTCGCGACAAGGGTGGGCGAGATCGGCGACGTGGTCCACGACGGCAAGAACGGCTTCCGGGTTCCGCCCTCGGACCCGCCCGCGTTGGCCCAGGCGCTCTGGCAGGTGCTCCACGACCCCGAAGCCGCAAGCCGCATGGCCGCCGAAGGCATCCGCATCACCGCCGACTACACTTGGGACACCGTCGCCGCACGCATGCTGGCCCATGCGCCTTTGGACCAGGCACAAGCTTAAGCCGGGGCAGTCGACCCGCCAGATCGCACGCAAACAAACGCTTGAGTGTTGTGGGAAAAATGGTGCTGCAAGAGAGGATTGAACTCTCGACCTCTCCCTTACCAAGGGAGTGCTCTACCACTGAGCTACTGCAGCGCCGTTGGTGGCGGGGGAGATAGACGCATTCGAAACACTCCGCAAGGGGTTTTGGCGGGCATGGTTCCCCCTATCTGGACCCACCCCCGTCCTTAGGGTAGAAGCCTAGCCCATGCGCAGCCCGTCGGACCCGCCGAAACGCGAAACGGCCCGTAAACCTGCAAGCCCGCCCACCCGCGAAGACCGGCTGAAGGCGGCCTTGAAGGCCAATATGGCGCGCCGGAAGGCACAGGCAAAAGCCCGCAGCGCCGAAGATGCGCGCGGGGAAACCAAGGACAAGGACTAGGGCAGATGGATTCGATTCTGGTACGCGGCAACGGGGCTTTGTCCGGGGCAATCCCGATCGCGGGCGCAAAGAACGCCTGCCTCACGCTCATGCCCGCAACGCTCCTGAGCGATGAACCCCTGACGCTGACCAACGCGCCCCGGCTTTCCGACATCCGCACCATGACGCAGCTTCTGCAGTCGCTCGGCGCGGAAGTGGCCAGCCTGCAGGACGGCCTTGTCCTCGCGCTTTCCAGCCATTCGATCACCAATCACAAGGCCGACTACGACATCGTCCGCAAGATGCGCGCCTCGATCCTGGTCCTCGGGCCCATGCTCGCGCGCTACGGCCATGCGGTCGTCTCGCTGCCTGGCGGCTGCGCCATCGGCGCGCGGCCCGTCGACCTGCACCTGAAGGCGCTGGAGGCGATGGGGGCGGAGCTTGAACTGCGTGACGGCTATGTCCACGCCAAGGCCCCCGGCGGCCGCCTGAAGGGTGCGGTCGTCGACTTCCCCTTCGTGTCGGTCGGTGCCACCGAAAACGCGCTGATGGCGGCGACGCTGGCAAAGGGGACCACCGTCCTCAAGAACGCCGCGCGGGAACCCGAGATTGTCGACCTTGCCCGCTGCCTGAAGAAGATGGGCGCCAAGATCGACGGGGAGGGCACCGGCACCATCACCATCGAAGGCACCGACCGCCTGGGCGGCGCGACCCATCAGGTCGTCACCGACCGGATCGAGCTTGGGACCTACATGCTTGTCCCCGCGATCTGCGGCGGCGAGATCGAATGCATCGGCGGCACGCTCGACCTTGTAGGCTCCTTCGCCGAAAAGCTGGATGCGGCGGGCGTCAGCGTCACCCAGACCAACCGTGGCCTCAAGGTTTCCCGCAAGAACGGCCGGGTGCAGGCGGTGAACGTCACGACTGAGCCTTTCCCCGGCTTCCCGACCGACCTGCAGGCCCAGATGATGGCGCTTCTCTGCACCGCGGAAGGCACCTCGGTTCTGGAAGAGAAGATCTTCGAGAACCGCTTCATGCATGCCCCCGAACTGATGCGGATGGGCGCGAAGATCGACGTCCACGGCGGCCACGCCACTGTGACGGGCGTTGAAAAGCTGCGCGGCGCGCCAGTGATGGCGACAGACCTCCGCGCCTCGGTATCCCTTATCCTCGCTGGTCTTGCCGCCGAAGGCGAAACCGTGGTCTCCCGCGTCTACCACCTCGACCGCGGCTACGAACGGGTAGAGGAAAAGCTCCGCGCGTGTGGGGCGCATATCGAGCGCATCCAGGGATGAGCGACGCAAGGTTCGAGGACGGGGGCGAAGGCCCCCTGCGCCTCGTAGCACAGGACGCCGACGATCTGCGGGTCATCTCGACCCTTGTGCAGGACGCCGTTCTGCCGGTCACCGAGATGAAGCACGATGCCAAACGCCGCCGCTTCGCGCTGCTGCTGAACCGTTTCCGCTGGGAGGACCGCAGCGAAGCCGAGGCCGTGGGCCGCGCCTACGAAAGGGTCCGTTCGGTGCTGGTGGTCGAGGACGTGCTGAAAGTGCAAAGCTACGGCTTTGACCGGACCGACAACGACCTCGTGCTCTCGCTCCTGTCGCTCGACTTCGCAGCAGGTCCGGATGGCACCGGGCGGCTGACCCTTACGCTTGCCGGCGACGGCGCCGTGGCGCTGGACGTCGAGGCCCTGGAAGTTCGACTGGATGACGTGACCCGCCCCTACCGCGCGCCTTCGGGCAAGGTTCCGACGCACGACTGAGGCGCTGCCCAAATTCCTTCGAAGGAATTTGCAAAAGTTTTCGAAAACTTTTGTAGCTTCCCGCGCCACTTAACGCGTGAAGCGCGCACCCTCTACCGGAATCGCGATCCCGCAGACCAGACCCGCCTCCCGGCGCAGGCCGCAGGCTTCCACCATCCGCCGCGACGGCGCGTTCGTCGCCGAGACAAGCTCATACACATGCGTCGCCCCCAGATTGCGGAAGGCGCTCGCGACCACGCGGGCATTGATGTAGCTGCCAATCCCGTTGCCGCGCTGCGCTTCGGCGACGGTCACGAGTCCGCCCCAGGCATGGCGGTGGAACGGGCTGAACGGGTTGTGCGGCATGTAGCCATGCGCCGCCGCGACAACGCTGCCCCCGTCCCTGATCGAGACGGTTGTCGCAGGCCCGCAGGCCCCTGTCAGCATCGACCCTGAAAACGGCACAATGCCGGCCCCGCCCATCAGCTGCTGCAGCTTGCTTATCTCCTCGCCCTCGGGATCGGCCGGCATGTTCGCGTCGGCCAGACCCTCCGGCAACCCGCCCGCCAGGATGGCGTCACAGGCCGCAAGCCCGGTCGCGCAGTCGGCGAGGAACACATCCCAGGTGTCGAACCGATAGCCAATATCGGCAAGCCGGGACGCCAGCCCTTGCGCCTTCGCTGCCGGGATCAGCCGGAAGCCAAGGATGCTGTCGCGCTGCAGAAAGCCCTCGATGACGTCCCAGCCAAGCCGGTCGGGATCGTCGCATCCCATGGTACGCCCAGTCTGGCATGCACCGGGCGTCGCCGCGATGTAGGGGGTGTTCTCTTCCGCCTGCGCCTGCAGGCGCCGCTGAGCTTCGGTGCCGAAATAGCCAGCCATGAAATGTCTCCTTCTCAAATCGTCCCGCTCTGCCCGGCGCGAATGCCGGAACTGCGCGCAGAGTGACCCGGAGTATGCCGAAAGGGGGCCTTACCCTCAAGCTGCCCGGCTTAGCGCTTGAGCCCCCCGCCACCCCGCGCTATCTGAACCCGACCCAAGGCCCGGAGGCTCCGATGCCCGTTTTCCTCAACACCTCCGACCCCGGCTTCGAGGTCGCCTTCACCGCTCTCCTTGGGCAAAAGCGCGAAGAGGCCGAGGATGTCGACCAGGCCGTGGCCGGCATCATCGCCGATGTCCGCGCGCGCGGCGATCAGGCAGTGATCGAACTGACCGCCCGCTTCGACCGTTTCGAGCTTACACCCGAAACGCTCGCCTTCTCCAAAGCCGAGATCGTCGCCGAGATCGCCAAGGTCAGCCCTGAGGACCGCGCTGCGCTTGAGCTTGCCGCCGACCGCATCCGCGCCTACCACGCCCGTCAGAAACCGCAGGACGAAAGCTGGACCGACCCCACCGGCGCCATGCTCGGCTGGCGCTGGACGCCGGTTTCGGCGGCCGGCCTCTACGTTCCCGGCGGGTTGGCCTCGTACCCCTCGTCCGTCCTGATGAACGCCATCCCCGCCAAGGTCGCGGGCGTTGAACGCCTCGTCATCGCCTGCCCGACACCGGGGGGCGTAGTGAACCCCCTCGTCCTCCTCGCCGCCGAAATCGCCGGTGTGGACGTGATCTACCGGATCGGCGGCGCCCAGGCTATTGCGGCCCTGGCCTATGGAACCCAGACCATCCAGCCGGTCGACAAGATCACCGGCCCCGGCAACGCTTATGTCGCCGCCGCCAAGCGCCGGGTCTTCGGCCGTGTGGGCATCGACATGATCGCGGGCCCCTCGGAAATCCTGGTCATCGCCGATGCCGACAACGACCCCGACTGGATCGCGCTCGACCTCCTGAGCCAGGCCGAACACGACGAAAGCACCCAGTCGATCCTGATCACTCCCGATGCCGCGTTCGGTAAGGCCGTTGCCCAAGCGGTCACCCAACGCCTCGAAACCCTGGACCGCCGCGCCATCGCCGGGGCCGCCTGGGCCCAGAACGGCGCGGTCATCACAACCCGCGACCTTCACGAAGCCGCAACGCTCTCCAACCGCATCGCCCCCGAGCATCTCGAGCTGTGCGTGGCCGACCCCGAGGCGCTCAGCACCAAGATCACCCACGCAGGGGCCATCTTCCTCGGCGCCTACACGCCCGAAGCCATCGGCGACTACGTCGGCGGCCCGAACCACGTTCTGCCCACCGCCCGCTCGGCCCGCTTCTCGTCGGGCCTTTCAGTCCTCGATTTCATGAAGCGCACGACGCTGGCGAAAATGACACCCGAGGCCCTGAAAGCCATCGGCCCCGCTGCCGAGCGCCTCGCCAAAAGCGAGAGTCTCCAGGCCCACGGCCTTTCAGTCAGGGCAAGGCTCGATCGGTTGAACCGCTAGGAAAGGACTACAGATGCACAAACTCCTTTCATTTGTCGCAGCACTTTTCCTGGCGCTCACAGGCGCGGCGCAGGCCGACGAAGCCGAGGCGAGAAAGGCCCGCTCGATTGCCGTTCTGGAGGCCGAGGGCGTGCCCTACATAACGCACCTGCCGGTAATCGAGACCGAGGCGACCAGCCTGCGGCGCAGCGACGAGGACGTGATCCACCGCACCATCGCGCTGGCCATCGTTGCGGTGAAGGGCGAGACCGGAGATCATGCGCTTGGCCAGGCGCTGATCGGGCAGTTCGCTGCGGAAGGGTACTTCACCCCCGACGAGCAGGCCTTCATGGACGATCCCGCCCCGGACGAACATACGCGCCTGCAGTTCTCGTGGCGGTACGAAGGCGTGCATGTGATGCTCTGGGCCCTCGGGATCTATCCCGACCTTGGTCGCCCCGACCAGATCACCGATGTCCCGCTCCTTGCCGACACCCTGCGCGACCTCGGACCCGATGGTCTTCGTGCCAAGGCCCGCTTGCGCCCGCAAGCCGAGCTTCTGGATGCGGCGGACCTGATCTACCGCCTGAACTGGGCGGTGGTGCAGGCCAGGCTGGACGGCACAGCGCCTCCGGCGGCGCTTGATCCCGGCGTCGTTTTTGAACGCCATTATGCGCTCAACTGGCTGATCGGCTATTTGGGACAGGCCTGGGACGATATCTCGACCGATACATGATACGGACGCGCCGCTCCTTGCGGCCTGCATTTGACACGGCGTGACCGCGATCAGAAGACGATCAGGCTGATGACAGCCCAGACCGCCGCCAGAACCGTGGGATAGAAGCCGCCCGCAAAGCCGAAGGCGCGCAAGGGTGGGCTGACCGAGTATCCATACCAGAAGGCCAAGCGGGTGACGCCGAACCCCAGGCCAAGCGCCAGGACGACGTTGCTACCGCCCTGACCCAACGCAAAGGCCACGAAAGGCCAGACGAGCACGGCAATCAGCGCCTGTTCGACCGTGTTCTGAAGGATCGCCTGCAACCGCGCCGCAGGACTTCCGGGCGCAAAAGGCTGCCCGTCGATCAACGCGTCATCGAAAAAG
Source organism: Tabrizicola sp. (assembly GCF_051645465.1). Classification (GTDB taxonomy): domain Bacteria; phylum Pseudomonadota; class Alphaproteobacteria; order Rhodobacterales; family Rhodobacteraceae; genus Tabrizicola. Next base: position 69,667 of record NZ_JBOFBI010000186.1, on the reverse strand, counting down.
CGCAAGGCGGCCAGCCGCCCGACAAGCGCTATCAGGACAAGACCAGCCGGAAAGAACGCGTAGACCAACGCTTCGGCCGCAGGAACCCCGCTCGGCAGCGCAGTGGCCAGGCCCAGAAGGGCGACCGTCCACCCCACACCCCCTGCCATCCCGACAGCGATGCTTGTCCGTCTGGTCATCCCGCCCCGTCTCCGCCCCACATCCGCCGTCCCTGCAGAGCGCCCCTCACCCCGTCTGCCGCGCCCACTCCGCCGCATCGAACCACCCGCGAGACGCCTGCACCTTCAGATCCGGCCCCAGATCCCACTCCTCCCAGCCGGAAATGCTCAGCTTGCGGCCAGTCCCGGAATGCGTCCCGGTGAAGGTCCAGAGATAGACCATGTGGTCCCCTGCCACCCGCACCCCGTCGCAAACCAGCGCCAGGTCCGGCACGTCGGCATAGAACCCCGCCGCCATCGCCGCCACGCCCGCACGACCCTCCCAAGGGCTGCCACGGTTGATCACGATGCCCCCGCCCTCGGCGAAGAACGCCGCGACACTCCCCGGCACGCCCGTATTCCAGGCCGACGTATAGTCCCGCGCCAGCCGCGCCGCCGCCTCGCCCGATATCGCCATGCCCCACCCCCTGCCCGAAAGCCGCAAGCCCCGATGGTCGGCCCCGCACGCCAGCGCTGTCAACGAAAACCCGCGGCCCCCATGCCGCCACTCTTGCGCGACCCGCCCGGCTCGGGCATGACGACCAAAGCTCGCCAGGACCCCGCCCATGAACCGCCTCTGCCACATCGAGATCGACGAGCGCGGGCTGGTCCGCCCCACGCCCGAGATCGAACAGGAACGCCGCGTCGCGATCTTCGACCTCCTGGAAGAGAACAGCTTCGCCCTTCCCCCCCGCCCCGACCGCGAACACCCCTTGGGCCCGTACCGCCTGCGTCTCGCGATCCGCGAGGGCCGCCTCGTCTTCGACATCGCCACCGAAGACGGCGAGAAGGCGGCCGAGTTCCACCTTTCGCTTGGCCCCTTCAAGCAGGTGGTGAAAGACTACTTCCAGATCTGCGAAAGCTACTTCGACGCCGTGAAACGCCTGCCGCCCTCCCAGATCGAAGCCATCGACATGGCCCGCCGTGGCATCCACAACGAGGGCGCCTCCATCCTGCAGGACCGCCTCGACGGCAAGGCCCAGGTCGACACCGACACCGCCCGCCGCCTCTTCACCCTGATCTGCGTCCTGCACTGGGGCTGACCTTGGCCGACTTCCCCCAATCCGTGCTCTTCTGCTGCGACCACAACGCCGTCCGCTCGCCCATGGCCGAGGGCCTGATGAAGAAACTCTACGGCCAGCGCGCCTATGTGCAGTCCGCCGGGGTCAGGAATGACATGGAGATCGACGGCTTCTCCATCGCCGTCTGCAAGGAGATCGGGATCGAACTCTCCCGCCACCGCTCCCGCAGTTTTGAGGAGATGCAGGACTGGGGCGACGACCTCTCCCAGTTCGACCTCATCGTCGCCCTAAGCCCCGCCAGCCAGCGCATGGCGCTCGAGCTGACCCGCTTCCACCATCTCCAGATCGAATACTGGCCGATCCTCGACCCCACCGGCCTCGGCGAAAGCCGAGACGCCAAACTCGCCGCCTACCGCCAGGCAAGGGACCAGATCAGGGACCGGATGCTGGCAAGGTTCGGCCCGCCGACAGCTTGACCAGATTTCAAATATGACCTATATTATGGTCAGAGGTAATCCCATGAAAATCGCAATTGCTGACGCCAAGGCCCGGTTCGCGGACTTGATCCGCCGTGCGGAAAACGGCGAGAACATCGTCCTCACACGTCACGGCAAACCCGTCGCACAACTGACCGGGGCGCCACGGGCGCAGTCCCTGCCGCTGTTCGGCGCGCTGAAGGGCCGCATCCGGATCGATCCCGACTTCGATACACTCCCCGAGGGATTTGTCGCCGCGTTTGGTGCATCCACCGACCCTGAATGATCCTCCTCGATACGCATATCCTGCTCTGGGCGCTGGCAGACGACCCGCGCCTTACACACCGCGCGCGTAGTTTGCTGGAACGTGCAGAGATTCGTTTCCTCAGTGCCGCGTCGGTCTGGGAGATCGAAATCAAACGGGCGCTTGGCAAGCTCTGGATCGACGGCGACATTGTGGATGTCGCCGGCCGCGCCGGGTTCGCGCCTCTTGCGATCACGTGGGAACACGCCGCCGAAGCCGGACGCCTCCCGCCGCACCACGCCGACCCGTTCGACCGGCTGCTGATCGCGCAGGCCCGGATCGAAAACCTGCCGATCCTGAGCGCAGACCGGCAGTTCGCGGCCTATGATGTCAAGCTGGGATGATTATGACGCAGCGCATCGGTGTCTCCTGCGAACGGCAAGCATCGCGAACAGATCAAGGGAGGAAATTCCCGGTGCGGCTGAAGCGGGCGCATCTTAACAAGGCACCCCGTCCACGGCCGACTCCGGACCCCAGCTAAAGCCGGAAAGGAAGAACGCCATGCCCTATGTCACATCGCTCCGCTACTCCGGAATGCAGCCGCATTTCGAGTTCGATGATGAGCCGAAAACCAAACCACCATTTGGCTTCAGTGCGGGAGTATGGATTGATCCGGCACGAATGCCGACTTCTGCGCGCCAGACTGACAAACCTGCAATGTGCAACATCTTCACACTGCCGGGGCTGAATGGCGTCGGCGCCCGGTTCAAGGAAATTGTCGAGCGGCTGGAGCCCGGCAAGCATCAGTTCTTTCCGCTGAAACTTCGGCGCAAGAACGACGAACCGATCGAGGGCGAGTGGTTCATCTTCAATGCCTGTGAGAAGTTCGATGAGATCCTGGTGAAGTACATGAAGCCAGAGAAGGTCAAGTGGGCCAAAAAATTCAACGGCACGCCCCTCATGCATTGCGAACGCGGCACGAAGGTGCTGACTTTCAGCCGCCCGCAGATTGCGGGTCGCCATTTCTGGATCACCGACTATCTGGCCGCGCCGCAACTGATCATGTCGAACGAGGCAGTACGGGCGATGAAGGAAGCGCGTATCAAATATTTCGACATGACAGAGCAGCTCGAGGCCGATGACACGTGGATTCCTGAAGAGAACATCGGGCCGGTCCTCGAGTGGCAAAAGAAAAACCAACTCAAGTAGCGAGCTGCGGGGTAGGTGCCAACCGTGGGCCGATACGGCCAACGGATTTGGTGAACCAAGTCTTGATCTCTTTCCACCGTGCCAAATACGCCTCATCCCCCTAGGGCCCTGTCGACTGGCAATGCACATGGTCCGGCAACACCACCCATGCGTCGATCCGGCCCGAACGTTCAGCCTCGGTCGACCTTGCGGCCTCGCGGAAGGCCTCCGCATGCTTGCCTAGGTCAGAGGTAGTGGGACTGCCACGGACATACGGGGCAAACCTTACCCAAACCTTACTTTTTCGGACAGAAAATCCTTTGAAATCAACGAGGCCAGATTTGTCCCACCGTGGGACACCTCAGGGCATCACCTCGAACCGGTCCACATCGACCATCCCCATATCGGTGATCTTCAGGTGCGGGATCACCGGCAAGGCCAGGAAGGCGAGCTGCAGGAAAGGCTCCTCCAGCACCACGCCGAGCCCCCTTGCGGCCCCCCTGAGAGCGACCAGCTTCTCCCGCACCTCTTCAAACGAAAGCAAACTCATCCGCCCCGCCACCGGCAGCGAAAGCTCCGCCAGCACCCGCCCCCCCTCGACCACAACGAACCCGCCCTCGATCTCCGCCAGCCGGTTCGCCGCCAGCGCCATGTCCTCATAGTCCACCCCCACCACCGCGATGTTGTGGTGGTCGTGACAGACCGTCGACCCGATCGCCCCGCGCTTGAGGCCGAAGCCCTTCACGAACCCCGTCGCCCGGTTCCCGTTGACCCCGTGCCTCTCGATCACCGCGATCTTCACCAGGTCGCGGGTCAGATCCGGCCGCTTGTCCCCATCCTCGGGCGCGATGTCGAAGGTCAGGTGCTCGGTGATGATCTTCCCCGGCAGGATGCCGATCACCGGCGTCTCCACCCGGTTGCCCCCGGTCCGGAAGTGCTGCGCCATAGCGGGAGGCGCCTTGACCGAGCGGCGTGCCACCGGCTCGGTCACCCCCCGCGCCGCAAAGGCCTCCGGCCCCGCGACCACGCCGCCGGCCAGGACCAGCGAGGCATGGCAGCCCTCCAGGCTGTCGATCACGACGATATCCGCCCGCTTCCCCGGCGCGATCAGGCCGCGGTCTTTCAGCCCGAACGCCTCGGCCGCCGACAGCGACGCCGCGCGATAGACGGCTAGGGGCGGAGCCCCAAGAGAAATCGCGGTCCGGATCATGTGGTCCAGATGCCCGTGCTCCGCGATGTCCAAGGGGTTCCGGTCATCGGTACAAAGACAGAGGTAGGGCGAGAACCTCTCGGTCAGAAGCCCCGCAAGCGCGTGCAGGTCCTTCGACACCGACCCCTCGCGGATCAGGATCCGCATCCCCTTGCGCAGCTTCTCCAGCCCCTCGTCATAGGTGGTGGCCTCATGCTCGGTCCGGATGCCCGCCGAGATATAGCCGTTGAGGTCGTTCCCCCGCAGCAGCGGCGCATGGCCGTCGATGTGGCGCGCCTGGAACGCCTGAAGCTTCTGCAGACAGCCGGGGTCTTTCATCAGGACGCCCGGATAGTTCATGAACTCGGCAAGCCCGATCACCTTCGGATGGTCCATGAAGGGCACGAGATCGGCTGCAGCGAGCCGCGCCCCGGTCGTCTCCATATGGGTCGATGGCACGCAGGACGAAAGCTGGACGCGGAGGTCCATCACCAGTTGCGCGGCACTTTCAAGGAAGTAGTGGATCCCCGTCACCCCGCAGACATTGGCAATCTCATGCGGGTCGCAGATGGCGGTCGTCACGCCACGCGGGGTCACGCAGCGGTCAAACTCATGCGGGGTGACGAGCGAAGACTCCACATGCAGATGCGTGTCGATGAAGCCCGGCACCAACACACGGCCCGAGACATCGAGTTCCCGCTGCCCCGAGTAGCTGCCGAAGACGCCCACGATCGTATCGCCGCAGATCGCCACATCGGTCTCGACCAGCTCTCCGGTGATCAGGTCGAAAACCCGGCCGCCCCTTAGCACAAGATCGGCGGGCACGAGCCCGCGGCCCTGGTCAATTCTGTCGGCAAGCGGCGCTTTGGGCATGGCGTTCTCCTTTCGGAAGAGGGAAACCTATGCACGGCAGGAGGTCCATAGCCTTCCGCCTGAAACAGTTGTTGGAACGTCGGGAAAGCCCCATGCGCCCGCTTCACGGTATCGCCCTCAAGCTCGCCTCGGTTCTGGTTTTCATCGTCATGGCCTCGATGATCAAGGCCACGGCCCAGCACGTCCCGGCCGGGCAGGCCGTGTTCTTCCGGTCCCTTTTCGCGATTCCAGTGATCGTCGCGTGGCTTGCCTGGCGGAAAGAGCTTGCGACCGGGCTGAAGGCCGTCGCGCCCATGGGACATGTCTGGCGGGGCGTGGTGGGGACGAGTGCGATGGGTCTGGGCTTTGCGGGCCTCGGCTACCTGCCGCTGCCTGATGCAACGGCAATAGGCTATGCCGCCCCCCTTCTGACGGTCATTTTCGCCGCGATGTTCCTGGGCGAAGAGGTGCGGATTTTCCGCATTTCGGCGGTTGTGCTTGGCCTGACTGGCGTCCTGATCGTCCTTGCGCCGCGCCTTTCGCTTGGTGTCGGCACCACGGGAACGACCGAGGCGTTGGGGGCGATGCTGGTGCTTGGCAGCGCGGTCTTTGCGGCTCTGGCGCAGGTCTTTGTCCGCAAGCTCGTGATGACCGAACAGACCTCGGCCATCGTCTTCTACTTTTCGCTGACCGCGACGGCGCTGTCGCTGATCACGTTGCCGTTCGGATGGGTCTGGCCCGCACCATGGGAACTGGCGCTTCTTGTCTGTGCCGGGCTTCTCGGTGGACTCGGGCAGATCCTGCTGACCTCCAGCTACCGCGAGGCCGACGCCTCGCTGGTCGCGCCCTTCGACTATGCCTCGATGCTGTTTGCGCTCGGGATCGGCTACTTCGTCTTCTCAGAAGTGCCCACCCTGCCGATGCTGGGCGGAGCCGCACTGATCGTGATCGCCGGCATCCTTATCATCTGGCGCGAGCGGAGGCTGGGGCTTGAGCGCGCCAAGCAGCGCAAGGCCATGACGCCGCAGGGTTGATCTTAGGGGTGGATCGGATCGGACGGAATCTCTGTCGCGATGACGCTTCGCCGTTTCCATGCTTTCGCCTCCTCGAGCACTTCGTGCACTCGTCGGAAGGCGCGTAGCGAGGAGTGCACGAAGTGCTCGAGGAGCGGTTCAATGAACTCGACTAGGGTTTAGCGCACCAACTTTGGGCTCAAAGCCCCAGACGGTCCACCACCCAGATCCCCAACGCCTGCACCATGTCGTCGCGCCAGGAAAGCGGCCCTGGCCGGTACAATACCGATCCAAGCGCGCGTTGCTGCTTTTCCAGAATGCCCACATCCTCGCGTGCCACACGTTCCCAACGGTCGTAGTAGGGCAGGGCGCGGGCGGCGAAGTCCGGCAGCGCGAGGCAGGCTTCGGGAAAACAGCCGCCGACCTCTAGCACAGTGCGGCTCTCGCTGACGGGGATCGTGTTCAGCCACCAGAGGCAATCCTGCGCCACGGCGAACTGCACTGTGGGCATCACCACGGTGAAATAGGTGCCCATGCGCGCCTCGTCATCAAGGCCTTCGATGGGCGGGAAGGGCGGGGTGTCTGCCCCAAGCGTCGCGATCGACCGGCCCGAGATGACCTGGATGCATATCCAGTCACCCCGCGTGGCGGGCGTCCGGGATTGCTGCGCCCCCACTGTGTCGCGATGGACGACGCCGGTGTGATAGGTCTCGACCGCGTTTTCCAGGATCAGCTTCCAGTTCGCTGCCACTTCCAGCCTGACCCGCCAGGTGCAGTGCATCCTGCCAAGCTTGTGACTGGCCATGCGATCGGGGAAGTCCGCCAGGTGCTGCAGAAGCGTCGGTCCCTCCTTCGCGAACCGGGCGAAGACGAACCCCTGCCATTGGTCCAGGTCAAGTGCCACCAGACCGTTCTCGACCTTGTCGAAGCCTTCCGCGTCCTTCATGTCCGGGCAGCCGTAGAGGCGCCCGTCGTTCAAGTAGCTCCAGGCGTGATAGGGGCAGGTGATCCGGCCCCCGACATTCCCCGAGCCTTCCAGAAGGATCGACCCGCGATGGCGGCAATAGTTGGCAAAGCACCGCAGTTGCCCGTCCTGTCCCCGGATCAGAACGATAGGCCCACCGGGGCTGTCGAACGCCCGATAATCGCCGGGAGAGGGCAGCTCCTCGGCCCGGCAGAGGAAGAACCAGTGCTTCAGGAACACCCGCTCCCGTTCGGCCGCAAAGATCGCGGGGTCGGTGTAGAACCCCGCCGGCATCGACCGCGCCCGGTTCAGGGGCTGGACGGCGGCGGCGATCTCGGTGCGGTCAAGGGTCATGGACACCTCTGTCGGCTGGCCCGAAGCTTGCCGCTTTCCCCCGCCGTCTGGCAAGCCCGCCGCACGATTGCCCGTGCAAAGCGCCCGCCGCAGGGCTAAAGTCCGGCATGGCCCGCTGGGGGCCGGGAGGGGATGGACATGGCCAAAGGCATGAACAAGCGCAAGGAAACGAAGAAACCGAAGAAAGAGGCTGCGAAACCAGCCGTCTCGGTGGCCTCAAGCAACGCGAAAGTCACGATCTCGCCGGGCAAGCCGAAGGAGTGAGCTCCGGCTCAGAACGCCTCTTTCACCGCTTCCATCGCGACGTAGGTGGAGGTTGAGGCGACATGAGGGAGGGCCGAGATCGTCTCACCCAGCACGCGGCGGTAGGATTGGATGTCTGCGGTGCGGACCTTCAACAGGTAGTCGAAGGATGACGCCATCATGTGGCACTGCTCGACCTCCGGCACGGTCAACACGGCGCGGTTGAAGGCCGTCAGCGCCGCCTCGCGCGTGTCGGACAGGCGGACCTCGACAAAGGCCACATGCGCCTGGCCCATGCGGATCGGGTCCAGGATCGCGCGATAGCCGGTGATGACGCGGGCCTCCTCCAGCCGCTTCATCCGGGCTTGCGTAGGTGATTTCGACAGGCCGATGCGGCGGGCCAGTTCGACGGCAGAAATCCGGCCTTCGGTCTGCAGCACGCGCAGGATGGCAAGGTCGAAGCGGTCAAGATCGATGCGGTCAGCTGGCATGGCATTTCCAGGAAAGCGACTGCTTTCAGCCTGCATACCACGAAAGCTTCGGGAAAACAGCCTGCCTCTTTGCGTATATGCTGGGCGGAAAGCGAGGTTTCCAAATGCCAACCGATTCCGCCCCGTCCGCCTGGTCGATCATTGAAACCGGCAGCCTTGCCGATGAGGCCGCGCTGGTCCGTCGGCTGGTGGCCGAAGCCGCACTTGATGCGCCCGCCCGTGCGGCCATCGTGGCTGAGGGAGCGGACCTGGTAAAGCGCATCCGGGCCAGTTCGCGCCCCGGGCTGATGGAGGTCTTCCTCGCCGAGTATGGCCTGTCCACCGACGAAGGCATCGCGCTGATGTGTCTGGCCGAAGCGCTCCTCCGTGTGCCCGACGCCGAGACGATGGATGCGCTGATCGAGGACAAGATCGCGCCATCGGACTGGGGGCGGCATCTGGGGAAATCGGCGTCTTCGCTCGTCAACGCCTCGACCTGGGCGCTGATGCTGACCGGCAAGGTGCTGGACGACCGTGAGGGCGGCATCGCTGGCGCGCTTCGGGGCGCGGTACGGCGGTTGGGTGAGCCGGTGATCCGCACGGCGGTCAGCCGTGCGATGAAAGAGATGGGCCGCAACTTCGTTCTGGGCGAGACGATCGACAAGGCGATGGACCGGGCGGAAGAGCTTGAGGCCAAGGGCTACACCTACAGCTACGACATGCTGGGTGAGGCCGCCCGCACCGAAGCCGACGCCCGCCGCTACCACCTCAGCTATTCCCGCGCCATCACCGCCATCGCCCGCGCGGCCAAGGGCAATGACATCCGCACAAACCCCGGCATCTCGGTCAAGCTTTCGGCCCTTCACCCCCGTTATGAGGTGGCAAAGCGCGAAAGTGTGATGGAGGAACTGGTCCCTCGCGTTCGCGCCCTTGCAACGCTGGCCAAAGCCGCAGGCCTTGGGTTCAACATCGATGCAGAAGAGGCCGACCGCCTGGCCCTGTCGCTTGAGGTGATCGAGGCCACGCTCTCGGACCCCGCACTGAAAGGCTGGGACGGGTTCGGCGTCGTCGTCCAGGCCTACGGCCGCCGCGCAGGGGCCGTGATCGACTGGCTTCATGCGCTGGCCACAAGGCTTGACCGCAAGATCATGGTGCGCCTGGTGAAGGGCGCCTATTGGGATGCCGAGGTGAAGCGGGCGCAGGTCCTCGGCCTGCAAAGCTTCCCGGTCTTCACCCGCAAGCAGTCGACTGATGTCAGCTATGTTGCCAACGCGCGCAAGCTCCTGGGCCTGACCGACCGCATCTACCCGCAGTTCGCGACCCACAACGCGCATACGGTGGCAGCCGTCCTGCACATCGCAAAGGCCAACGGGCTGACCTCGCTCGACTACGAATTCCAGCGCCTGCACGGGATGGGTGAACGGCTGCATGATCTGGTGCTGACCGGAAAAGGCACTCGCTGCCGGATCTATGCGCCCGTGGGTGCGCATCGCGACCTTCTCGCCTATCTCGTCCGGCGGCTTCTGGAGAACGGCGCGAACTCCAGCTTCGTCAACCAGATCGTCGATGAGGATGTGTCCCCAGAAGCCGTCGCCGCCTGCCCGTTGACCGCCGTCGAGGCGCTGACCGCCATCCCCAGCCCGGCGCTTGCGACCGGTCCTGCACTCTTTGCGCCCCGGCAGAACTCCAGGGGCTGGGACCTCACAGACACCGCCGATCTTGCGGCAATCGAGACCGCCCGTGCGCCTTACGCCGAGGCCCAGATCGACGCCGCCCCACGCCTTGCGGGCCGGGTTGTAGGCGGCCCGCGCCTCGCCGTCCTGAACCCCGCGACCGGCGCTCTGGTCGGCCACGTGCTGACCGCAGGCACCCCGGACGTCGACACCGCGCTCCGCCTGGCCGAACCCTGGGGCGCTGCCGCCCCCGAACGCAGCCTGGTCCTGAACCGCGCCGCCGACCGGATGGAGGCCGACTTCGGCCGCATCTTCGCGCTTCTCGCCCGCGAGGCCGGGAAGACGCTCGCCGATTCCGTTGCCGAACTGCGCGAGGCGGTCGACTTCCTGCGCTACTACGCCGCCGGGGCGACCGCTCTGCAAAACCCCGCGCGGGGTACCTTCGCCTGCATCAGCCCCTGGAACTTCCCGCTCGCCATCTTCTGTGGCCAGATCAGCGCGGCGCTTGCCGCCGGTAACGCCGTCCTCGCCAAGCCCGCCGAGCAGACCCCGCTGATCGCCGCTCTTGCCGTCGATCACCTGCTGGCCGCCGGGGTGCCCCCGACCGCGCTTCAGCTTCTCCCCGGCGATGGAACGGTCGGTGCGGCCCTGACCCGCGACCCGCGCGTCCATGGCGTGGCCTTCACCGGCTCGACCGAGACTGCCCAGGCCATCCGCCGGTCCATGGCAAAGAACCTCGACCCCACCGCCCCCCTTATCGCGGAAACCGGCGGCCTCAACGCCATGCTGGTCGACTCGACCGCACTCCCCGAACAGGCCGTCCGCGATATCATCGCCTCCAGCTTCCAGTCCGCCGGTCAGCGCTGCTCGGCGCTCCGCTGCCTCTATGTCCAGGAAGACGTCGCCGAGACCGTCACGGAAATGCTCTTCGGCGCGATGGAGGACATGGCTCTCGGCGATCCATGGCAGCTTGCGACCGACATCGGCCCGGTGATCGACGCCGAGGCGCAGGCGGGCATCCGCGCCTATGTCGATGCCGCCCGGGCCGAGGGCCGCGTCCTCAAAGAGCTGAAGGCGCCGGGGCAGGGGACCTTCATCGCCCCCACCGTCCTTTCCGTCCGGGGGATTGCGGACATGCCGCGCGAAATCTTCGGGCCGGTCCTCCACATCGCGACCTTCAAGGCGCATGAGATCGACGCGGTCATCGCCGCCATCAACGCCACCGGTTACGGCCTGACCTTCGGCCTCCACTCCCGGATCGACGACCGGGTCCAGCGGATTGTCGAGGGGCTGACGGTCGGCAACACCTATGTGAACCGCAACCAGATCGGCGCCGTGGTGGGAAGCCAGCCCTTTGGCGGTGAAGGCCTTTCGGGCACCGGACCGAAGGCAGGCGGGCCGCACTACCTGACCCGCTTCACCAAAGCCCAAGTGCCCGAGGCGACCCCCGACGACGCCACCACCTCGCTGGCCGAGGTGTCCCGTTCGCTCGCCGCCCCGTGGCCCGCAGTCGAGCCGGTGGCCGAGGATATGCCCGGCCCCACCGGCGAATCGAACCGCCTGACACTGACACCCCGCGCGCCGGTCCTTTGCCTTGGTCCGGGCCGCTCGGCCGCGCTCCAGCAGGCCGAGTCGGTGCGAAAGCTTGGCGGTCGCGCTGTTGAAGCGCCAGGACTGCCCGCGGACGTGCTGGAGAAGCTTCCGGGCATTTCCGGGGCGATCTGGTGGGGCGACGCGGAGGAAGGTCGCGCCTTCGCCCATGCGCTGGCCGCACGGCAAGGCCCGATCCTGCCCCTGATCGGTGCGCCCGATGCCGGCCACGTCAGCCTTGAGCGGCACCTCTGCATCGACACCACCGCCTCGGGCGGGAACGCCCAGCTTCTGGCCACTGTCGCCGATGCTTGACGGGCACTCGCGGATCGGAAAGGCTGCACCCCATGTTTCCGATCCGCGACCATAACCCTTCGGGGCGAACGCCCTACGTCACTTTCGCACTGATCGGGATCAACATTCTGATCTTCCTGGGCTATTTCACGACCCAGAACGACTTCCAGCTGCAGAACTTCTTCAACACCTGGGGTCTGGTCCCCGCCCGCTTCATGTCGGGCGACGGAGTTGAAACGATCGTCACCTCGATGTTCCTGCATGGCGGCTGGATGCACCTTGCGGGCAACATGCTCTTTCTCTGGATCTACGGCGACAATCTTGAAGAGGAGATGGGCCATCTGGGCTTCCTGATCTTCTATCTCGCCGCCGGGGCAGCCGCCGGGATGGCGCAGGTGCTTCCGGACACCGGCTCGCCCATTCCGATGGTGGGGGCCTCCGGCGCGATTGCCGGGGTCATGGGGGGCTATCTCCTGCTCTTCCCGCGCGCCAAGGTCGATGTCCTTTTCATCTTCATCGTCTTCTTCCGCATCTTCGCGATCCCGGCCTGGATCGTTCTGGGCATCTGGCTTGCGCTGCAGATCTTCTCCGGCGTCTCGACGCCAAGCGATGGCGGCGGCGTCGCCTATTGGGCGCATATCGGCGGGTTCGTGGCAGGTCTTGTCCTGACCATTCCGGTGTGGATGCGCCGGGGCGGGCGTGGCTACTGGCAGGCGACCGAGGGTCACCCGCCACACCCCGAGACCCATTTCGAGGCCGCCCGGTCGAACGTCCCCCTGATCCGCCGCCGGAACTGACCCGCCAATCCTGGCCTTTGCGGATGCGCGGTTCCGACCTAGGATCGCGGGCGAAAGGTCCCCTGATGCTCCGCCTCGTCGTGCCGCTTCTCTGCCTTGCCCAGCCTGCCTTGGCCGAGTGCCGCCTGGCTTTGGCCCTAGCGGTCGACGTCTCGCGCTCCATCGATGCGCAGGACTACATCATCCAGACCGAAGGCCTTGCGGGTGCGCTGGAAGACAGGGACGTCCGCTCGGCCATCTTCGGACCCGAAGGCAAAGTGGCGCTTGCGATCTACTACTGGAGCGGCGACGGCTACCAGGACCTCGTCCAACCCTGGGTGATCCTTGATACGCCCGAGGCGCTTGATGCGGCGATATGGAAAGTACGGCTGACCCCCCGCCCCGAGGCGCCTCTTGCCACCGCACTCGGCGATGCGCTCCGCTACGGGGCGGACCTGATGGCCGAAGCTCCGGACTGCGCGCGGAAGGTCATCGACGTCGCGGGGGACGGGCGGAACAATGAGGGGATTTCGGTCGCCCGGACCTACGAACGAGAGGACTTCACCGGGATCACCGTGAACGGCCTTGCGGTCGGCGAGCATGAGCTGGACCTCGTCCGTTACTTCCAGGAAGAACTGATCCGCGGCCCCGACGCCTTCGTCGAAGTGGCCCCGCGCCAGACGGATTACCCCAAGGCGATCCACCGCAAACTGCTGCGTGAGCTCCAGGGTCCGATGATCGGCGCGCTTGATAGCCCTGGCCCGGAAGAAGGCTGACCTGAAACCAGCCAAAAATATGGAAAACCTGACCGGAATTTCGCCTGTTTTCAGTTGACTAATACAGGCACGCGGGAATTCTTATCCGTGATTGGAACACACATTCGGAGCTTTCTATGCACCGCATTTTTTCAGCACTTCTGATCGGCCTTTTGCTGGTCCCCAGCATGGCCTTCGCCGACCGGGTCGTCGCCCGCGTCTCGATCTCCTCTCAGACGATGATGGTCTATCACGAGGGGCGACTTCTCTTCACCTGGCCGGTCTCGACGGCCAAGGCCGGGAAGATCACGCCCGCCGGCACTTATGAGCCCGAGTTCCTGTCCAGAAACCACCGCTCCAAGCGCTACAACAACGCGCCGATGCCCTGGGCGATCTTCTACGACGGGCACTACGCGATCCACGGCACCGACCAGATCAAGCGCCTCGGCAAGCCCGCCAGCCACGGCTGCGTCCGGCTTCACCCAGACAACGCGAAGATCCTGTTCAAGATGGTCAAGGCCGAGGGAATGGAGAACACGCGGGTCGTGATCGTAGAATAGGCTGGGGATCGGTTTGAACGGCGGCTTTGCCGGATGGAGTGGGCGTTGAGCGCAAGCCACTGGTGACCTCGAGATCGCATCCGGTTAGTCTGTCAGACGAGTCGCCATCCGGTTGGAGACAATGATTATTGCCTTGAATGGCTATCCTGGTGTCGGCAAGCTCGCTATTGGCCGGGAGCTCGCCGCGTTGATCAACGGTCGCCTGCTAGACATACACACTGTCTACAACCTTGCGTTCGCCTTGACCGAATTCAAGTCACCGGAGTTCAGGGAAACTGTCGAAAAGATCGAAGCGATTGCGCACGATTTGATCCAAAGGCTGCCGCCACAACAACCCGTTGTCTTGACAACGGTTCTTGCAGGCGAGAGCGATTGGGGTGCCGCCGAGTGGCAAAGGATCGTCGACTTGGGTCAAAAGCGTCCGCCATTCCTAGTGGTGCACGTCAGTTGTGATCTGGAAGAGAATATTCGGCGCATCCAGTCGGAAGAACGAGACCTGAAGCGCAAGCCGCGAGACCCCGAATACGCGATACGCAATCAAAACCAAGCCAAGCCTCTCGCAGGGCTGGACGCTGAAAACCTGCTCAGACTGGATACGACTTCCATGTCGATCGTCGAAGCTGCGCAGACAATCTGCGGGTGGATCAACGACCAGAAGACGAGACCATAGAGGGCGCCAAGCGGAAACTTAGCCAACACGCCGCCTGCTGCAGGTCCACCCCTTCCTTTCCACGTCCCGACCCGCTATAGCGCCGGGCTTGGAAGGTCGGTCCGCTGGCCAAGCCTTTTCTGGAGCGGAAGATGCAAGGCAGTGCCAACCTGAACCTTATGATCAAGGCCGCGCGCAAGGCGGGGCGGAGCCTGGTCAAGGACTTCCGTGAGGTCGAGAACCTGCAGGTCTCCGCCAAGGGCCCGGGCGACTTCGTCTCTCGTGCCGACCGCGAGGCGGAGCGGCTGATCAAGGAAGAACTGCTCGGCGGGCGCCCGACCTATGGCTGGCTCGGCGAGGAAACCGGAGGGCAGGCGGGGGCAGACCCGACCCGTCGCTGGCTGGTCGACCCCCTGGACGGGACGACGAACTTCCTCCACGGCATGCCGCACTGGGCGGTCTCGATCGCGCTGGAGCACAAGGGCGAGATCGTCTCGGCGGTGGTCTACGACCCGGCGAAGGACGAGATGTTCTGGGCCGAAAAGGGCGCCGGGGCCTGGCTCAACGACAACCGTCGTCTCCGCGTCTCGGGCCGCCGGGCGATGCACGAGGCGGTCTTTGCGACCGGCGTACCCTTCGGCGCGAAGTCCACCCTGCCGGCCATGCTGCAGGACCTTGCCCGCCTGATGCCCGGTTGTGCGGGCGTCCGGCGGTGGGGGGCTGCTGCTCTCGACCTCGCCTATGTCGCGGCGGGGCGCTTCGATGGCTATTGGGAGCGTGAGCTTTCCGCCTGGGACGTGGCTGCGGGCATCCTTCTCGTCAAGGAAGCTGGTGGCATGGTCGAAGGCCTGCGCAAGGGCTCGGACCCACTAGACGGCGCGCTGATCGCCGGGAACGACGGGCTTTTTGGCGCCTTTGCGGGCACGATCCGCGGTTGATGCTCGTCGATGACTTCGTCACTCCTCGCGGGCAACCCGACGAGGAGACGAAGTCGAACGAGGAGGCCCCCCTCAGACCCGCTGCAGCTTCACCGGCTCGCTCCGCGCCAGCCGCAGGAAATGCGCCATGTAGGGCTTGGCCACATCTTCCTCGCGGGTCGCGGCATACATCCGCTTTGTCACCACCTCTGGCCCCAAGGGCCGCGTGACATAGTCCGCGTTCGACTTCACCTCGCGCATCACCCAGTCGGGCAGCACCGCCACCCCTCGGTTCGAGCCGACCAGCATCAGGATCACTGCCGTCAGTTCCGCCGTCCGTTGCGCGCGGGGCTCCACTTTTGCGGGCGTCAGCACCTCGGTGAAGACATCCAGCTTGTCGCGGCTGACCGGATAGGTGATCAGCACCTCGTCCCGGAAGTCTTCAGCCGCGATGAAATCCTTTGCGGCCAGAGGGTTCTGGGATGAAGCGACAAAAGTCGGGTGGTAGTCGAAAAGGGGGTTGAACACGATCCCCGGCGGCGGCTCGCGGTCTGACGAAATCACCAGGTCCACCTCTTCCCGGTTCAGCGCAGGCAGCGCTTCAAACGCCAGCCCGGCCCGGATGTCGACGTCGATCTCTGGCCAGGCGTGGCGGAACAGTTCCAACACCGGGAATAGCCAGTCGAAACAGGCGTGGCACTCGATCGCGATGTGCAACCGCCCGGTCCGGCCCGCCCGCAACGAACGGAACTCCTCCTCCATCGCGTCGATCTCGGGCAGGATGCGTTCCGCCGCGCGCAGCATTCGCACGCCTGCCGCCGACAGCCGCATCGGCTTTGACCGGCGGACGAAAAGCTCCATCCCCGCCTGATCCTCCAGTCCCTTCACCTGATGCGAAAGCGCCGATTGCGTCATGTTCAGCATGTCCGCCGCCCGGGCCAGCCCCCCGGCCTGCTGAATGGCGCGGATAGTGCGCAGGTGGCGAAGCTCGACGTGCATGAACAGACCTCATGAAGATCGTGAGAATTATGAATTGGTCTCACATCATGGAATCTGCGACAAGAGCCGAAGTGAAGGAGTTTCCCAATGGCCAACGCGCCCCGCATCAGTTTCGAGTTCTTCCCGCCGCAGTCGCTCGACGCCTCGTTCCGGCTTTGGGAAACCGTGCAGGCGCTCGCGCCGCTCAAACCCTCCTTCGTCTCTGTGACCTACGGCGCGGGTGGCACCACCCGCACTTTGACGCATGAGGCGGTCTCGACGATTCACCGCAACTACGGCCTGCCAGTCGCGGCGCACCTGACCTGCGTCGACGCCACCCGGACCGAGACGCTTTCCATCGCCGAAGCCTACGCCGCCGCCGGTGTGACCGAGATCGTCGCCCTGCGCGGTGACGCGCCGAAAGGGGCCAATCGCTTCGTGCCGCATCCGCTGGGCTTTGCAAATTCGGTCGAGCTTGTTGAAAAGCTTGCGAAAAGCGGCAAGTTCACGATCCGCGTCGGTGCCTATCCCGAACCTCACCCCGACGCTGCCGACCAGAACGCCGATGTGACCTGGCTGAAGCGCAAGATCGACGCGGGCGCGTCGTCGGCCATCACCCAGTTCTTCTTCGACACGGACACGTTCTTCCGCTTCCGCGATGCCTGCCACCGCGCGGGCATCACCGCGCCCATCATCCCCGGCATCCTGCCGATCACCTCCTGGGAGGGCGCAAAGAAGTTTGCCCACCGCTGCGGCACATCGGTTCCGCCGAAGCTCGACGAAGCCTTCACCACTGCCATCCGTGATGGCCGCGAAGAGCTTCTGGCCCTCGCCCAATGCACAGCACTTTGCGACCGGCTTATCCAGGGCGGCGTCGAGGACCTGCATTTCTACACTCTGAACCGCCCGCATCTGACCCGCGAAGTTGTCCATGCACTGGGCATTCTGCCCGAGGTCGTTCTGGAGAAAGTAGCCTGAGATCAATCCTTCGGGATAAACGGTGTCTCCCTCGGCGGCTTTCCCGCCCGTCTCAACCGGGCCAAGGAAAGCCGCCACTTTTTTCCCGGGCTTGCCCCGGGGGGCATATCGGCTAATCTCGCGCGAACCTTTCGCCCGGACGCCCCATGTCAAAGCTTGTCACCCTTCTGAACGGCCCGAACCTGAACCTCCTCGGTCTCCGGCAGCCCGAGATCTACGGGCATGAAACCCTGGCAGACGTCGCCGCCAAGACCGCTGATCTGGCGGAAGAGCTGGGGCTCCGGCTGAAGGCGCTGCAGTCGAACCACGAAGGCCAGCTCGTCGACTGGATCCAGGAGGCGCGGGGCACTTCCGCCGGGATCATAATCAACGGTGGCGCGCTGACCCATACCTCCATAGCCGTCCTCGACGCGCTTCACGCCTTTGACGGCCCGGTGATCGAGGTCCACATCTCCAACATCCACAAGCGCGAGCCGTTCCGCCATCATTCCTACGTGAGCCAGCGCGCCGATGGGGTGATCGTAGGTTGCGGGACGGACGGCTATCTCCTCGCGCTCCGCCGGATCGCCTCGCTCCTCAAGGCATGACCGACAGCTTCCGCTGGCACCCGGACGCCCGGCTCTTTGATGGCGCTGGCAGAGAGTTCACGCGCCTGCCGCCTGAAGGCCCGGTCACCGACGACAGCCCCCAGGGCCTGGCCCAAGTCATCGGCCTCCCCGCCTTCCGCCTTGGCGCGACCGAAGAACCGCCCCCCGAACCAGGCCACCAGCCGGTTTTCGAGACCCTGACCTCCGGCTCCACCGGCAAACCCCGCCGCATCCGCCGCACGCAAGGCTCCTGGATCACAAGCTTTACTGTCAACGCCCGCTTCGGCATCGGCCCCGGCGCGCGGGTGGCCGTCCTCGGCCGACTGATCCACTCCCTCTCGCTTTACGGCGCCATCGAGGGCCTGCACCTCGGGGCCGAGGTCCACCTCCTCGACAGCCTTCGCCCCGACCGCCAGCGCCAGGCCCTCGCCAAACGCCGCATCACCCACCTTTACGCCACCCCCGCCCAGTTGCGTCTGCTGGAAGGGCAGGGCACGTGCCCCGACCTCCGCATCATCCTCGTTGGCGGCTCGAAACTCGATGAAACTCTTCGCAAGACCCTCGCGGCCATGGCCCCCGCCGCTGCCATCCGCGAATTCTACGGCGCGGCCGAAGCGAGCTTCATCACGCTCGCCGACGAGACCACCCCCGAAGCCTCGGTTGGCCGCCCCTATCCGGGGGTAGAGCTCTCGCTGGACCCGACGGGTGAGATCTGGGTCAAAAGCCCCTACCTCTTCCTCGGCTACGCAGGCACTCCGGATGCCGACCCGACCTTGCGACCCTCCGACAGTTTCCCTTCACCAAATATCCCCCGCGCGGCGCGCCCTTCGTCCGAGCCGGTTGCGCGCTCTTCGCGCGCAGAGGCGAGACAAAAGGCTTGCGCGCCAGCGCTCAATTCAAAAACCGCCCCCACCCGCTGGCGCGACGGTTGGCTTTCGGTCGGCGAGATCGGGCGAATGGAGGACGGCTACCTCTACCTCAAAGGCCGCGCGGGCCGGATGGTCACGGTGGCCGACCAGAACGTCTTTCCCGAGGAAATCGAAGCAATACTTGAAGCCTCGCCCGGCATCACACGGGCGGCGGTCCTGCCGATGCCGGACGCCCGGCGCGGCGCTGTGCTGGTAGCGATGGTCCAGGGCGACCCCTTCGTCGAAGATGCGGTGATGACGGCATTGCGCGCCGAGTTCGGGCCGCTCAAGGCCCCTAAAGCCCTGATCTGGAAGAAAGACTGGCCCGTCCTCCCCTCGGGCAAGACCGACCTCAAAGCACTGGAGCGTCAAGCCAAATGGCCCGCCTGATCGCCGCCCGCCGCACTGCCGTCGTCCCCCGTGGTGGCGCTTTCGCGAGGCTCAGGATCGAAGACCTCGCCGCCCCCGTCCTCACCGCCTGCCTCGCCGACGCGGGCCTAAGCCCCGACCAGGTCGATGAGGTCATCCTCTCGAACGCCCTCGGCGCAGGCGGCAACCCCGCACGCCGTGTGGCACTGGCCGCGGGCCTTCCCGAACGCATCGCCGGCCTCACCACAGACCGGCAATGCGCCGGTGGCCTCGACGCGATCCTCCTTGCCAAGGCGCTCGTCGACTCCGGCGCTGCCGATGTCGTCCTCGCCGGTGGCGTCGAAAGCTACTCCCGCCGCCCCCTGAGGCTCGCGACCGACCCCGACGGCGGCCCGCCCACCCCCTACGACGAAGCCCCCTTCACCCCCTGGCCCGACCGCGACCCCGGCATGGCCGAAGCGGCTGAGGCGCTTGCCGTTCGGCTAAACATCAGCCGCGAAAGGCAGGAGGCCTGGGCCATGGAAAGCCACGCCAAGGCCCTTGCCGCTGACCTCTCCGCCGAAATCGTCCCGCTTCAAGGCGTGACCCGCGACGCTTTCCCCCGCAGCCTCACCCCCCGCCTTCTTGCCCGCGCGCCTGTTCTCACCGGCAGCATCACCGCCGCCACCGCTGCAGTCGCGGCGGACGCAGCGGCGGTCTGCCTGGTGGTTTCCGACCGGATGGCGCAGGGCCGGGGCCTCGCAATCCTCGGCGGCGCGACGGTAGGTGGAAACCACGAAGAACCGGGCCTGGCCCCCGTCTCTGCCATCCAGCGCATCTGGCAGGGCGAACCCCTCGCCCAGGCCGAGATCATGGAGGCTTACGCCATCCAGGCCATCGCGGTCGTCGAAGGCGCCGGGCTCAATCCGGCCATCGTCAACCCCGACGGAGGCGGCCTCGCCCGAGGTCACCCCATAGGGGCCTCGGGCGCGATCCTTGCCGTCAGGCTCTTCCACGGGCTCCGGCAGGGCAGGGGCCTTGCCGCCATCGCTGCCGCCGGAGGGATCGGGACCGCGCTGCTCCTCGACGCCTCAGGCGCGTGACAGAAGCGAGGCGGGGCGCATCTTGGCAAGGCTCTGGGTTACAAGGCCCGCGATCACCGCCTTGACCGCATCACCCGGAAGGAAAGCCGCCGAAAGGAACGCTGCTTCGGTCAGGGACTTCTCCAGCACCACCGACATGCCAATGATCCCGAACACATAAAGCACGCCAATCCCGCCGATGACCGAGGCCGTGGTGGCCGCGACGGCGGGGGACAGCGTCGTGCGTTCCATCAGCCAGCCGATAACGAATGCGGCGACGGGAAACCCGATCAGGAACCCGACCGACGGCGTCGCAAAGACCCCTATCCCGCCACGCCCGCCGGACAGGAGCGGCAGGCCAGCGGCCACCAGCGCCAGGAACAGGATCACCGCCAGCGCACCACGCTTCGCCCCAAGCACGGTGCCGCAAAGCATGATCCCCAGGGACTGCGCGGTAATGGGAACCCCCGCCGCAAGGTCGATCTTCGGGATCAGCCCCAAGACCGCGATCAGTGCGGCGAACAGGGCGATGTGGGTGAGATTGCGTTCCATTGTGTCCCTCGTTGTATTGCCGGGGTTTAATCAGCCCCGCCGCGGGCGCGCAAGGCCTCGGCGGCACGATCTGCATCGTCAAGTGCTGCCAGGGTCGCTGGAACGAAGACGCGCCACCGCGGGCGGCGGGGGGACCGGGCCGACCAGGACTGGGTGATCTGGCTCAGCCGGTCCAGCATGACCGGGATGAACCGGATCATCAGCGCCACGGCAAGCGCCAGGTGGCGGGGGGACAGGCCCAAAAGCGCAAGAGGCCGGGAAAGCCATTGAAACACCATCAGCATGTCGGACAGCTTCGTCGTCATTGTGACGAAGTTCGCCAGCGCCACAGCCGTGACCATCCGCAGAAGCACGACGGCCCCGCCCGACAGATCACGTGTCCACAGGTGCCAGAGGCCCACGATCAGGACAAAGGGCCAAAGCGGGTAGAGAAGGCGCAGGCCGGTCACGGCAAAGCGACCACCGCCGGTAGCGTAAAGCGCTGCGGTGGCGATCGTTGCAAGCCCGAGGTGAAGGGGGTCCTTCAGCACGAAAAGCCCCGTCGTCGCCAGCGCCAGAAACCCCAGCTTCAGCCCCGCATGCAGCCCGTGCGCCCAGGTCTCAACCGGCGAGGTCAGCGTCAGCATCTAGCTCTCCGATCCGGCCCATCGCGGCGGTGAAGGCGGGGATGACCTCCCCCGGCGGGCCGTCGGCGACGATCCGGCCTTCATCCAGCCAAAGAACCCGGTCCACCCCCGCCAACGTCGCCGGATCATGCGTGATGGTCACCAACCGCTGGGGCAGGGCGGCGAAACGGCGTGCCAGCCTGCCTTGCGTGGGCAGGTCAAGACCCGCCAAAGGCTCGTCCAGCAGGATCGTCCTCGGCTGCATCAGCAGCACAGCCAGCAGGCACAGATAGTGCCGCTGCCCCTGGCTCAGCGTCGAGACCGGCGCTTTGGCCCAATGACCGCGACCCTCCTCCGCCAGAACCGCATGCGCCTTTGCCAGAGCCTCGCTCTGGGCCAGGCCCTGCTGCGCGAGCCCAAAGGCAAGCTCCTCTTCGACGGTTGGAAACAGGATCTGATGATCGGGGTTCTGGAACAGGATCCCCAGTGCGGACAGCGCCGCCTTGCGGTCCTTGAACGGGTCGAACCCGTCCACCCTGACCACGCCCCCATCCGGCGCAATCAGCCCCGCGATCAGGCGCAGAAGCGTGGTCTTGCCCGACCCGTTCCGCCCCAGAATACCGATGCGCCCTTCCGTCAGCCGAAGGGTCAGCCCGTCCAGCACCACACGCCCGCCCAGCGAAACGCTGGCCGAGGCAATGTCGATGCCGGGGGAAAGCTCGGGCAAAAGGGCAGGCATGAACGGCCTTCGGCAGGTTGGCCGCTCTTCTAGAGCATGTCCGACCGGGAGAGAAGCGCCAGCGAAACTTGCAGGGCTTCAGCAACCCCGCGACCTATGACGCGGCCAGCCTGGGACTGGTGCCCCCTGCCCGCAGCCGGGCAGAGGACGTCTTTGAACTTGCGGGTGCTACAGCCACCCGATACGGTCCGGTCAGCAGGGCGCAATGTACTCCTGGCCATACTGGTCGCGATAACGGCACTGGCCAGATTGCGAGGCAGGCCCAAGCAGGGTCCCTGCTGCGCCGCCCACAATTGCGCCGACGAGTGCACCTTTCTCCCGGTCCTCGTCAGAGGAGACGGCAGCACCAACCGCCGCACCGCCGACGGCGCCAAGAGCCGTGCTCTGCTGCTGCGGGGTGCAGGCCATCAAAGGCAGGGCCAGCAGCGGCAGGGTTAGAAGAAATCGGGTCATATCCAAGCTCCCAGAAAGTGAGTCTGCCGGCAGACACTAGCGTTCTCGCCGGCTGCCGGGGCCAGAATGTGACGGCCTGCGCGGAAATCGACCGATCCAGAGCACCAAGACCCGCGCTCCGCCGCCCGAATCAACCCTCGCGCGCCGCCACAACCGCAGCTTCCAGGATATCCATCGCCTCGGCGAAATGCGCGTCCGGAATGGTGATCGGCGCCAGGAACCGCACGACATTGCCATAAACGCCGCAAGTCAGGAGGAGAAGCCCCCGCTTCAATGCCTCCAGCCGCACCCGTCCCGTAAAGCCCGCATCCGGCTCTTTCGTGCCGGGCTTCGCGAACTCAACCGCCACCATGAAGCCCGGCCCCCGGATGTCCACGATCTCGGGCGACGTCGCGCGGATCGCCTCCAGCCGCTGCTTCAACCTTGACCCAAGCTCGTTCGCGCGGGCGCAGAGGTCTTCTTCTTCGATCACGTCCAACACAGCATTCGCTGCCGCTATCCCCAGCGGGTTCCCCGCATAGGTCCCGCCAAGTCCACCAGGGTTCGCCGCGTCCATCAGCTCGGCCTTGCCGGTCACCGCCGCCAGAGGCAGCCCGCCCGCCAGACCCTTGGCCATCGTCGTGAGGTCCGCCGCCACGCCATGTGTCTCCATGGCAAACAGAGCACCGGTCCGCGCGAAGCCTGTCTGCACCTCGTCCGCGATCATCACGATCCCATGCTGGTCGCAAAGCGCCCGGATCGCCTTCACCAGATCGGTCGGCGCAGGGTAGAACCCGCCCTCGCCCTGCACCGGTTCAAAGATGATCGCTGCCACACGGGCTGGATCGAGATCGGCTTTGAACAGCTTCTCGATCCCGGCCATCGCGTCCTTGGTCGAGATGCCATGCGGCTCCATTGGGAACGGCACATGAAAGACATCCGGCATCATCGCGCCAAAACCCTTCTTGTAGGGCTCGACTTTGCCGGTCAGGCTCATCCCCATGAAGGTCCGACCATGGAAGCCGCCGCCAAAGGCGATGACGGCGTTCCGGCCCGTCGCGATGCGGGCGATCTTGATCGCGTTCTCGCAGGCCTCGGCGCCGGTCGTGACAAAGATCGTCTTCTTCTTGAAGCTGCCCGGCACCTTGTCGTTCAGGCGCTCCGCCAGGCGGATGTAGTTCTCGTAGGGCATCACCTGATGGCAGGTATGGGTGAACTTCGTCATCTGGTTCGCCACCGCCGCCATGATCTTCGGGTGGCAATGCCCGGTGTTCACCACAGCGATCCCGGCCGCAAAGTCGATGTAGCGGTTGCCCTCGACATCCCAGACTTCCGAGTTCAGCGCCCGGTCGGCGTAGATCTGGGTCATCATCCCGACCCCGCGCGAGATGGCGTCGTCCCGGCGCTTGGCAACTTCGGCGTTCAGCATGGTTTTGCTCCCTTTGGCCCCCTCCCGACGTTCAGACTCGGGCCGCGGGGTGTTTTGCGTATTTGATCAAATATCGGCCGCAGGTTCAATCACCTTCAGTACCACATCGATCAGGGATTCAGCATTCGTTAACCTTCCCCGGTGCACCCTCTGCGAAGCGAACCATAGAGGTGCCGGATGCCGGACGGGCAGCTTTCCAACCCATCACGCCCCGCGTCGGAGGATGACCGGTTCGACCGGCTTCGTCTCCTGCGCTCGCGCCGCGTCGGTGCGGTGACTTTCCACCGGCTGATCGCCGAACATGGGTCCGCCCGCGCGGCGCTTGAGGCGCTGCCGGGCGTGGCGCGCGCGGCCGGTGTCGACGGATACGAGGTTTGCCCCGAAGGCGTCGTCTCAGCCGAGCTGAAGCAAGGCCGCGCCCTTGGCGCACGGCTTCTGGTCCATGGTGAGGCGGACTACCCGGCGGCCCTTCTCGATCTCCCCGATGCCCCGCCGGTCCTCTGGGCGTTGGGGGATGTTGCACTTCTCAACCGCCCGGCGGTCGGCATGGTCGGGGCCCGCAACGCCTCGTCCCTCGGGGTTCGTATGGCCCGAAGGCTCGGGCAGGGGCTGGCCGAGGCCGGGTTCACCGTAATCTCGGGCCTCGCCCGCGGCATCGACGCCGCTGCACACCACGCGGCCTTGGAAGCTGAAGCGCGAACCGTGGCCGTGATGGCAGGCGGCATCGATGTGATCTACCCGCCGGAAAATGATGGGCTGGCGCATGAGATCGCCGCGAAGGGCTGCCGTGTCAGCGAACACCCGCCGGGGCTGGAACCGCAGGCGCGGCATTTCCCCTTGCGCAACCGGATCGTCGCCGGGCTGTCCCGCGCGGTGATCGTGGTCGAAGCCGCAGCAAAGTCCGGCAGCCTGATCACCGCAAGGGCGGCCCTCGACTACGGTCGCGAAGTGCTGGCCGTCCCAGGCCACCCGTTCGACGCGCGTGCCTCGGGCTGCAATATGCTGATCCGCGACGGGGCGGTGCTGGTGCGGCAGACCTCCGATGTTCTGGAGGCCCTCGGCGCTGCCGACCGCGCGGCGCCCGAGCCTGAGGTCCGCCTCACTCCGCTCCCCGGACCCGAGGCGCCGCAGCGCCCGCTGAAAGAGGTGGCACTTCTTCACAGCATGATCCTGTCGCGGCTCGGCCCGAGCCCGCTCGCCGAAGATCAGCTCCTGCGCGATCTTGACGTCACCCCAGCACAGCTCTCGCCCGAGCTTCTGGCGCTGGAGCTTGAAGGCCGCATCGCCCGACAGCCCGGTGGTCTTCTGGCGCGCCTGGACTGACGAACCACGATTTTTCTGCGAAAAATCACGCCTGACGGCACCAATGTGCCTGGTCCGATCGATTCGATACCACTGGTTAACGCCATTACGACTTCCTTTCGTAGAGATGGAAAGAAGATAGAAAGAAGACGAAAAGAAGATCATCAACTTGTTGGAGAGCTTTAGGATTAACGCAGCGTTCTCAGTAGCTTGATGGTTCTCAGCCGCCTCGCTTCGCGCCGCTTGCGGAAATCGCGTTCACTGTTCGATAACCGATCCTCCTGGCCTGCCAAAGAAGACGAGACTCAGGGGCTCCACGAACCGCTACAAACGCCGCCCGGTTGACAACCGCCGCGCTTGTCCCACATGGTGCCGCGCCATCCGCGGGGCCTTGGAGATCGGGAAATCATGCCAGTCGTTGTCGTCGAATCCCCTGCCAAGGCCAAGACGATCAACAAGTATCTCGGCCCCGATTTCACTGTCCTCGCCTCCTACGGCCATGTCCGCGACCTGCCCGCAAAGGACGGCTCGGTCGACCCGGAGCATGGTTTCGACATGCTTTGGGAGGTCGCGCCCGAAAGCCGCAAACATGTGAAAGCCATCGCCGAGGCGCTGAAGACAGACGACACGCTGATCCTCGCCACCGACCCCGACCGTGAGGGCGAGGCGATCAGCTGGCACTTGAAGGAAGCCCTGCAAAGCAGCCTGAAGAAAGGCAAAACCGTCGCCCGCGTGACCTTCAACGCCATCACCAAAGACGCGGTGACCAAGGCGATGAAGGAACCGCGCGAGGTCGATCAGGCGCTTGTCGAAGCCTACCTCGCCCGCCGTGCGTTGGACTATCTAGTGGGTTTCACCCTCTCGCCGGTCCTCTGGCGGAAACTCCCCGGCGCAAAGTCTGCGGGCCGGGTGCAATCGGTCTGCCTCCGCCTGATCGTCGAGCGCGAAATGGAGATCGAGGCCTTCAAGGCGCAGGAATACTGGACCGTAAAGGCCGTCTTCCGCACCCCCCGCGGGCAGGAGTTCGAAGCCGGTCTTGTGACCCTTGGCGGCAAGAAGCTGGCCAAGTTCGACATCCCCAGCGCAACGGCCGCCGAGCTTGCGGTGCAGGCCGCGAAGTCGCGTGAATTCAAGGTGATGGCGGTCGAATCTAAACCTGCGACCCGCAACCCCTGGCCGCCCTTCATGACCTCGACGCTCCAGCAGGAAGCGAGCCGCAAGTACGGCATGGGCGCCAAGCAGTGCATGAATGCGGCACAAAGGCTATACGAGGCGGGCCACATTACCTACATGCGGACCGACGGCATCGACATGGCCCCCGAAGCGGTGATGGCCACGCGGGGCGAGATCGAGAAGCGCTTCGGTAAGGCCTATGTCCCTGATTCTCCACGGATGTACAAGAACAAGGCAAAGAACGCGCAGGAAGCGCATGAATGCATCCGGCCGACCGACATGGGCCTCGGGCCCGAGAAGATCCGGGTCGAGGACGACCAGCGCAAGCTCTACGACCTGATCTGGAAGCGCACTATCGCGAGCCAGATGGCTGCCGCCCGGCTGGAACGGACGGCGGTTGATCTGGCCTCGCCGGACGGGCAGGTGGCGTTCCGGGCAAACGGGCAAGTTGTTCTTTTTGATGGATATCTCAAGGTCTACGACCAGGGCCGCGACGACGAGGACGACGAGGAAGGCCGCCTGCCTCAGGTGATGCAGGGCGAGGCTGTCGACAAGGGAGCCATCACGCCCGACCAGCATTTCACCCAGCCGCCGCCCCGCTATACCGAAGCCACGCTCGTCAAGCGGATGGAGGAGCTGGGGATCGGGCGGCCCTCGACCTATGCCTCGATCCTGACCACGATCGTCGACCGGGAATATGTGCGGAAGGACAAGAACCGGCTGTTCCCGGAAGACAAGGGGCGGCTCGTCACGGCGTTCCTGGCCAACTATTTCAAGCGCTATGTCGAGTATGATTTCACCGCGGACCTTGAGACCGAGCTTGACGATGTCTCGGCCGGCGACCGCGACTACAAGGATGTCCTGGCCCGCTTCTGGCGCGACTTCTCGGCGGCGATTGCCGAAACTGCGGACCTGCGGATCGGCGAGGTTCTGACCAAGATCGATGACTTCCTGGCGCCGCACCTTTACCCCGCGCGGGCGGATGGCGGTGATCCGCGGATCTGCCCGACCTGTGGGACGGGGCGGCTGCATCTCAAGACCGCGCGGTCGGGTGGGGCGTTCATCGGCTGCGGGAACTATCCGAACTGCCGTTATACCCGGCCCCTGGCGGGGGATGCGGAAAGCGTGGCGTCGGACGGGCGCATTCTGGGGCCGGATGAAAACGGCATCGAGATCAGCCTGCGGGCGGGGCGCTTCGGCCCCTACGTCCAGCGGGGCGAGGCCACGGAGGCGCAGCCTAAGCCGGACCGGGCGAGCCTGCCGAAGGGCTGGTCGCCGGACGGGCTGACGCTCGACCGGGCGCTGGCGCTTCTTTCGCTGCCGCGGGAAGTCGGCAAGCATCCGGCGGACGGGGTGCTGGTGGAGGCCGGGATCGGGCGGTTCGGGCCTTATGTGAAGCACGGGCCGGTCTATGCGAACATACCGGAGGTCGAAGAGGTCTTCACCATCGGGATGAACCGGGCTGTCGAGGTGCTGGCGCAGAAGGTGGCCGGGCGGCGGGGGGCTTCGGCTCCGGCGGGGCCGCTGAAGGTTCTGGGTGCCCATCCGGATGGGGGCGACGTGCAGGTCATGCCGGGTCGGTATGGGCCTTACGTGAAGTGGGAGAAGGTCAACGCGACGCTGCCGAAGGGGATGGAGCCTGAGGCGGTCACGCTGGAAGAGGCGCTGGCCCTGATCGCCGAGAAGGCGGGGAAGGGTGGGGGCAAGAAGAAGGCTCCCGCAAGGAAAGCGGCGGCTGGAAAGCCGGCGGCGAAGAAGGCCCCGGCCAAGAAGAAGGTGGCCCCGAAGAAAGCAGCTGCCAAGGCTTGAGCTTGTCCCACGGTGGGACACAGTGCCGAACTGTTATAAATCAATGGGTTGTGCCCTCGTTCACCCTCTCTTTACCTTTCGGCCCAAGGGCCTGGCTTGGAGATAGAGGTGGAGAGCAGGTCTGCGGGACGGGAGAGAAGGGACGATCACAAAGGCAGATAGGCCAGCGCCTTCAGCCCGTCCGCCCTTGCCGGATCAGGTCCAGAATCTCCTTTGCTGCCGCCGGGATATTCGTCCCCGGCCCGAAGATCGCTTTCACCCCGGCGCCTTTCAGGAAGTCGTAGTCCTGCTGCGGGATCACCCCGCCGCAGATGACCAGGATATCCCCCGCCCCCCGCGCCTTCAGCACCTCGATCAGCTTTGGTGCCAGCGTCTTGTGCCCCGCCGCCTGGCTGGAGATACCGATGACATGCACATCATTGTCGATCGCATCCTGCGCCGCTTCCTCGGGCGTCTGGAACAACGGCCCCACATCCACGTCAAAACCGATATCGGCGAAGGCCGTGGCGATCACCTTTGCGCCACGGTCATGCCCGTCCTGGCCCATCTTGACGACCAGCATCCGGGGGCGGCGGCCTTCGGCTTCGGCAAAGGCCTCGACGTCCTTCTGGATCTGGGCGAAGCCCGCGTCGCCCTCATAGGCCGCGCCATAGACCCCGGCGAGCGTTTTCACTTCCGCGCGGTGGCGGCCGAAGACCTTTTCCATGGCGTCCGAAATCTCTCCGACTGAGGCCCTTGCGCGGGCGGCTTCGACGGCTGCGTCCAGAAGGTTCCCGCCTTCACTTGCCCTGCGGGTCAGTTCCGACAGCGCGGCCTGGCAGCGGGGCTCATCCCGCGCGGCGCGGGTGGCTTTCAGGCGGGCGACCTGGGCCTCGCGCACGGCGATGTTGTCGATGTCGAGGATGTCGATCGCGTCCTCGCGGTCCTTGCGGTACTTGTTGACCCCGACGATTACCTCTTCGCCCCGGTCGATCATCGCCTGCCGCCGGGCCGCCGACTCCTCGATCCGCAGCTTCGGCATGCCGGAGGCCACGGCCTTCGTCATACCTCCCATCGCCTCGACCTCCTCGATCAGCTTCCAGGCCTCGGTCGCCAGCTGGTCGGTCAGGCTTTCGACGTAATAGCTGCCCGCCAGCGGGTCGACGACATGGGTGATGCCGGTCTCCTCTTGCAACACAAGCTGGGTGTTCCGGGCGATCCGGGCGGCAAATTCTGTCGGCAAAGCAATGGCTTCGTCCAAAGCGTTCGTGTGGAGCGACTGAGTGCCGCCCAGGACCGCCGCCATCGCCTCATAGGCCGTGCGGATCACGTTGTTGTAGGGGTCCTGCTCCTGCAAGCTGACGCCCGAGGTCTGGCAATGGGTCCGCAGCATCAGGCTGGACGCCTTCTTTGCCCCGAACTCGTCCATGATCCGGTGCCAGAGCATCCGGGCAGCCCGAAGCTTGGCCACCTCCATGAAGAAATTCATGCCGATGGCGAAGAAGAACGACAGCCGCCCCGCGAAGTCATCGACGTCCATCCCGCGCGCGATGGCGGTTTTCACGTATTCGCGGCCATCTGCCAGGGTGAAGGCCAGCTCCTGCACCAGGTTCGCGCCCGCCTCTTGCATGTGGTAGCCGGAGATCGAAATCG
Organism: Tabrizicola sp.; assembly: GCF_051645465.1. Classification (GTDB taxonomy): domain Bacteria; phylum Pseudomonadota; class Alphaproteobacteria; order Rhodobacterales; family Rhodobacteraceae; genus Tabrizicola. The sequence goes on along the minus strand of NZ_JBOFBI010000186.1, from coordinate 39,687 downwards.
AATTGAACTTCGGCATCTCGGCAGAGGTGTATTCGATGATGTCGGCCACGATCCGCATCGAAGGCTCGGGCGGATAGATGTAGGTGTTCCGCACCATGAACTCTTTCAGGATGTCGTTCTGGATCGTCCCGGAGAGTTCAGCGCGGGGCACCCCTTGCTCTTCCCCCGCCACGATGAAGCTGGCCAGGATCGGGATCACCGCGCCATTCATCGTCATGGAAACGCTGATTTTTTCCAGGGGGATACCGTCGAAGAGAACCTTCATGTCTTCGACACTGTCGATCGCCACACCGGCCTTGCCGACATCGCCGACCACGCGGGGGTGATCGCTGTCGTAGCCCCGGTGGGTGGCGAGGTCGAAGGCCACCGACACGCCCTGCTGCCCGCCTGCAAGCGCCTTGCGGTAGAAGTCGTTCGACGCCTCGGCGGTCGAGAAGCCCGCATATTGCCGGATCGTCCAGGGCCGGCCGGCATACATCGTCGCCCTTACCCCGCGGGTGAAGGGTGCTATTCCCGGCAGGCTGTCCATATGCGACAGGCCCGCAGTATCGGCGGCAGTGTAGAGCGGCTTGACGGTGATCCCCTCCAGCGTGGCCCAGGTCAGGCTGTCGGGCGAAGCACCCTTCAATTCCTTCGCGGCCAGGGCCTCCCAGGCCTTAAGATTCCCAGTCATTGCGTCCCCCGACCGATGCGTTGCATCGTCCCTTTTGCATTCCTTGGCGCGCGCCTATATCCCGTGGAAAGAGAGGTGCCATGCGACCTTTGCAAACGCTGATTTTCGCTGCTCTTCTGCCCTTCTCCGCGCTGGCGCAGGAGGCCACGTCCGATGCCCCGGCCTTCGGACCCCTGCCCGCAAGCGAGGTGGTCTTCGACGACCAGCTTTACGTGAAACGGCCCGTCGTCGTTTTCGCCGACAGTCCGAACGACCCGGCCTTCATCCGGCAGATGGAGCTTCTTGCCCGCGCCCTCCCCGAGCTTGAAAAGCGCGATGTGATCCTGGTCACCGACAGTGATCCGGAGGCGAAGTCGGAGTGGCGGCAGAAGCTGCGCCCGCGCGGGTTTTCGCTGGTGATCATGGACAAGGACTTGCGTCCCGTCGTGCGCAAGCCCCTGCCGTGGGACGTGCGCGAGATCACCAATGCCATCGACAAGCTGCCCTTGCGGCGGCAGGAGGTTCTGGAGCTGAACCCGGCGGGGCGGTGACATCACTCGAACTCCAGGATCACGTCGTCGACCCTTAGGCTGGCGCCTTCGCTGGCTTTGATGGCCTTGACCACGGCTTTGCGCTCGGCTTTGAGGATGTTCTCCATCTTCATTGCCTCGACTGTGGCCAAGGCCTGGCCTTCCTGTACCTCGTCGCCTTCGGATACGTTGATCCTGACCACCAGGCCCGGCATCGGGCAGAGGAGGTATTTCGAGGTGTCCGGTGCCGCTTTCTCGAGCATCAGGCCTGACAGAGCCTTTTGGCGCGGGGTCTGGACGTGAACCTTCAGGTCAGCGCCCCGGAGCCGCATCCGGAAGCCCATGGGTATCTTGGCCGTCTTGATCGCGAGCGTCGTGCCGTCGATCCAGAGGCGTGCGAGGGGCTGGCCCGGTGTCCAGTCGCTTTCGACCCTCAAGGCTTGGCCGTCGGGGAACGTGACGGTCGAGCCGTTGGGGTCGGCGGCGATTTTCACTGCGTGAGTCTGGCCTTGGAGCGAGACGATCCAGTCGTCACCGACGCGCCGGGTGTGGTTGTCCATCGTGCCGGAGATGCGGGTGCGGCGGATTTCGGCGACGCGGTTCATTGCGGCGGCGGCGGCGGCCACGCGGCGGAGGGTGGCGTCGTCAAGCGTCGCGCCCTGGAAGCCGTCGGGGTATTCCTCGGCGATGAAGGCGGTGGTGATGTTGCCGCTGGTGAAGCGGGGATGGTCCATGACTGCGCTGCAGAAGGGGAGGTTGTGGCCGATGCCCTCGACCTCGAACGTGTCGAGCGCCAGGCGCATTTCTTCGATGGCTTGGTGCCTTGTCGGGCCCCAGGTGCAGAGCTTGGCGATCATGGGGTCGTAGAACATGCTGATCTCGCCGCCCTCGTAGACGCCGGTGTCGTTGCGGACGATGCCGGTTTCCGTGGGGCCTTCGACCGGGGGCCGGTAGCGGGTGAGGCGGCCGATCGAGGGGAGGAAGTTGCGGTAGGGGTCCTCGGCGTAAAGGCGGGATTCCATTGCCCAGCCGTTGATCTTCAGGTCCGATTGCTTGAAGGGCAGGGGTTCACCATTCGCGACCCGGATCATCTGTTCGACCAGATCGACGCCGGTGATCAGCTCGGTCACCGGGTGTTCGACCTGCAAACGCGTATTCATTTCAAGGAAATAGAAGTTGCGGTTGCCGTCGACGATGAACTCTACCGTTCCGGCACTGGTGTAGCCCACGGCGTTGGCCAAAGCGCAGGCCTGTTCGCCCATGGCCTTGCGGGTGGCTTCGTCCAGGAACGGCGAGGGCGCCTCTTCGATGACCTTCTGGTTCCGCCGCTGGATCGAGCACTCACGCTCATGCAGGTAGACGCAATGCCCGTGCTTGTCGGCCAGCACCTGGATCTCGATGTGGCGGGGCTGGGTCACGAACTTCTCGATGAAGATGCGGTCGTCGCCGAAGCTGGCCGCAGCCTCGTTCTTCGACGACTGGAAGCCCTCGGCGGCTTCCCCGTCGTTCCAGGCGATCCGCATCCCCTTGCCGCCGCCCCCGGCGCTGGCCTTGATCATCACCGGATAGCCGGTCTCGCGGCTGATCTTCACCGCCTCATCCGCATCGGCGATCAGGCCCATGTAGCCCGGGACAGTGGACACCCCGGCTTCCATCGCGAGCTTCTTTGAGGTGATCTTGTCGCCCATCGCCTCGATCGCGGGGCTGGGCGGGCCGATGAAGACGACGCCTTCCGCCTCCAAGGCCGCGGCGAAGTTGCGGTTTTCGCTGAGGAAGCCGTAGCCCGGATGCACCGCCTGCGCACCGGTTGCGGCGATCGCCGCCATGATCTTGTCGATCACGATGTAGGACTGCGCCGCTGGCGGCGGGCCGATGTGCACAGCCTCATCCGCCATCTGGACATGCAGAGCGTTGCGGTCCGCATCCGAGTAAACGGCGACGGTTCTTATCCCCATCTTCCGGGCCGTCTTGATCACGCGACAGGCGATCTCGCCCCGGTTGGCGATCAGGATCTTGTCGAACATCCGTCTTCCCCTTCAGACGCGAATAAGAAAAGACCACCCGGGCGGTTGGCCCGGATGGTCTTTGCAGTTGGAACTGACCGCCCGAAGGCGGCTAGATCAGTAGCCGGAGTTGCAGGGCGGCAGGCCGAGTTCGATCCCGCAGGTGGCAACACCTGCAAGGCCGCCAATGGCCGCACCGGCGAGCATGTTTTCATCCAGCGCATCGGCGACAAGCGCGCCCGCAGCGGCACCTGCAACGCCGCGCGATGCAGGGTCCTGCAAGCAGCCCGCGAGAGGGGTAGTGAGAAGAGCGAAGACGATAAGCGACTTCCGCATTTGATACTGCCTCGTAGGTTTGTTGTTATTGAAGCGGATTCTACAGCAATATCACTGGTTTCAAAGCAGTTTCTGATACCTCTCACGCAATCGGCATTGCCCCGCCCACCAAGAAGGGTCGGTCCGGCCTGGGACGGGCCGGACCGAAGGGAAGGGGAAGGGTAACAACGTTGACTGCGCAAGTCATGGCTCAGCTGCCGGTGACCCGCTAGGAAACAATGGCGCGCACCTGATTGCATTGCAAACGCAATGAAAACGCCCCGCCCGGCCTGAGCAAAAGCATGCCAAAAGCGCTGTGAGGTCGGCAAGTTCACGCCTAATCTTCCTCCCCGTCCCAGTCATCGGCCAGAGCATCGGGTGCGTCGGGCGCGAAGACCTCGGGGAAGGCCGCTTCGGCACGCTTTACGTCGATCCGAAGAAGCGCTTCGTAAGAGCAGGGGTCGAACGGGTCTTCAGCAGCCACAACTTCGCGCCCGAACAGCCACGACAGCCGGCCAGCATCGAGATTGCCGCGCTCGAATGGCTCTTCGCCGAAGTATTGCCAGAGCGCCGCCATGAAGGCCTGATCGGCCATCCGGTCGACATGTTTGCGGTCCTTGAACCGCTCGCGCCGGACCAGTTTGGTCGGGCCTTCCTTCATGTTGGCGCGCCGGATGGTGAACTGGAAATCGGTTCCCGTCAGGCGGCCGGGAAAGCCGCGGTGTTTCAGCATCTGTCCTGTCCTGGGCTGAAGTCGTTGGCTGGACGGACGTGGGATAACACCGTCAAGGCCCAGAGGGGCCGACGCCAATGTCTTGAATTGTCAGGGGGGAATAGCCTTTCAGCCGCGCACAGGCGCAGGAGGCCGAGGGTTGGTGCGGGCCCGCCCAGCGAAAGCCGGCAGGCCCGCGCCGGAAGATTACTTGTACTTGCCGGTGTAAGTCGGCTCGACGGTAACCGGTGCGGGTTCCATCGGCTCTTCTTTCTTGGCGCAAGCTGCAATGGCCGAAACCATAGCCAGAACCAGAACGATACGTGCGCTCTTCGACATCCTCTACTCCATCCTTCTTGTGGTGCTTGGGTTTCCTTTCCGGAATCCTGCACCTGTTCGCTGTTAAAGGCCGAACTGGCCCGGCCCCCTCCCACCATATCCGAAAGGACTTCGGAATGGTATGGCGGTACAACCAAGTTCCCGACCTGTGGCGTTCCTACATCAGCCTGTTGCGCCTGGCCAGCCGGAAAATCAAGATTTTGGGGCCGCATCAGAACACCTCCCAGACGCAGGCGCCGTTCTCGATGCGGTAGGATTCGAAGAACTGCACGACGTCAGGCGCAGCCTCGCCGAAGGGCACCTCGGCCCCGGCGAAAGAGATGATGATCTGCTGCGGCGCAGGCACCATGCCGTCGATCCGGCTGACGGCGAAGCTGTCGCAGACGGCCTGCATATCCTCGGAGGCGGCCTCGACATCATCGGGCGAAAGACCCGGTGCAAGGAAACGGAACCGCGCCGCCGCGCCTTCGGGGCCGCGGGCGTTGGTGACGATGTCGATCAGCCGCAGCTCGCGCCCGGAGGGTACCTCGACCGCTTCGCCATCGGGGGCATCCTCGTTGCAGCCTGATGTCAGCGCCAGGGCGGTCAAGAGCAGGAACAGGTTTGGGGTGAAGCGGCTGTGCATGGTGTCAGAGCGGAATATTGTCGTGCTTTTTCCAAGGGTTCGATAGCTTCTTGCCCCGCAGTGCCGCAAACGCGCGCGCCACCCTGCGGCGGGTGGAATGCGGCATGATCACCTCGTCGATAAAGCCCTTTTCGGCCGCGACGAAGGGGTTGGCGAAGCGGTCCTCATAGTCCTTGACCCGCCCGGTGATCTTCTCCCTGTCGCCAAGCTCGGATCGGTACAGGATCTCGACCGCCCCTTTTGCCCCCATTACAGCGATTTCCGCTGTCGGCCAGGCATAGTTGACATCCCCCCGCAGGTGCTTTGACGCCATCACGTCATAGGCCCCGCCATAGGCTTTCCGGGTGATCACCGTGACCTTCGGCACCGTCGCCTCGCCATAGGCGAAGAGAAGCTTTGCCCCGTGCTTGATCACCCCGCCATATTCCTGAGACGTTCCGGGCAGGAAGCCCGGCACGTCGACAAAGGTCAGGATCGGGATTTCGAACGCATCGCAAAACCGCACGAAACGGGCGGCCTTGCGGCTGGCGTCGATATCGAGGCATCCCGCCAGCACTGTCGGCTGGTTTGCCACAACGCCGACCGACTGGCCCTCGATCCGGATGAAGCCGGTGATGATGTTGGCTGCAAACGCCGCCTGGATTTCAAAGAAATCGCCTTCGTCCGCCACCTTCTGGATCAGCTCTTTCATGTCATAGGGCTGGTTCGGGTTGTCGGGGATCAGGGTGTCGAGGCTGGGTTCGGTCCGGTCGGGCGCGTCGAAGAAGGGCCTGACGGGCGCCTTCTCGCGATTGGACTTTGGCAGGAAATCGATCAGCCGCCGGGTCTCGGCCAGGGCCTCGACGTCGTTCTCGTAGGCGCCATCGGCGACCGAGGATTTCCGGGTATGGGTCGAAGCCCCACCCAGTTCTTCGGCCGTAACCTGTTCATTCGTCACCGTTTTCACCACATCGGGGCCGGTCACGAACATGTAGGAGGTGTCCTTCACCATGAAGATGAAGTCGGTCATCGCGGGCGAATAGACCGCACCACCGGCGCAGGGGCCCATGATCAGGGAAATCTGCGGCACCACGCCCGAGGCCATGATGTTGCGCTGGAAAACCTCGGCGTAACCGGCCAGCGAGGCGACGCCCTCTTGTATCCGCGCCCCGCCGGAGTCGTTGATGCCGATGACCGGAGCGCCGTTCTGCAGCGCCATGTCCATGATCTTGCAGATCTTCTGGGCGTGGGTTTCCGAAAGCGACCCGCCGAAGACCGTGAAATCCTGGCTGAAGACATAGACCATGCGACCGTTGATCGTGCCCCAGCCGGTGACCACGCCGTCACCGGCGGGCCGGTCCTTCTCCATCCCGAAATCGGTGCAGCGGTGGGCGACGAACATGTCGAACTCTTCGAACGAGTCCTCGTCCAGCAGAAGCTCGATCCGTTCCCGCGCGGTCAGCTTGCCTTTGGCATGCTGCGCGTCGACCCGCCGCTCGCCGCCGCCCGCTCGGGCCACCGCCCGGCGCGCCTCCAGCTCTTCGAGAATGCCGTTCACCTGCCGACCTCCGCCTCATCCGACGGAAAGCCTAAAGCGCTGGAGGGGCGGGCGGAAGCGGTTTGTTGTGAATTTGCAAATTCAGTTCGGAGAGAGTCTTACAAATTGCAAATCCGCAAACTGCCCGGGCTGCTGAGTCAGGCCAAGTAGTTCGTATAGGCAAAACAGCCCGTACTGATGAGTATGCTGACCGCACCGCCGATCCGAAGGGGCGCGGACTTTCGGCCCCCGATAAACCAAAGCCCGATCAAGATCATGGTCAGGGCTCCGAACACGACCGAGCCCCAGGTTGCAAGCAGGAACCAATCCATCGGCAATCTCCTCAAAGGCGCTTCATCCGTTGGCAAGGCGATTGCCAAGCCAGATTGAACCGTGTGGTCCACACGGGTATCGCGATGAAAGCACCTCGAATGACACCTGTCATGTCAGCTATTCCAGTCCCCATCGTCACCATCGGCCTTCTTCTGGCCTATGACGTCTTCATGACCTTCGCCCGGTAAGGGCGCCTGAAGTTCAAGGAGACCGCGCTGATCACCGTGATCCTGGTCAGCTGGGGAATCGCGTTTTTCGTCTTTCGCAAATGAGTATGAAGGGAGCACTTCCGCACCCCGCTGTTGTCTTTAGGTCAATGGACAAGCCCGCGGCGGAAGCGTAGCCCAGGGCAATGCTAGAGCCGCGCTTCCTTGATCGCACGACACCGCCGAAAATCGTCACGCTCATCCTGATGGCAGGACTGGCGGCGCTGACGATGAACATCTTCCTGCCCTCGCTGCCGGGGATGGCTGTCTACTATGGCGTGCCCTATGGCGTCATGCAGCAGTCGGTGGCGCTTTACCTCGCGCTTTCGGCGGCCCTGCAGATCATCATCGGCCCGATTTCCGATCGTTTCGGGCGGCGCAAGGTGCTGGTCTGGTCGCTGATCCTGTTTCTGATCGCCACGGTCGGCACGCTTCTGGCACCAACCGCGACGGTCTTCCTGATCTTCCGGATGGCGCAGGCCGTGATCGCCTCAGGCATGGTGCTTAGCCGCGCGGTCGTGCGGGACATGGTGGCGGACGAACGGGCGGCCAGCATGATCGGCTATGTCACCATGGGGATGAGCCTGGTGCCGATGATCGGCCCGGTGATCGGCGGGTTCCTTGACGATGTTTACGGCTGGAAAGCCAACTTCGCGCTCCTTCTGGTGCTGGGGGTGGCTGTGCTGGCGCTGGTCTGGGCCGATCTGGGCGAGACGGCGACTTTGCGCCCGGTCAGCCTGATGGATCAGGTCCGCACCTATCCCGGCCTCTTCGCGTCACGCCGGTTCTGGGGCTACACGCTGGCCGCTGCTTTCTCGTCGGGCTGCTTCTTCGCCTATCTGGGTGGCGCGCCCTATGTCGGTGACAAGGTCTTTGAGCTGTCCTCAACCCATGTCGGTGCACTCTTTGCCCTCACCGCCATTGGCTATGCCGCCGGAAATTTCCTTGCCGGACGCTATTCGGTGCGGGTGGGCATGAACCGGATGATCCTCCTTGGCACGCTGGTGACCTCTTTTGGCATAGCTCTGCTGGCGGTCCTGACCTGGGCCGGATTGTCCGGCCCGACCATGTTCTTCGGCCTGACCGTGTTCATGGGCCTTGGGAACGGCATCGCACTGCCAAGCGCCAATGCCGGGATGCTGTCGGTCCGACCAGAGCTTGCGGGGACAGCGTCGGGCCTTGGCGGGGCCATCATGATTGGCGGTGGTGCTGCGCTTGCGGCTGTGGCGGGTGTCCTTCTGCATCCCGGCGCGACCGAAATGCCGCTTGTGCTCCTCATGCTCGCCTCATCCATCGCATCGGTCATCGCCACGCTCTTCGTCATCCGGCGCGCCCGGCAGATCGGCGCTTGACTGCTGAAGTTTGCAAAGCCACGTTCGGCTTTGCAAAATGGGGGCAGTCATGGCGACGCAAAAGCTTTATGCCGGTGTCAAACTGCGCGAGATCAGGGGTCGGCTGGGGCTGACCCAGAAAGTCTTTGCCGACAAGCTTTCGGTCTCGCTGCCCTACCTGAACCAGATGGAAAACAACCACCGGCCCGTCTCGGCTGCGGTTGTTCTGGCGCTGGCACAGGAATTTGGCCTCGACGTCACCGAATTGACCGTCGGCGAAAGCGAGCGCCTGGTCACCGACATGCGCGAGGCGCTGGCCGATCCGGTCTTCTCCTCGCAAGCGCCGCCCGTAGCCGATCTGCGCCTTGCCGCCTCGAATGCCCCGGCCCTGGCGCGGGCCTTCCTTGACCTGCATCGCGCGTATCGCCAGACGCATGAACGCCTTGCCTCACTGGATGAGGCCCTGGGGCGCGAAGACGCCGCGCTGCGTCCCTCTGCCTGGGAGGAAGTGCGGGACTTCTTTCACTATTGCGATAACTACCTCGATGCGGTCGATCGTGCTGCAGAGCATTTCGCCAGCCCCGCAACCAACGAAAAAGCCATCGAAAACCTCGCGCAGGACTTGTTCCGGCGTTCGGGCATCAGCTTGCACTATTCCGACACCGCGCCGCTTCGTCATTATGACCCTGCAGCGCGCCGTCTGGACATCTCGGCCCGCGCTTCCGGCCCCTCGCAACGGTTCCAGCTTCTGCATCAGGTGGCGCTTCTGACCCAGAACGACCTCTTGGAGGCCACGCTTGACCTTGCCCGCTTCTCAACCCCCGAAGCCCGTGACATCGCCAAGATCGGGCTGGCTAACTATTTCGCCGGTGCCGCCCTCTTGCCCTACCGCGCTTTTCTTGCGGCCGCGCAAGAGGTTCGGCACGACCTCGAACGCCTGGCCGACAGGTTCGGCGCTTCGATCGAGCAGGTGGCACATCGCCTGTCCACCCTGCAGCGACCGGGCGCCAAGGGCATCCCGTTCTTCTTTGTGCGCGTCGATCAGGCGGGGACGATCACCAAGCGCCATTCGGCCACGCGGCTGCAGTTCGCCCGTTTCGGCGGTGCGTGTCCGTTGTGGAACGTTCACCGGGCCTTCGAGACGCCCGGCCAGTTCCTGCGGCAGCTGGCGGAAACCCCGGACGGCGTTCGCTACCTGTGCCTGGCGCGGGACGTGTCGAAACCCGCGGGGGCGTTTCTCGCCCCGGTCCGCCGCTATGCCATCGGCCTTGGCTGCGAAGTGCAGCATGCGGGCCAGCTGGTCTATTCCGACGGGCTGGATCTGAAGGGCAGGTTCGAGCCCATCGGCATCTCCTGCCGGATCTGCGAGCGGACGGCTTGCCACCAGCGGTCCGTCCCGCCGCTGGAGGGCCGCCTGCGGGTCAACCCCAATGCCCGTGGCGTCCTGCCCTACGAGATCGGCTGATCAGGCCTTTCTGAGGGCCGCCCAGATCTGGTCCTTCAGATGCGACCGGGTCTTGCGGAGCACCTCTTCGTCCGCCTCGGTCAGGAGGTCCAGCCTGGTTTCCGAGCGATGTATCTTGTCGTTGACGACATCATAATCGACCAGAAGCTTGGCAAAGTGGGCATTTGCCACCTTGAGAGCGCTGATCTTCTGTGCCTCGGCCGGAAACTCGTCGTGCAGAGTGTGCGGGGTGTTCGACATCCGTCTCTCCTTTGACTGTCATGCGCAGTCTGGAGCCACCCGCACCCACAGGCCTTGACCGGGATCAAACAGCGGCGAAATCAACGCTGCGCGGTGCGCCAGTTCGGGTTGATCCAGGGCTCGAGGTTCGACGCCGGCAGGGGTGTGCGGCCCAGGATGTGATCCGCCGCCTTCTCGCCCACCATGATCGACGGCGCGTTCAGGTTGCCGTTCGTGACCTGCGGGAAGATCGAGCTGTCGGCGACCCGCAGACCCTCAACGCCAATCACGCGGCATTCTGGATCGACGACGGCCATCGGATCGGAGGCACGACCCATGCGCGCCGTGCCACAAGGATGATAGGCGCTTTCGACGTGCTGGCGCACGAAGTCATCCAGCTGAGCGTCGGTCTCATGGCCCGGCCCGGGTTGCAGCTCGGCCTTGAGGAAGGGCTTGAACGCCTCCTGTCCGAAGACTTCGCGGGTCAGCCGGATGCAGGTGCGGAACTCCTCCCAATCGTCGGGGTGCGACATGTAGTTGAAGCGGATCACCGGTGCATCGGTCGGATTGCCCGACCGCAAGGTCACCGACCCGCGCGACTTGGACCGCATCGGGCCGACGTGAGCCTGGAAACCGTGACCCTCGACCACTGCCTTGCCGTCATAGCGCACGGCGATGGGCAGGAAGTGGTACTGGATGTCGGGATACTCGATCCCCGCCTTTGACCGGATGAAGGCACAGGCCTCGAACTGGTTCGAAGCACCGGGCCCGGTTCCGGCGAGCAGCCACTGCGCACCGACCCAGGCTTTGCCGAAAAGATTCCAGTACTTGTAAAGCGTGATCGGCTGGCTGGCCGAGAACTGCATGTAAACCTCCAGATGGTCTTGCAGGTTCGCCCCCACCCCCGGCCGATCGGCGATCACCCCGACCCCATGCTCGGCCAGGTGCTTCGAGGGGCCGATCCCGGACAGCATCAGAAGCTTAGGCGTGTTGATCGAGGACGCCGCCAGGATGACCTCCCGGCCCGCCCGTATCACTTCGCGCCCGCTCCGCGTATCGACCTCGACGCCCACTGCGCGGGCGCCCTGCATCACTACTCGGCGTGCAAAGCCCCGCATGATGTGAACGTTGCCGCCTGCCATCGCGGGCTTCAGATAGGCATTGGCGGCCGACCAGCGCCGGCTTTTCCAGATCGTCGCCTCGAACGGGCCGAAGCCTTCCTGCTGCTGCCCGTTGTAATCCTGCGTGACGGGATAACCCGCCTGCCGTCCGGCTTCGATGAAGGCGTCGAAGAGCGGGTTTTCCCGCGCGCCCCGCGTCACATGCAACGGACCGTCCACCCCCCGGAACTCCGGCCCCGACCCGCCGTGCGAGGCCTCCATCCGCTTGAAATACGGCAGCACATCGGCATAGGACCAGCCATCGGCCCCCATCTCGGCCCAGCTGTCGAAGTCCTTCGCGTGGCCCCGGACATAGACCATCCCGTTGATCGAGGATGACCCCCCGATCACCTTTCCCCTGGGCGTCGCCAGTACCCGGCCGCCCAGATGCGGCTCCGGCTCGGTTGCGAAGCCCCAGTCGTAGATCCCCATGTTCATCGGGTAGCTCAAAGCCCCAGGCATCTGGATGAAGGGGCCCGCGTCCGATCCACCGTGTTCTATGACGGTGACCCGTTTCCCGGCCTCGGCCAGCCGGTAGGCGAGCGCGCAACCGGCCGATCCCGCGCCGACGATGACGTAATCCGCGTGCATCTTCAGGCCCCGCGCACCAGTTCGGCTTCCAGGTGCCGAAGCGCCAGAGCCACTGCCGCCACCCCGTCGGGTGCGCCCGACTTCAAGACTTCGCGGAGATAAAGCCCGTCGATCAGCGCACCCAACGATTCGGCAATCTCGGGCGCCCGATCCCCGGACAGCGGCCGGAGCGCCGCGATGAGGTTCGACCGCAGGCGGCGTTGATACACGGCCAGAAGCCGCTTCGCCTGCGGCACCGTCTGTGCGAGCACCCAGAAGTTCAGCCAGGCCCCCACCGCCTCGCGCCGGAAGTTTCCGGCACTGAAGGATGCCCGAAGGATGGCGCGAATCCGCCCTTCCGCCCCTTCGGCCGCCGCCAGCGCGCCACGCACTTCCGCGCCGTAAAGCGTCATGATGTGGCGCATCGCGGCCAGGAACATCTCTTCCTTGGACCCGAAATAGTGATGCGCCAGCGCCGAGGACATCCCCGCGCGCTTGGCGATCTGGCTGACGGTCACATCCAGCGACCCCACGCGGCCGATCTCGACAATCGTGGCTTTCACCAGCGCTTCCTTGCGGATAGGCTCCATTCCAAGCTTCGGCATCGGTGCGGCCCCAGATAATGCTTGCCAATCCGTATAAGCGCGAAGTTTATTGACTCGTCAATCAACAAAAAACCGGGGAGCCTACATGACCATCCGTTCCACCCTTCTGTCGACCGCCGTCACATTCGCGCTCGCAGGCTCAGCCTTCGCCGAAGGTTGCGACAAGATCATCTTCTCAGACGTCGGCTGGACCGACATCACTGCAAACACCGCCGCCACCACGCTGATCCTGGAAGCGCTGGGATATGAGACCGAGACCAAGGTCCTCTCTGTCCCCGTCACCTACGCCGGCCTGGCCGAAGGCGACATCGACGTTTTCTTGGGCAACTGGATGCCGACGATGGAGGCCGACATCGCCCCCTACCGCGATGCGGGCACGGTAGAAACCGTCCGCACCAACCTTGAAGGCGCGAAATACACGCTGGCCACCAACGAACATGGCGCGGCACTGGGCATCGCCGACTTCAAGGACATCGCCGCACAGAAGGACGCGCTGGAAGGCCAGATCTACGGGATCGAGCCCGGCAACGACGGCAACCGCCTGATCATCGACATGATCGCCTCTGGCCCCTTCGGCCTTGACGGGTTCGAGGTGGTCGAAAGCTCCGAGCAAGGCATGCTGGCCGAGGTGAAGAAGGCTACCGAGGACGGCAAGCCGATCGTCTTCCTCGGCTGGGAACCGCACCCGATGAACGCCAACTTCAAGATGACCTACCTCACTGGCGGCGACGACTACTTCGGCCCGAACTTCGGCGGGGCCACCGTCGCCACCAACACCCGTGCGGGCTATGTCGTGGAATGCCCGAACACCGGCAAGCTGCTGTCGAACCTCGTCTTTACCCTGCCGATGCAGAACGAGATCATGGGCGCGATCCTGAATGACGGTGCCGACCCGCGCGATGCCGCCAAGACCTGGCTTGCGGCCAACCCCGGAACCTGGGAAGCCTGGCTTGATGGTGTCACCACAACGGACGGCGGCGATGCGAAGGCCGCAGTCGCTGCCGCACTTCAGTAAGGTACGGTCGCCCCGGCGAAGGCCGGGGCATCTCCCCTCGAATTCGGGCAAGGAGCTGACCGGATGGATTGGATTGTCGGCTTCTTCACCGGCCTGTTCAATTTCCTGATCAATGCCGTGGTCTGGCTGGTCACGACCCTTTGGTGGCTGATCATCTCGATCCCCGACGTCGTGCACTGGATGTTCGTGTCGCTGGGCTGGTTTGTCATCTGGCTGCCGCAACGGCTTCTGGGCATGAGCGATGAGAAGCTTCCCATCGGCAAGAATGCCAAAGCCGCATTCGAATGGATCAACGACCGCGCGGGCGACTTCTTCGACTGGCTGTCGGACGTGATTACCGCCATGATCGACGGGCTGATGTGGTGCCTGCAAGCGCCCCATCCTGCCTTCGTCATTCTCGCTTTCGTAGCCCTTACCTGGTGGCTGCAACGCAGCTGGCGCGTCTGCCTGCTGGTGACGGTGGCCTTTCTGTTCATCCTCGATCAGGGATACTGGGAGGAGACCACCGAAAGCCTGACCCTCATCCTCTCCGCCTGTGTCGTCTGCATGGGTCTTGGCGTCCCCATCGGCATCGCCGCCGCGCACCGGCCAAAGCTCTACCGCGCCATGGTGCCGATCCTTGACCTCATGCAGACGTTGCCGACCTTCGTCTACCTGATCCCCGCCATCGTCTTCTTCGGCCTCGGCATGGTCCCGGGCCTCATCGCCACCGTGATTTTCGTCCTTCCCGCGCCGATCCGCCTCACCCATCTCGGCGTCTCCTCCACGCCGCAGGCATTAATGGAGGCAGCAACCGCCTTTGGTGCCACGCCGAAGCAGCGGCTGTGGAAAGTGGAACTGCCCTACGCCTTCCCGCAGATCATGGCGGGGCTGAACCAGACGATCATGCTCTCGCTCTCCATGGTCGTGATCGCCGCCCTTGTCGGCGCCGACGGCCTTGGTGTCCCGGTCGTGCGCGCGCTGAACTCGGTCAACACCGCGCTTGGTTTCGAGAGCGGCTTCATCATCGTCGTCGTGGCCATCCTCCTCGACCGGATGCTGCGGGTGACGCGATGACCGACACCCCTGCCGTCATCTTCGACCGTGTCTCCATCGTCTTCGGCGACCATCCGGAGCGCGCCCTGCCCTTGATGGACCAGGGCCTCAGCCGGTCAGAAATCCAGACGCAGACCGGCCAGATTCTCGGCGTCCACGACTGTTCGCTGACCGTCGCAAAGGGCGAGATTCTTGTGCTGATGGGCCTCTCCGGCTCTGGCAAGTCCACGCTCCTGCGCGCGGTGAATGGGTTGAACCCCGTGGTGCGCGGGTCGGTGACGATCAATGACGGCGACTGGACGGCGAATGTCACCCAGTCCTCACCCGCCGACCTGCTGCGGGTCCGCCGCGAATGCATCGCCATGGTGTTCCAGCAGTTCGGCCTCCTGCCCTGGCGAACGGTGCGGGAAAACGTCGGCCTCGGGCTGGAACTCGCCGGCCAGACGCCCGACCAGCGCCGCCCCAAGGTCGACGAACAACTGGCGCTGGTGAACCTGACGCAGTGGGCCGACCGGAAGGTGGGCGACCTTTCGGGCGGCATGCAGCAGCGGGTGGGTCTTGCGCGCGCCTTCGTGACCGACGCGCCGATCCTTCTGATGGACGAACCCTTTTCGGCGCTTGACCCGTTGATCCGTGCCAAGCTGCAGGACGAGCTTCTGGATTTGCAGCAGAAACTGCAGCGCACGATCATATTCGTGAGCCACGATCTGGACGAGGCCTTCAAGATCGGCAACCGCATTGCCCTGATGGAAGGCGGACGGATCGTGCAATGTGGCACGGCGCGCGAGATCATCGCCAACCCGGTTTCAGACTACGTTGCGGATTTCGTGGCCCACATGAACCCGCTGAGCGTGCTGACAGCACGGGATGTGATGGAAGCGGGGGAGGCAGGGCCTACGGCGCGCACGCTGCCCGCCGAGACTCCGGTCAAGGATATCATGGACATGATGTCGAAGGGGGTCGGCGAGCTGGTCGTGACGGAAAACGGCCGAAACCTGGGTCTTGTGCGTACCGCAGGCCTGATGGCCAAGCTGATCAACCCACGCGGCTGACGTTAGCGGAGACTAGAGCTCGATCTCGCCGTTCGGGCCGGGCGCGAATTCGGGTTTCGGCACCAGAGGTGCGTTGCGCCGGATCAGGATGTCGCCGTTTGGCAGCATGACCGGCGCGTCGTAGTTGCGGAAATCGTCGATCATTGCGATGAGTTCCTGGAACTTGGGACCAAGCTCATCCCACTTGGGCTTCATCTCGGTCAGCGCCTTTTCCATCTCGTTCAGCGCCGGTTCCATCTCGGTCATCATCCCGCGCATGACCAGCTTCATGCCTTCTTCCATCAGGCTGAAGCCGTCATCCTCGGCTTTTGGCACAGCCGGGACTTCCTGCGCAAAGGCAGGCATGGCCGCGACGCAAAGGATCAATGCTGCTCTCATGTCGCCAATATGGGCGCTTTGCCCCGCGATTTCAAATCACATCTGGCAGATCGATCGTCACCGGGAAGTGGTCGGAGGCCTGCAGCAGTGCTTTGTGGAGTTCGGGGATATCCAGGATCCGGGGATCGTTGAACGGGTGCCAGATGCGCCAGTCCGGCGACTTGGCCGCAAGATCGGACGAGACCATGATGAAATCCAGCAGCGCCTCGAAGTAGCGCTTCTGCGGGGCGAGGTAGAAGCGCGCGGTCGTGGGGGCAAAGCCGACCTTGCTTTGCAGGGCCATCGTGGCGTGGGGATCGGCAAGCTTGAGCGCGGGGTCGGGCATGGTGCCAAGCACGATCTCGACGCCCGAGTGGCCGAAGAGCTTCTCGAACTCGTCGATGCCGGGGCCGTCGTTGAAATCACCCATGACCACCAGGCTATCACCCTTGGCGAGATGTCCATCAACCCGCTGGCGAAGCCACAGGCACTGCGCCAGCTGCTTGCGGCGGTTCTCGATCGCCAGCCGCATCTGCGCCTCATGCCCGACCGCGCCGTAGGGGTTCTTCGACTTGGCATGCACCCCAATCAGGCGCAGTTTCGTGCCGCCCGTCGTCGTCACCGCAAGCTCCAGTGGGGGCTTCGAGAAGCGGATGGTTTCCGAGACATTGTCGGCGTCGAGGTCATAGCGGAACGTCCCGTCGAAACGGGGTGCGTCAGAGGAGCCGTGGCTGGTCGAGGAATTGCCGATAGCATCGTGTCGTGCCGACAGCCGGTCGGGATCGTAGAGGAAGGCAATCTCCTGTTCGGTATCGGAAGGAAACCCGATCAGCGCCTTTCGCGCCCTTAAGCCGACGGCACGGGCGAAGGTCTCCAGCGCCTTCACGGTCGAGCGTTTGCCGTTCGTATCCGGCGCTTCGATGATCATGATCCCGTCGGCATCGAGCGCAGTGAATACCACTCCAAGCGCGCCAAGCTGTTCGCCGCGGCTGGTCTTGTAGCGGGTCGAGGGTTCGCTGTCGTCGAGCATCCGGCCATGGTCGTCGAAAAGCGCGTTGAACCATTCGACATTGTAGGTCGCAAGTCGCAGGGATCGCTGGGTCATGCCGCCGCCTTGGCGGAAATCTCGCGCCAAGCCTCATTGATCAGTTGCAAGCGGCGTTCGGCAAGCTTCATTGCCTCGGGCGGGACACCCCGCGCCTGCATCACATCGGGGTGGGTGTCGCGGACCAGCGCCTTCCAGGCTTGCCGGGCTTCGTCCTTCGTAGCGTTTTGCGGCAGGCCCAGCACATCATAGGGATCGCGCGGCGCCCCCTCGACCAGGCGTGAGCGGACGGTGCGGAAGCAGCCCTCATCCAGACCGAACGCATCAGCGACATGGGCAAGAAAGGCGTCTTCGCCGGTGTGATAGCTGCCGTCGGCAAGGGCGATCTGGAAGAGCGCCTCCAGGATGTCGACCAGAACATGGTGGTCATCGGCACAGATGCGTTTGCCTTGGCGGTTGAAAAGACGTGCGATCTTGTGGGCATAGGCGTCAAAGCCCGCAACATCCTGCCGTGCCAGATTGAAGACATGCGCGGCATGCTCCTCTTCGCCCTCGGGGAAGGTGAAGATTCGGCGGAAGGCGGTGACCTCGTCTCGGGTGACAGTGCCGTCGGCCTTGGCCATCTTTGCCCCAAGGGCAAGGACGGCAATCGTGAAGCCTACGGATTGCTCGGGGGCCGGGTCGGCGCGCAGCTTGTCGAAGACAACCGAAAGCGGCTCGCCGTTGGCAAGCGCAGCAAGAGCTTCGGTGATGCGGGTCCAGATCGACATGGGCGGACCATAGCTTGGGCGTCGGCCGATGTCAGAGGAATTTCTGCATCAGCACAAGGTCCATGTATCGGTCGAACTTTAAGCCCGCTTGCGGCACGGTGGCCACATGGGCGTAGCCCAGCCGTTCATGAAAGGCGCGGCCTTCGGCGTTCTCGCCGGACACCCCGGCGATCATCTGGTGTGCCCCCGCCTTGCGGGCATGATCCTCGATCGCGGTCATAAGCGCCCGGCCTGTGCCCTTACCGTTCGCATCGCGTGATAGCGAGATCGAGTGTTCCATGCAGGTCTTGTAGCCGATCCCGGCCCGGAACTGGCCATAGCTCGCCTGACCCAGAAGCTGGCCGTCGTCCCCGATTGCCACCAGGAATGCATGGCCTGCGGCCTCTTTGGCCGCAATCATCTCGCGGATGTCGGCTTCGGTTTTGAGGACCGAGTTGAAGGTGATGGCCGAGGTCTCGATCCAGTGGTTCAGCAGCGCCGCGATAGCGGGCGCGTCTTCGGGCCGGGCAGGGCGGATCATGTCAGGACACGGGTCCCGTGCGGAGTAGAAAAGGTCGCGCGCAGGTGCTTGTGCGGGCTCAGGCGGATGACGACGCGAGGGTCATTGAACTCTGGGCCAAGCGCGTGCTGCAGCGCCTCGGCTTCGGGAAGCGAGATTTCAAGCTGGGTCAGCCGGACCCCGGCATCCGGCAGCGCCTTGGTCGGATGAAGGCTCCCCTGCCATTCGATCAGCGCGGGGTAGGCGTCGTTGAGGGGAAGGCGGCCATCCGCGGGCACTGCCATGCGCCAGCGAAAGTCGCCGCGTTGCAGGTCGACCGGGGTGCCTGCTCCGGGGGGTGCCGCGGCCAGGGCCTGGTCAAGGTCATCGGTTCGGCACACCCAGTTCGTCAGGCGAGGTGGGCCCTGGAAGTGGTCAAGGTTGAACCAGCGGGGCCATCCGGGATGGCGGGCGTCGGGGTCGGGGGCGATGACTTCAAGGTAAAGGTCCCCAAGGCCCAGAAGCCGGTTGTGGGTCGCCATGTGCGGATGCTTGCCGCCCCCGGCCAAAGGCACGCCAAGTGCTGCTTCGACCCACGCCGCGCCCTCGTCCAGCGACTGCGCGGAAATGGCGATGTGATCGAACACCAGGCTCATTCTTCGGCCTTCAGCACGATCTTCGTCTGCGCTTTCAGCGCCAGCGCCAGGGCAGTGAAGCGGGCCTGCGCGACCTCGCCGAAAAGGCCGACACCGTCTTCGGTCAACGCCAGGGTCAGAAGCCGTTTCTTCGGCTGCCAGCGAAGCTCTCCCGCCTGTGCGGGGTCGCCGACCGAGAACATCGCACCGAACCGCATGGCTTTGCCAAGGGCTTCGGCTTCCTGGACATCGGTTTCCGAAAGCAGGCGGAACAACGGCTCCATCCGGCTGCCTGCGCGGCTGTTCTTGTAGCGGTGCAGAAGCGCCAGGCCCAGGAAGACGCGACCGGGATGGTCGAGGCCGCCCAGGTTTGCACGGGTCGCATTGTCGAAGCAGGCTTCGGCCCGGTAGTCAGGATGTGCCCGCCAGGTGGTGTCATGCAGAAGGCAGGCGGCCTTGATCAGCCGAAGCCGTTCCACGCTGACGCCGCTGAATATCGGCTGGAGGAAGGTGAAAAGCTTCTTGCCGAAGCCGGGAATGCGGGCCTGGGTAAGCTCTGTCATCCTTGCGGCCTCGATCAACGGGTCGCGCGCGCGCAGACGCTCGGGCATCTGTTCGTAAAGCAGGCCCTCGCGGATGCCGTAGGCCGAAACGTCGATCTCGGACGGCTTCAGGACCCGGATCATTTCGCGCAGGACTTCGCAGGCCAGTGGCACAAGCTCCATCCGCTCGGCGCTTGTGCCCGTCCGGCCGCGAAGGGCTGCAAGGTCGGTGGTGGCCAGCCAGTCCAGCGTTGCGGTCAGGCCCTCCGGCGTCATCCGGTATTCGTGGAGGACGGTCAGCGGGTAATTCCGCCGCTCCATGTCCAGCCGCGCGATGACCCGCCAGCTGCCGCCCACCAGATAGACCCGGTCGCCTGCGGGCCTGATCTCTTTCGCAGCCGCCTCAAGGATCGTTTCGATATGGGCTTTGCGCTTCTTTGGGTCGTCCGAAACCTGCTGCAGGCGGAAGGGGCCAAGCGGGGTGGATACGCGCTTGCCGACTTTTCCATTGCCGATCCGGGCCAGTTCCATCGAGTTTCCGCCGATGTCGCAGACAATGCCCTGCGCCTCGGGCCAGCCAAGAAGAACGCCCTGGGCCGACAGCCTGGCTTCTTCATCACCGTCGATCACGTGAAGCTTCAGGCCGGTTTCGCGCAAGACCTCGGCCTGGAATTCCGGCCCGTCTTCGGCCTCGCGCGTGGCGGCGGTGGCCACGACGGTAAGGGGGTGGATGTCCATCCCCCTGGCCAGAAGCGAGAAGCGCTTCAGCGCGGCAAAAGCACGCACCTTGCCTTCGGGGTTCAGCCTGCCGGTCTGTGCCAGGCCTTTGCCAAGGCCACACATGATCTTCTCATTGTAGAAATAGGCGGGGCTGCGGGCCGCCCCGTCAAAGACCACCATCCGGACCGAGTTGGAGCCGACATCGACCACACCGACCCGGCTGAGGGCGCGGGCGGACGGGTCGTCGAAAAGCGGCTTGCCGAACGGGTCCCAGTCGCCGCTGTCGTCATCATCCTCGGGCCGAGGTGATTGTCCATCTGCAGCCATTCGAGAATCCCCTCCGGTCGTCTGCGGGCATCGTGCCGGTGACCGGGTGCAGGGTCAACCGGCAGGGGCGAGGCAATCTTTTCTGGCGATGACGGAAAATCTGCCTGAAGAGTCTTGCGTCAGCGCTTTTTCGGTTTCGGCTCGGGCTTCGCGCCAATGGCTCGGGCCGCTTCGGCAGCGGCGCGCAGTTCCTCGGCGATTTCCTCGGCCTCTTCGGGGTCGAAGTCCAGTGGCAGCTCGATCCCGCCTTCGGCTTCAACGTAGATGCGGACCATGCCCGCATCGGTCGGCCCGATCTGCAGGTTCGCGGCGATGTCACTGGGTGAGTTGATGCTCATGCATTTCGGGTAGCGCAGGGGCGGGGCTCTGTCCAGAGGGCTGATACTTGACTTGATCAAGCAACCGATCAATCTGCCTCTATGGACGCCATCGACCGAATCCGCGACTTCAACCGCTTCTACACCCGGGCCTTGGGGCTGACCGGTCGGACCTATCTACAGTCGGGTCGCACTCTGGCCGAAGTGCGGCTGATCCACGAGATCGGCGAAGGCGGGCCGGTGACGGCGCGGGCGCTGGCGCGGGGGCTGGGGATCGATGAGGCGCAGCTGTCACGGATGGTCGGGCGGCTGATGCGCGAAGGTCTGGTGGAACGCCATGCAGATGCCGCGGACGGTCGGCAGTTTCCGTTGTCGCTGACCGCCACGGGGCACGAGCTGTTGGGCCAGTTCAGCGCGCAATCGCGGGCGGCCTTGTCGGCCCTGATCCCTGAGGGGCGGCACGAGGCTCTGGCCGGGGCACTGGCAGCAGCGCGGCAAGTGATGGAACCCGGCGAGGTGACGATCCGGACGCTTGCGCCCGGTGACGCGGGCTGGATCATCGGGACGCACGGCGCGCTCTATGCACGGGACGAGGGTTACGACCAAAGCTTCGAGGCGCTGGTCGCCCGGATCATGGCCGACTTTCTTGAGCGGGGCGACGGGGCACGGGAAAACGTCTGGATCGCGGAAAACGGGCGGGAACGGCTCGGCACGATTTCCTGCATGCGGGAGGACGATCAGACCGCGCGATTGCGCCTTTTCATCCTTGTCCCCGAGACGCGGGGGCTGGGCCTTGGGCAACGGCTGCACGACACCTGCGTCGACTTTGCGCGAAGGGCTGGCTACCGCCGCATGGTGCTTTGGACCCACGAAAGCCACCGCGCGGCCTGCGCGCTTTATGCGAAGAATGGCTGGCGGCTGGTGCAGTCCCGGCCTGGCGAAGCCTATGGCCAGAAGGTCGTGGATCAGGACTGGGAAATCATGCTCTGAGGCTTGCATCGCGCGCGGTCAGGCGCTATGTGCGCCCCCGAGTGCAGCCTTAGCTCAGTTGGTTAGAGCACCAGATTGTGGATCTGGGGGTCCCCCGTTCGAGCCGGGGAGGCTGTACCATCCCCCCAGGCCCATTCCATCGAAGTTCAGCGCGGCATCTTCTCGAAATCGCTGATCGCTGCTGCTTGAAAGGCGGGCAACGTCTCGCAGTGCTCTGCCAGAGCGATGAGTCGGGCATGGTCGGTCGTCGAAAGACACTCATCCATCCGGTCCTGCATGTACCAGATCAGCGTGGCGATCATGACGTCTGCATGGGTCAGGGCGGGGCCGCAGGCATAGGGGCTGGCCAGAAGGCGGGTCAGCTCATCCAGGCCCGCGCGGGTCTGGCCGAGGCAGCGGGTCAGCCACTCGGCGCTCTGCTGTGGACCCTTGTGGAAATGGCGCTCGTAGACCACCGCGGCGGTCTTCTCCAGCGTGCCTTGCGCAAGCGCCGTCATTTGCAGAACCTGCCTCCGGGCGGGACCGGAGGACGGGCAAAGGGCGCGATCACCTGCCAGTTCGTCGAGATGGTCAAGGATCGCTGCGCTGTCGATCAGCACCTCGCCATCGTCCAGCACAAGGGCCGGGATGCGCGTCAGAGGGCTGATCCGACCGACCGCCTCGGCATCACCAAAGATCGACCGGGTGTCGCGGGTGAAGGGGATACCGTAGTGATGAAGTGCCACTGCCACGCGGCGGGTGACGGGGCTGTCGTACTGGCCGACGAGGATCATGGCGGGCTTTCCGTCACTCGGGTGCGGGGCAGAAACCAAGATCATAGACGCTGTCGGGTGTCCAGATGGCCGCGTCCAGCGCCTTTGGCGCCGGCGGGGTGAGCGTGATCGCTTCGCCACCGGCCAGGGACGTGCCGGCAAGGAGATCGGCCTCGCAGGAGTAACAGTCCTGACCGCACTCGAACGGTTCAGCAACTGGTTGGCCGTCGACGGGGTAGGCGTTGAAGTACTCCGCCCGAATGACGGTGACCCTGCCGTCCACCATGGCAAGCGTAAGCCTGTCCGAATAGGTGTACCCGTCGTTGATCGTGAGGGTGTTGACGAAGAGTTCGCCTTCGCCTGAAAATGCCAACCAGGCGCGGTCACTCCGCCGGGTCGGGCTTCGGGCAATCCCGGGGTTATCCAGGATTGCGACATCCGGGTCACCTTCGGGCGCAACCGGGAAAATCCGCAGGCGGACGAGGTCGCCTTCGGTTGAAAGCTCGGCCCTGAACTGGGCGTCGCTGGCAGACGGCCCCCACCGGCCTTCGGCGTTGACCGCGTCGCGCTGCGCGACGGCGGGAGAGGCGAGGAGGGTGGAGATGAGGACGAGGGGGCGAAGCATGCGACAAGTCTCCGGATGGCTTGCCAAGGATGTGCGCCGAGGCGTGATGCGGAGGCAAGCCGGGAATTGCCTACCTGCCCGTCAGCCGGCGCCGGTCAGGCGCTTGGCAAAAGCTCGGGTGTTTGCAGGGCGACGAGTAGCAGCGGCTCGATATCCTCGGCAACCGTTGGCCTCGGTTGCCAATTGGTCACGCCGCGGCGCCCCCGACCGTCAGCCCGCCGATCATCAGTGTGGGCTGGCCTACGCCCACCGGAACCCATTGGCCCGCCTTGCCGCAGTTGCCGATACCGGGGTCTAGCTTCAGGTCGTTGCCGATCGCGCGGATGCCTTTCAGCGCTGTAGCGCCGTCGCCGATCAGGGTTGCGCCCTTCACGGCTTCGCCCACTACGCCGTTCTTCACGCGGTAGGCCTCGGTGCAAGAAAACACGAATTTTCCAGAGGTTATGTCGACCTGGCCCCCGCCGAAGCCGACGGCGTAGATGCCGTCCTTCAGGCTGGCGACGATGCCCGCTGGATCGTCCTTCCCGGCGAGCATGTAGGTGTTGGTCATCCGTGGCATCGGGATATGCGCGAAGCTTTCTCGGCGCCCGTTGCCGGTGGGGGCGACGCCCATCAGGCGGGCGTTCTGGCGGTCCTGCATGTAGCCGACCAGGACACCGTCGTCGATCAGCACGTTCTTTGCCGAAGGAGTGCCTTCATCGTCGATGGAGAGGCTGCCGCGGCGGTCGGGGATCGTGCCGTCATCGAGTACGGTCACACCTTTGGATGCGATCTGCTTCCCCATAAGTCCCGCAAAAGCCGAGGTTTCCTTGCGGTTGAAGTCGCCTTCCAGCCCGTGGCCGATAGCCTCATGCAGGAGGATTCCGGGCCAGCCGGGGCCGAGGACGACGTCCATCACGCCCGCCGGGGCATCAACGGCCCCGAGGTTCACCCGGGCGATCCGGAGGGCCTCGGCGATCATCGGCTGCCAGGTTTCGGGGGACATGAGTTGCGCCAGACCATGCCGACCGCCCTTGCCCATGCCGCCCTGTTCGCGGCGGCCGTTTTCTTCAATCATTACAGAGACATTGAGCCGCGCCATGGGGCGGACGTCGGCGAGGCGCAGGCCATCGGGGCGAAGGATTTCAACCTCTTGCAGGCTGGCCGACAGCGTCGCCGAGACCTGCACGACGCGGGGGTCAAGGGCGCGGGCATGGGCGTCAAGTTCGCGCAGAAGCTCGATCTTCACCGGGAAGGCGGCGTCGGCCATCGGGTCTTCGGGGCGGTAGAGTCGGGTGTTGGTGCCGCGTGGCGGAGGTGCCAGAGTGCCGCCGCCTGCGCCTACTGCAAGGCGGGCCGTCTCGGAGGCGCGGCGCAGGGAAGTCTCTGAAATTTCAGTGGAATGTGCGTAGCCTGCGACCTCTCCGCGGACGGCGCGGAGGCCGAAACCCTGACTTGCGTCATAGGTCGCCTGACGGATGCGGCCGTCGTCGAGCACGATAGTCTCGGCCCGGCGGCGTTCCAGGAAAAGCTCGCCATCGTCGGCCCCTGCGGTCGCCTCGCGCAGGGTCGCAAGGGTTGCGGCCTCGTCCAGATGGGTCTCGAAGGGGCGGAAGGGTGCGTCGGTCATGGGGGAATCCTTACGGCGGGTTTCTGATAGGTAGGCCGGGGGAGGGGGGGCTGCAAGCGGTGGGGTTAAGGAGGGGTGAACGGATTTTCGAGATGGGTCGTCATTGGGGCCGCAAGGGCCTCCAACCCCTTGGGAACGCTGTGTTAAACTTGCACCTTTCGAACAAGCTAATGATCTTCTTTCTGTCTTCCTTTTGTCTTCCTTCCGTCTCTACGCACATGGAGGCGGAGGGGCGTTAACCTTGATCTGCGACTCGTTTGCCAACAAGAAGTTGAGAAGAGCCGGCGGCCAAGCCGGAGCGGTTAGCTGGGGAGGTGCGCGCGGAGGAAGCGGATTTCCTCGGCCCAGATCGTCGGACCGAAGAGGTCGACGTGGCCAACGCCGGGGAACAGGCGGATCTCCTTGGGGCCGGGGGCTGCGTCATGGAGGGCCTGGCCCATGGCGGTGGGAACGCGGGTATCGGCGGTGCCGTGGAGGACTAGGAGGGGCTCCTCGACCGCGCTGATGTGATCGAGCGAAGGGAAGGGGTCGAGGATCAGGAGCCGCGCGGGGACCCACGGGAAGCGGCGGGCCGCGACATCGGCCAGCGAGGTGTAGGGGGCCTCGAGGATCAGGGCACCGACCTCGCGGTCAGCGGCAAGCCGGGTGGCGACGCCGGTGCCCAGGGATTCGCCAACGACGGCGATTTGGTTGGCGGGGATGCCTTGGGCCAGAAGCCAGTCAAGCGCAGCGTCCGCGTCTTGGTGAAGGCCCGCTTCTGTGGGCGAGCCGTCGCTGCCGCCATAGCCCCGGTAGCTAAGGAATGCGACGCCCAGACCGGCGGCACGGTAGGCGGCCCAGCGTTTCGGGCGGTCGGCGATCTCGCCGCCTTTGCCCTGGAAGTAGAGAATGGTGGCGGCACCCGGTTCGGCGGGGGCGTACCAGAGGACGACGCGGGTGCCGTCGGCGGCGGTCAGGGCATGTTCGGTTACGCCGTCGAACCCGGCCTCGACTGGGGAGGGCGCGTTGCGGGCAGGGTAGTAGATCAGCTGGCGCTGGAACAGGAATAGCGCAGCAGTGCTGAGGAGATAGAGGGTCGTCAAGGTAACGAATACTGTCCTGACAGCGCGAAGGGGCGGCGGGGTCATCGCGGATAGAGGCCGTCGATGAAGTCGGCCCCCTTTGACCAGGTTTCGGAAGTGAAAAGCGCCTCATGCCCGACCGGGCCGAGCGAGAGGAAGGTCTTGGGGTCCTTTGCGGCCTCATAGAGCCGCTGGCCGAAGCCGAACGGGATCACCCGGTCCACTTCGCCGTGCAGGATCAGGAGCGGCGCCTGGATCAGAGCGACGTGGTCGCGTGAGCGGTACTGGTCCTTCATCAGAAGGCCAACCGGCACCCAAGGATAGGCGCGGCGGGCGACATCGACGGCGGCGGTGTAGGGGGCTTCCAGCACGACGGCGCCGACCGGGTTCTGCGCGGCGGTGATCACGGCGGGGCCCGTGCCGAGCGACTCGCCCACCAGCACGATCCGGTCCGCGGCAAACCCGAGGCTGCGGAGATGGTCGTAGGCGGTCTTGGCGTCGGCGAGGAGCCCGGTTTCGGTCGGCCGACCGGTCGACCCGCCATAGCCGCGCCAGGAGAGGAACGCGACGCCATAGCCCCGTGTCTGGTAGAAGGCGAAGCGGTCGGCGCGGTCGGCGATGGCCCCGGCGTTGCCGTGGAGGAAGAGGATCACGGGGCGCCCCTCGGCAGGTGGGCTGTACCACAGGACCAGCGTCTCGCCGTCGGGTGTGGCAAGCGTCACCCGCTCGACCCCAGTCAGCCCCACGGCCTCGGGCGCGGGGTCGTGGCGTGACGGGAAGTACTGGAGATCACGCTGGAAAACATACATCCCCGACAGCGCGGCTACGTACAAAACCCCGAACGTGACGAGGGTCAGCTTGATGAAGCCCATGCGGGTTTACCTCTCTCCGGCAGGCCGTTTACAAGCGCTGCTTTGTCGCAATGGTTTTGCTTGTCGCGGCCAAGCTAAT
Source organism: Tabrizicola sp. (assembly GCF_051645465.1). Lineage (GTDB taxonomy): Bacteria > Pseudomonadota > Alphaproteobacteria > Rhodobacterales > Rhodobacteraceae > Tabrizicola. The sequence goes on along the minus strand of NZ_JBOFBI010000186.1, from coordinate 12,825 downwards.
ATGGTTTGAGGGCCCTTGGGAACCAACGGGATTCTGCCCTTGACGGCGGGGCCGTAGAAGGCGGCGGCAAGCCGCGACGTGAACGGGATAAGCGACATGCGTCTTTCGACAGTGATCAACGGGATTGCCGCGGCTGGGATCGCCACGCTGGCGGCTGGCTCGGCCCTTGCGCAGCAGGCTTTGGAGATCATCGGGCAGCCGGTGGACGGCAAGATGGGCTTCCAGCCCGCGGCGACCGAGCTTGCCGACGACATCCACTGGCTGGACAACATGCTGCTTTATATCATCGCGGCCATCGTGATCTTCGTTACGGTGCTGTTGATCTATGTGATCGTCCGCTTCAACTCGAAATCCAACCCAACGCCCGCGCGCTTCACGCACAACAGCCCGCTGGAAGTTGCGTGGACCGTGGTCCCGATCGTGATTCTGGTCTTCATCGTCGCGCTCTCGCTGCCGATCCTGTTCAAGCAGCAGGAAATTCCGGTAGGTGACGTCACCATCAAGGCGACGGGCTACCAGTGGTACTGGGGCTATGAATATGTGGACGAGGGTGTGGCCTTCGACAGCTACATGATCGGCTCGCCCGCGACCGGGGGCACCAACATGCTGACCCCGGAAGTCGAGGCACAGCTTGTGGCGGCGGGTTACACGAAAGGGCAGTTCCTCCTCGCGACCGACACTGCCGTGGTGGTGCCGGTGGGCAAGACGATCGTTGTGCAGGTGACCGCGGCTGACGTGATCCATTCGTGGAAGGTTCCGGCGTTTGGCGTGATGCAGGATGCGGTGCCGGGCCGGACGGCGGGGCTGTGGTTCAAGGCCGAGAAGGAAGGCATCTACTTCGGCCAGTGCTCCGAGCTTTGCGGCCAGATGCATGCCTACATGCCGATCACGGTCAAGGTCGTGTCGGAAGCGGCCTATGCCGAGTGGCTTGCAAAGGCCAAGGCGGGGGATGTGATCCTGTCGCATGTGGCCGAGGAAGCGTCGACGCAGGTGGCCTCGAACGACTGAGGCCAAGAGTTCTGGGTGACCGTGACGGGGCTTGCCGGAAACGCAGGCCCCTCATGACTGAAAGATCGGTGAATGAGCGATATCGGAACATACCAGGGCGTGACCGAAACCCCGCATGAGGCGGGCTTCGGCGATTACGTGCAGCTTCTGAAGCCGCGCGTGATGTCGCTGGTGGTCTTCACCGCGTTGGTGGGTCTGCTGGTCGCGCCGGTTTCGCTGCATCCGGTAGAGGCGTTCTCGGCGATCCTGTTCATCGCACTTGGGGCTGGGGCCTCGGGTGCGCTGAACATGTGGTGGGATGCCGACATCGACGCGGTGATGAAGCGCACGAGGCGCCGTCCGGTGCCCGCGGGCAAGGTGCAGCCGGGCGAGGCGCTGGCCGTGGGCCTGGCGCTGTCGGGGATCAGCGTGGTGATGCTGTGGCTCGCGACGAACGCTGTGGCGGCGGCGCTTCTGGCCTTCACCATCTTCTTCTACGCGGTCGTCTATTCGATGTGGCTGAAGCGCTCGACACCGCAGAACATCGTGATCGGTGGTGCTGCCGGGGCCTTTCCGCCCATGATCGGCTGGGTTGCGGCGACGGGGAGTGTCTCGGTCGAGGCGTTCCTGATGTTCGCGCTGATCTTCATGTGGACCCCGCCGCATTTCTGGGCGCTCGCGCTTTTCATGAAGGAAGACTACCACACGGCAGGCGTGCCGATGCTGACGGTGACCCATGGCCGGAAGGCGACGCGGGTGCATGTGCTGGTCTACACGCTGTTGCTGGTGCCGGTGGCGCTGGGGGCCGCGATGACCTCGATCGGCGGGCCGTTCACGCTGGCGGTCGCGGTGGTGCTGAACCTCTGGTTTGTTGTGGGCGCCCTCCGCATCTGGCGGCGCGATGAAGCGGTGGCCGAGGCGGATGGCTACAAGGCCGAGAAGGCCTTCTTCCGCTTCTCGCTTCTCTACCTTGTCCTCCACTTCGCGGCGTTCCTGGCGGAAGTGGCGCTGAAGACTGTCGGGCTTGGGGGCTGGTGAGATGACTTTCCGGCCCGAGCACGAGCTGCACAAGCGCAGGTTCAGCCGGAATGTGGGCCTGGGCCTGACGCTTGCGGCCTTCGTGGCCCTGGTCTTTGCGCTGACGGTAGTGAAGGTAAAGCGCGGCGACCCAATGCAGGGGTTTGACCACGGCTACCAGCCTGAAGCGGTTCCGAGGGAGGCTCAGGAATGATCTTCCCGCGTCTTCAAGGTCCTGCCCGCACTGCGACGTTTCTTGCCGCCATGGTTGTCACGCTGGCGTTCACGACCATTGTGGTCATACCGCCGTTCTACGACTGGTTCTGCCGCGTAACCGGGTTTGGCGGCACCACCTCGGTCGCCGATGCTGGCTCGGATGTCGTCCTAGACCAGACCGTCAAGGTGCGCTTCGACGCCTCGCTGGAACAGGGGATGCCCTGGACCTTCAAGCCGGTCGAGCGCTCGATGGAAATCCGTATCGGCGAGACGGGACTTGCCTTCTACGAGGCACACAACCCGACCGATCGGGTGGTGGCGGGGACGGCGAGTTACAATGTCTTCCCCAATGCCGCTGGCGGCTATTTCACAAAGATCGACTGCTTCTGCTTCCAGGAGCAGGTGCTGCAGCCCGGTGAGACGGTCCAGATGCCGGTCAGCTTCTATGTCGACCCGGCGATGGTCGACGACATCGAAGGGCAGTTTGTGCGCGAGATCGTGCTCAGCTATACGTTCCACGAAACACCGCTGCCTGATGAACAGGCGGCGCTTGAAACTCCAGCCGTGCCCAATGCAGGTGCGGTGAACTGAGACAAGACAACGAGGGAAACGCCAGCCATGGCACACGCAAAGAACCACGATTACCACGTCCTGCCACCGTCGATCTGGCCCTTCCTTGGTGCGCTGGCGGGCTTCGTGATGCTCTTTGGTGCGGTCCTCTGGATGCACGGCTCGGGGCCGTGGATCGGGCTGATCGGTCTGGTGGGCGTCCTTTACGTCATGTTCGCCTGGTGGTCCGAGGTCGTGCACGAAAGTCGCGTCGGCGATCACACCCCGGTCGTCCGTCTCGGCCTGCGCTACGGTTTCATCCTCTTCATCATGTCCGAGGTGATGTTCTTCTCGGCCTGGTTCTGGACCTTCTTCAAGCACCGCATGTACCCGATGGGGCCGGACAGCCCGGCGGTCGACGGTGTCTGGCCGCCCGCGGGGATCGAGACGTTCGACCCCTGGCACTTGCCCTTCATCAACACCCTGATCCTGCTTCTTTCGGGCTGCGCGGCCACCTGGGCCCACCATGCGCTGGTCCACGAAAACAACCGCAAGGACCTGATAAACGGCCTGATTCTCGCTATCGGTCTGGGTGTCGTCTTCACGGGGATGCAGGCCTATGAATACAGCCACGCGGCCTTCGGCTTTGCAGGCAACATCTACGGCGCAAGCTTCTTCATGGCGACCGGCTTTCACGGCTTCCACGTGATCATCGGCACGATCTTCCTGACCGTCTGCCTGCTGCGCGCGCTGAAGGGTCACTTCACCCCCGAAAAGCACGTGGGGTTCGAGGCGGCCGCCTGGTACTGGCACTTCGTCGACGTGGTCTGGCTTTTCCTCTTCGCTGCGGTCTACGTCTGGGGCCAGGGCTGATCCTCAGCTTCTGACAGGCTTTCCAAGCGCGGGCCTTCGGGCCTGCGCTTTCATTTCCGGGAACACAATGCGCCGCTACTTCTTTCCGCTTCTCTTGGGCATTGCCGGGGTTGCCGTCCTGGTAAGCCTTGGGGTCTGGCAGCTGAACCGGATGGAGGAAAAGCGCGTCTATCTGGATGAGATGGAGGCGCGGATCGCCAATTCTCCCATCGCCTTGCCGGATGCGCCGGACGAGATGGCGATGAAATTCCAGGCCGTCTATGCCGAGGGGCGCTTTACCGGCGAGTATCTGGAAGTGCTCGCGGGCCAGAAGGGCGCAAGCCCCGGCGTCCTGTTGATCGAGGCCTTTGCGCTGCCCTCGGGTCGCCGCATCCTTGTCCAACGCGGGTTTGTGGAGGAAGACGCACGCACGACCCCCCGCACCACGACCGAAGCGCGGGTCGAGGGCAATCTGCACTGGCCGCAGGATTCGAATGCCTCCACCCCTGCGCCGGACGAAAAGACCGGCCTCTGGTTTGCGCGCGACGTGGCTGCGATGGCTTTGAAACTGAAGACCGAGCCTACGCTCATCGTCGCAAGCGCGCCTACCGGCGACGGGATCGAGCCGGTTCCGGTCGACACCGCCTCGATCCCCAACAACCACTGGGGCTATGCGATCCAGTGGTTCCTTCTGGCGGCGACATGGGCGGGGATGACAGTCTTTCTTCTGTGGCGTATCAGAAGCCGGACAAACTGAAAGCGAAGCGATGAACTACATCTCGACCCGCGGCACCGCGCCCGTCCTTGGCTTTGGCCAGGCGATGATGACCGGCCTTGCCCGCGACGGGGGCCTTTACGTGCCCGAGACCGTGCCGGTGATGACCGAAGCCGAGATCGCGGCGCTTGCGGGGCTGCCATATGAAGAGGTCGCCTTCCGCGTGATGCGGCCCTATCTGGGCGGGTTCTTTTCGGACGACGAATTCAAGGGCCTGATCGCAAAAGCCTACCATGGCTTCCACCACGCCGCCCGCGCGCCGATGGTGCAGCTCGCCGCGAACCACTTCCTTCTGGAGCTTTTCCACGGCCCGACGCTTGCGTTCAAGGACTTTGCCATGCAGCTCATCGGGCAGATGATGCAGGCGGCCTTGGCGCGGACGGGGGAGAGGATCACCATCGTTGGCGCCACCTCGGGCGACACCGGAAGCGCCGCGATGGAGGCGTTCCGAGGGCTGGCCAATGTCGATGTCTTCATCCTTTTCCCGCATGGCCGGGTGTCCGAAGTTCAGCGGCGCCAGATGACCACGCCGTCCGAGGCGAACTGCCATGCCCTGGCGCTGGAGGGCGATTTCGATGACTGCCAGGCGCGGGTGAAGGACATGTTCAACGACTTCGCCTTCCGCGACGGGGTGCGGTTGGCGGGCGTGAACAGCATCAACTGGGCCCGCGTGCTGGCGCAGGTGGTTTACTATTTCTACGCGGCCGTAGCGCTTGGTGGGCCGCATCGTTCCGTCAGCTTCACAGTGCCAACCGGCAACTTCGGCGACATCTTTGCAGGCCATATCGCCAAGCGGATGGGGCTGCCGATCGACCAGCTGGTGATTGCGACGAACCAGAACGACATCCTCGACCGTGCGCTGCGCCAGGGTGACTACCGGACGAACGGAGTGAAGCCCTCGATCAGCCCGTCGATGGATATCCAGGTCTCGTCGAACTTTGAACGCGCGCTGTTCGAGGCCTATGGGCGCGACGGCAACGCTATCGCCCAGCTGATGGCCGAGTTGAAGGCGGGCGGTTTCCATATCAGCCAGGGCGCGCTGCAGGCCTTGCGCGCGACCTTCGCCTCGGGCCGCTGCAGTGAGGAGGAGACGCTGGCCACGATCGCCCGGTATCGGGAGACGACGGGCGAGCTTCTCTGCCCGCACTCCGCTGTCGGCGTGAAAGTGGCCGAGGAGCATCTGGGCGCCAGCCCGATGGTCACGCTGGCGACCGCCCATCCCGCGAAGTTCCCGGATGCGGTCGAGAAGGCAACCGGCATCCGGCCCCGCCTGCCGCCGCATATGGCCGACCTTTTCGAGCGGAAGGAACGGATGACCCGCGTGCCGAACGACCTTGCCGCGCTGCAGGCGCTGGTCCGCGAAAGGATCGCCCAGTGACGCAAGCCCTTCACACCCTGCCGAACGGCTTTCGCATCGTCACTGAGGCCATGCCCGGTCTGCAGTCGGCCAGCGTCGGCCTTTGGGTCGAAGCCGGTGGTCGGCATGAAACGCCCGAGCAGAACGGTATCGCGCATTTTCTGGAGCATATGGCGTTCAAGGGCACTCGTCGGCGGTCGGCGCTGCGGATTGCCGAGGAAATCGAGGATGTGGGCGGCTATATCAACGCCTATACCAGCCGCGAGATGACCGCCTATTACGCCCGCGTCCTGTCGCAGGATGTGGTCATGGCCCTGGACGTGATCGCGGATATCGTGCTCAACCCCTTGTTCCGCAAGGCGGATATCGAGACCGAGCGGCACGTCATCCTGCAGGAAATCGGCCAGGCGCTGGACACTCCGGACGATATCATCTTCGACTGGCTGCATGAGGTGAGCTACCCCGACCAGCCCTTCGGGCGCACGATCCTGGGGCCCGAGGAGCGGGTAGCGGCATTCAAGAAGGCCGATTTCGAGGGCTTCACCCACGCGCACTACGGCCCCGACCAGATGATCCTGTCGGCCGCAGGTGGTGTCGACCATGCCGCCATCGTCGAGGCGGCCGAGCGCATCTTCGGCGATCTGAAACCGGTTGGCCGGTCCACCATCCAGCCCGCCCGGTTCGAGGGCGGCGAGCGGCGCGAGGTGAAGGACCTGGAGCAGGTCCATTTCGCTCTGTCATTCGAAGGGCCGGGCTATCGGGACGACAAGGTCTATGCTTCTCAGGTCTATGCGACGGCGATGGGCGGGGGCATGTCGAGCCGGCTCTTCCAGAAGATCCGTGAGGACCGGGGCCTTTGCTACTCGATCTATGTCCAGTCCTCGGCGTATGAGGACACCGGGCAGATCACGATATATGCCGGCACCTCGAAGGAAGAGATCGGCGATCTGACCACGCTTACCCTGGACGAGCTGAAACGCGCCGCCGAGGACATGACCGAGGCCGAGGTCGCCCGGTCCCGCGCCCAGCTGCGCGCAGGGCTTCTGATGGGCCTCGAAAGCCCGTCCTCCCGCGCCGAACGGAACGCGCGGCTTCTGTCGATCTGGGGCAGGGTGCCTGCCGTGGCCGAAGCCGTCACCAAGATCGACGCTGTGGATACCGACACCGTCCGCGCCTATGCCGCCGAGCTTACCGCTGCCCGGTCGGCACTTGCGATCTACGGCCCGGTTGCCAAGGCGCCCGGGATCGAGGCGATCCGGAAGGGGCTTGCCGCCTGATGCTGGGCCTGAAGCGCCGTGTGCGGGTTGAGACCGAACGGATGACGCTGCGGCTGCCAGAGCACGCCGACTGGCGGCAATGGTCGGAACTGCGCGACACCTCGGCCGAGTTCCTGGCGAAATGGGAGCCGGTCTGGGCCAACGACCACCTGACCCGCCGTGCCTTCACCAACCGCGTCTACTGGGCGCAGCGGGCCGAGGCGCAGGGCACGGCGCTTCCGATGCTGATGATGCGGCGGTCGGACAACCAGCTTCTCGGCGCGCTGACGCTTGACAACATCCGCCGCGGCCCTTCACAGGCGGGCACCTTCGGCTACTGGATCGGCCAGCCCTTCGCCCGCCAGGGCTACATGCGCGAGGCGATCCTGGCGCTGACCCACCACGCTTTCACCCGCATGGACCTTAGCCGCCTCGAAGCCGCCTGCCTGCCGGAAAACGTGGCCTCGCGCGGGGTGCTGGAGAAATGCGGCTTCAAGTACGAAGGCGTCGCGCAAAGCTACCTTCAGATCAACGGCCGCTGGCGGAACCACGTGCTTTACGCCAACCTGAGGGGAGATCGGCGGGGTCGGACGGATGTGGGCTGAGGCAACCGATTGGCGTCTGATCTGCCGCCGGGGCCTGGCGCCTCCCCTCCCCCTCGTGGGGAGGGGTTGGGGGTGGGGGGCCCTTTGGCCTGAGCGCATGCTGATCTTCTCGACCAGCCCCCCCTCCCTGACCCTCCCCCACGCGGGGGGAGGGGAGCCCTGCTTCCCCGGTCTTCGGACATGACCGGCGGACGCGCCCGCATCGCGCTTCTGCGCGGCGTCAACGTCTCGGGCGCGAACAAGCTGCCGATGGCCGAGTTTCGGACCATGCTTGCGGCGATCGGGCTGGAACGGGTCGAGACCTACATCCAGTCCGGCAATGCCGTCTTCGACAGCGACCGCCCCATCCCCGAGCTTGAAGCGACGATCCGCGACGCAATCGCCGCCCGCTTCGGCTTTGCGCCCGAGACCTTCGTCCTCGACGCCCCCGACATCGCCACCGCCCTGACGGACCACCCGTTCGCCAGCGCGGAGCCGAACCGCGTCCATGTCTTCTTCCTGAAGGAAAACCCGGTGCCGGACGAGGCCGCGCTGCAGGCCCTCGCCCTGCCTGGGGATGCTTGGGCCTCCGGACCCCGCCGCTTCACGCTTCACACTCCCGCAGGCGTCGGAACGTCGAAGCTTGCCGAGAAGCTGCCGAAATACCTTCCCACCCCCATGACCGCCCGCAATCTGCGCACCGTCGCCGCTTTGCACGCCATGCTGGCCGCCCGCGCCTGACCTCGCGCATCCGTGATCCCAAGGCCCGATGACGGGTGCCGATTCCACGTTACCCTCCGCAGAACCCCGGAGGTGACACGATGCGCCTGACGCTTGCCCCGATCCTTGCGCTTGTCGCAGCACCCGCCTTCGCGCAGGAGGAGCGCATCCCCTCACACTGCATCGCCGTGGCTGAGGCCGAGCCGCAGGTCGTCCCGGTCACCCTGGAAGAGGGGCTCGCACCCGACAGCGTGCTCATCCGCTACGTCGACCACGCGAGCTTTGCCATCGTCACCCCGGACGGCACGACGGCTGTCACCGACTACACCGGCTATATCGGCACCCAGGACATCGTCCCCGACGTCGTCACGATGAACAACGCGCATTCCACGCATTGGACCGCAAGCCCCGATCCCCGCATCCCCAATGTCCTTCAGGGCTGGAGCGAGGGCGAAACCCCCGTCGAACACCGCCTTGATCTTGGCGCCATGCTCGTCCGCAATGTCACCACCGACACCCGCGGTCCCTTCGGCGAGGGCGCGCGACAGGACGGCAACTCGATCTTCATCTTCGAGGCTGCGGGGCTTTGCATCGGCCACCTTGGCCATCTCCACCAGATCCCCTCGGACGAGCAATACGCCGCTATCGGGCGGCTTGACGTGGTCATGGTCCCGGTCGACGGCGGCTACACTATGCGGCTGGAGGATATGGCGGGCGTGGTCCGGCGCCTGCGCTCATCGGTCGTCATCCCGATGCACTGGTTCAGCGAGGCCTCGCTGCAAAGCTTCCTGTCCGAGATGTCTTCCGAGTTCACCGTGGTCGAGACCGGTGGTGCGCAGATCGCGCTGTCGCTGGATGAGCTGCCATCCGAACCCACGATCATGGTGCTGGAACCCGCCTACATCGACTGACGGCCCTCTGGCCCCCGCCCTGGCCCCGCGTTACGAAGGGCCGAAGGAGGGCCGCCGATGCTGAACCCCTGCGACAGCGCCTTTGTCACGGGCCTGGCCGAAAGCCTGCCCGACGGCACGCTTTCCGCACCAGAACCCCGCCATCTGGAAGAGCCGCGCGGGCGATGGCAGGGGCAGGCGGGTGCGCTGGCCCGTCCCCGGACGACGGACGAAGTCGCCCGGATCGTCCGCGCCTGCGCTGCGGCGCGGGTGGGGATTGTGGCCTGGGGCGGCGGCACCGGCCTTGTCGGCGGGCAGACCATGGCCCAAGGCCCCGCGCCGCTCCTTCTGTCGCTGGAACGGATGACGGCACTTCGCGGCATCTGGCCCGAGGAGAACGCGATGGTCGTTGAGGCGGGCATGGTCCTGGCAGATGTGCAGGCCGCTGCTGCCGGGGTGGATCGGCTCTTCCCGCTAAGCCTCGCGTCCGAGGGCAGCTGTCGGATCGGCGGCAATCTGGCGGCAAATGCCGGGGGCACGGCGGTCCTGCGCTATGGCAATGCGCGCGACCTTTGCCTGGGGCTGGAGGCGGTGTTGCCGGACGGCACGGTCTTCAACGGGCTCACGCGGCTTCGGAAGGACAATGCGGGCTATGACCTCCGCCACCTTCTGATCGGGTCCGAAGGGACGCTTGGGGTGATCACTGCTGCTAGCCTTAAGCTCTTCCCGCGCCCGGCTGCGCAGGTGGTTGCGATGCTGGCGGTGCCCTCGCCTTCGGCTGCACTTGATCTTCTGGCCCTTGTGGGGCAGCGGGTTGCGGGCCTTGTTTCGGCCTTTGAGCTGATCCATCGGATGGGCTTCGACTTCCTGGCTGAAACGATGCCCGAGCTCCGCGCGCCCTTCGATCCGCTGCCGGACTGGCTGGTGCTTCTGGAACTGGAGCTGCCCGCGGGGCTGGAGCCCGAGGCTACCATGGCCGGGCTCTACGATGGGGGTGCAGAGGCTGGACTGGTGAGTGACGGGGTCATCGCTACTTCGGAAGCCCAAGCCGCCGCCCTCTGGCACCTGCGCGAAGCGATCCCGCTGGCCAACCGCAAGATCGGCGCGGTGTCGAGCCATGACATCTCGCTGCCGCTTTCGGCCATACCGGGGTTCATCGAACAGGCCCCCAGGCTGTTGACGCCTTTGGGTGAGTTCCGGGTCAACTGCTTCGGGCATCTCGGCGATGGTAACCTGCACTGGAACGTCTTCCCGGCAAAGGGTCACAGCCGGAGCGAGCACGACGCAGTGCGGGACGAGGTCAAGACCCGCATCCATGACCTGGTCCATTCGCTGGGCGGGTCGGTGGCGGCCGAGCACGGGGTCGGGCGGCTGAAAGTCGGCGACCTCGCACGCTACGGCGATCCGGGGAAACTGGCCGCGATGCGGGCGATCAAGGTAGCCCTTGACCCACATGGGATCATGAACCCCGGCGCGGTGCTGGTATCCGGCATCTGATCCGGCTCGATCGGGCCGCTCCTCGATGACTTCGTCACTCGTCGCGACGCGCCTTCCGACGAGGAGACGAAGTCGAACGAGGAGGGATACCGGAGAGATGCCGCAAAAGAAACATCCCCGCCGCAGGAGACCTGCGACGGGGTGCTTTGGGTGTGTGGGTCACGCTGTGGGTAGCAGCGCGGCCGGGTTGGGTAGACCCGACAGGACCCGGTCTAGAGTGATTCCCTTTCGGGACGGTTAACGCCAGTTCATCTCAACGAGCGTCGGACCGATTTTCGACGAAAATCGGCAGGTTGGCTCGCCATTGGCGGGCGTCAAAGCCCTTCAAACTCGCAGAGCGCGTGGACATCCATGCCCATCGCCTCAAGCTTCCTGCGCCCGCCAAGGTCCGGCAGGTCCACGACAAACGCGCAGCCCACCACCTCGGCCCCGAGCCGCTCGATCAGCCTGATCCCAGCTTCCGCCGTGCCGCCAGTGGCCAGAAGATCGTCGACCAGCAGCACCTTCTCGCCCGGGCTCATCGCGTCGTCGTGCACTTCGACCACCGCCTCGCCGTACTCCAGCTTGTAGGCCTGCGATATCGTCTGGCCGGGAAGCTTGCCCTTCTTCCGGATCGGCACGAAGCCGGTCGAGAGCTGATGCGCCACCGCGCCGCCGAGGATGAACCCCCGCGCCTCAAGCCCCGCGACCTTGTCGATCCGCATCCCGGCATAGGGCGCCAGCAGCTGGTCCACACACATCCGAAAGCCGCGCGGATCGGCGAAAAGCGTGGTCACGTCGCGGAACAGGATTCCCTCATGCGGGAAGTCGACGATCGTTCGGATATAGTCCTTGACGGTTTTCTTCTTGGTCATGCTGCAGGTCCGGGTTCGGGGATCGGCTGGACGGTCAGAGCACGCGGCCCGCAACGGCGTCAAGCCTGGCGAGTAGATCGGGGTCGCGTTTGTCGGGGGCGGTCATGATCGCGTGGGTCAGCGCCCGGTCGCAGCTGTGGGGGCAGGGCTCTCGGTCGGGGTCCAGTAGGGCAGGGAGCCGGGCGACCAGGCCGCGGGCGGCGGCGGCGTTGGCGTGGACGACGGCGATCACCTGGGCCACGTCGACTGCGCCGTGATCGTCATGCCAGCAGTCGTAGTCGGTGACCATCGCGACCGAGGCGTAGCAAAGCTCGGCCTCGCGGGAGAGGCGGGCCTCGGACATGCCGGTCATTCCGATCACATCGGCGCCCCAGCTTTGGTACATCCGGCTTTCGGCGCGGGTGGAGAACTGGGGGCCCTCCATGGAAAGGTAGGTCGCGCCCTGGTGGATCGTCAGGCCTTCGGCTCGGCCGGCCTCGGCGGCAAGGGCACCAAGGCGGGGGCAGGTGGGGTCGGCGAGGCTGACGTGGGCGACGCAGCCGGGGCCGAAGAAGGACATTGGCCGCTGGCGGGTGCGGTCGATGAACTGGTCGACGATCACGAAGTCGCCGGGGGCGTAGTCTTCGCGGAGGGAACCGACGGCGGAGACGGCGACGAGGTCGGTGCAGCCGAGGCGCTTCAGGGCGTCGATGTTGGCGCGGTAGGGGACGTTGGCCGGGTCATGGACATGGCCCCGGCCGTGGCGGGGAAGGAAGGCTATGGGGAGGCCGGAAAGGCGGCCGACGAGGACCTCGTCCGAGGGTTTGCCCCAGGGGGTGGCGACCTTGACCCAGGAGGCGCCTTCCAGCCCGTCGATCTGGTAGACCCCCGATCCGCCGATGACGCCGAGCATGGTCTGCATTGGGCTCCCCCTTGGTTGGCCGGGGAGGAGGATAGACGGGTCGGAGAGGCGGGGGAAGGGGGAGTAACGCTGAGTTACGCCTGGAGGCCGCAAGGGATTCCAAAGGGTTAGCTGGGGGTCGTTCAGGATTTGTTAGGATTTGGGTTGATTGGGTTGTAGCTTGATCGCGGGGAGTTGGGGCGGCGCCAACTTAGCGTCAGGCTACAACTCCTAGAAACATCGAGTTTCCGGTTTGAGCGGTGGGTTCAACCGGTGGCTGCAACACTTCATTCTTTGATCGAAGAAGGAGTGTGAGCCATGACGTATCGTCGCCGGATCTACTATTCGGCCGAACAGCGCGCCGAGATATGGGCTCGTTGGCAGCGTGGGG
>NZ_JBOFBI010000185.1:0-1589 GCF_051645465.1 Tabrizicola sp. | reverse complement strand
GTTGACTTACCCGGTGCCAAAGCCCGGCGCGGCGCAGAACCTGCTGTCTGCGTGCCGATCTTGCGGGGATGGCCTGCCAACGGATCGCATTTCACTCCCGCAGCACCAGCGACCGCAATCGGTCGCCCGCCAATCAAATCGCAAGAACGGTGCGTTCACCGCAGGCTTGGCGACGCGTCGCGACCAGCGCCAGGTAAGCTGCACTCGTAACCTCGCACTGGGTGATGGGGACGGTCTCCGGAAGGGTCACGCTTCTTCGAAGCCGCAAAAATCTGAAGGTAAGCTGAGATGCAAGCCAACCCTAATCGAACACGCTACAAGACCCGGAAAGTCGGCGAAATGGAGGTGTTCTACCGCGAGGCGGGCCTCGTCGACGCGCCGGTCATCCTTCTGCTTCACGGCTTTCCGACTGCCAGCCATATGTTCCGCGACCTGATCCCGCTTTTGGCCGACCGCTACCGGCTGATCGCCCCGGACCTGCCCGGTTTCGGTCAGACCAAGGCGCCGCCGCGGGGACAATTCGACTACACCTTCGACCGACTTGCCGACGTGATCGAAAGGTTCACCGAAGCGCTTTCGCTCGACCGCTACGCTCTCTACATCTTCGACTATGGCGCGCCGGTGGGCCTGCGCCTGGCCACCCGCCATCCGGAACGGATATCCGCGATCATCAGCCAGAATGGCAATGCCTATGTCGACGGCTTCAGCGACCAGTGGGGACCCTGGGAAGCCTACTGGTGCGATCCCAGCGAGGCGAACCGCGAAGCATGCCGGCCGTCGCTGTCACCCGAGACCATCCGAAACTGGCAATATGGCACCGGAGCCGATCCGGAGCTTTTGTCTCCGGACGGATACGAGCTCGACATCGCCTACATGGCGCGGCCTGGCGCGGAAGAGATTCAGCTCGACCTGATCCGCGACTACCGCACCAACGTGGCGCTCTATTCGGACTTCCAGTCGTACTTCCGCGAGCATCAGCCGCCTCTGCTTGCCGCCTGGGGACGACACGATCCTGCGTTCATTCCGGCCGGCGCCGAGGCCTACAAACGCGATCTGCCGGACGCAGAGGTGCATCACTTAGATGCAGGACATTTTGCGTTGGAGACGCATGCTGACGATGTAGCGGCGATGATCCTCGACTTCCTCGGCCGTGTTTTGCGCCAACGAAAGTAGGCTTACAGAACCACGAGGAGCGTTTCAGCGGGGGCTCCTCACTCTTTGATGATCAGAGCCACAATGTCCTGCTGCCGGCTTTGAGGAAATCAGGTTGAGTAAACCCAGTGGCGAGATGGAACCGTATCACATAGACAGCCTTGGCAGGCTCCGAAGACTCAAGGCGCGGCACGCGTCGTGGGGCTGTCCCCGAGTGTCGAGAATGCTGCAGCAACGGTCAGTGACCGCTTTGCGGATGCTGCAACGCGGCGGCGGTCTCGCCTTGAATGACCGGACTGGGCCGAGGTTGTTGTACATCGGCCTAGTTGGGCAGGCACAGGTGGCGTTCCGCCTTGGGCAGCGCGCGTAGCCCCCATAGGCAGTCAAAGTGGGCAGTTTGCCGTGCCAACGAAAGCCTGGGGCTTTTGGGCAGCATG
>NZ_JBOFBI010000184.1:0-9654 GCF_051645465.1 Tabrizicola sp. | reverse complement strand
GGTTTACCAGATCGTGCAGGTAGGCCGCCGCGATCAGGATGTCGTGATCTCCGCGCCGTTCACGCGCGGCGATCTGCAGCGCGATGCGTTTCACGCGGCGCAGGTGCGACAGATCGTGGCTTCCGTCTGACAGGTCCGCATGGGCGCGAAGTGCCGTCTCCAGTTTCAGCGCGAGTGTATCGTTCATGGCAGACATCCAATGGCTTCGAGCAGGGAAGGAACGACGACGGCACCCGTCTTCCGCAGGCGCGCCGCATCGGTCAGGCCGGTGCTGACCAGAACCGGCCAAAGACCGGCCTCGGTGGACACGGCATGATCGTCGAGAGAGTCGCCGATCATCGCGACATCGGCCGGATCAAGGCCGAGAGCGGCAAGATGCAACCGAAGCGAGTCGAGCTTGGTCATGCCGCCTTCGTCACTTTGGCCCTCGATCCGGATGAACAGGCCGTCGATGCCGTGCAGGCGGGTCAGTTCCTGCACCTCGGTCTGTGGCGCCATCGACAGGATGGACTGTGATCGCCCCCGGGCGGCCAATTGGGCCAGGGCGTCGTGCGCGTCTGTTGCCAGGGACTGGCTTCGCTTGAGCGGCTCATAGAGCCGCCGGTAGAAGGCGATGGCATCGGCAAGCTCATCACTGCCCAAGGGCCGGTTGAGGAGTGATCCGAAAAAGGCCGCGAAGTCGCGTGATGCGTGGCGGCGGATGTCATCGCGGGTCAGGCCGTGGCGTCCTTTGGATGCCAGCCATTCGATCGATGCGCGGACGGTCAGATCGGTGTCATCGAGAAGGGTGCCGTTCCAGTCCCAGATCACATGGCGAATTGTCGGCGGAGGGGGTCTGAAGGGCGCAAGGTTCATGGCAGGCGGTTTCCTTCCACATCAAACATGTGCAGCGCTTTTGCTTCAACCGCAATCGCGACGGTCTCGCCAAGGGGCAGGGCAGTCGGGCACCGCACGCGTAGCACGGCATCACCCGACCGGCCGATCAAAAGACGGTCGGTGCCCATGAGCTCGACGTGTTCCACCTTGATGGACAGATGTAAGGCATCCGGCTGCGGTCTGCTGCGGTCCGCCATCACCTGGGCATCCTCGGCCCGGAAGCCGACGGTCGTGCCGGTCAAGGGTGGCGCAAGGCTGGCGGGCCAGCCTGCAACGGGGGCATTCGCCAGAAGGACCGGCGGGCCGGAAGACCGGACCGGCAAGAGGTTCATGCGCCCGAGGAATTCCGCGACAAAGGTGTTGGCGGGGCGCAGAAACACCGGCTCGGGCCGCCCTTCCTGGGCGACGCGTCCGGCGTTCAGGACGACCAGATGATCGGCCAAGGTCAGCGCCTCGGTCTGGTCGTGGGTGACGTAGATCATCGTGGCACCTAGCTTTCGGTGCAGGGCCGCCAGTTCCGCCCGCATTTCGGTGCGCAGTTTTGTATCGAGGTTGGACAGGGGCTCGTCCATCAACAGCACGTCAGGGCGGCGCACGATGGCACGGGCGATGCCGACGCGCTGACGCTGGCCACCCGAAAGCTGGGCCGGTCGGCGGTCGAGAAGCGCATCGATCCGGACGAGGCGGGCGGCGGCCAGCACCCGTGCTGTGCGATTGTCGCGCGACAGGCCGATCATGCGGAGCGGAAAGGCGATGTTCTCGGCCACGGTCTTGTCCGGGTAAAGCGCGTAGTTCTGAAACACCATCGCCACGCCGCGGCGGGCTGCATCCACGTTCGTCACGTCACGACCGCCAAAGTGCAGATGGCCCGCGCCTGGCGCGTCGAGCCCGCTGATGCAGCGGAGCAGGGTCGACTTGCCGCAACCCGAGGGGCCGACGACGACCGTCGCCGAGGCTGCGGGACAGCGGATCGTCAGGCCGTCAAGCACCGGGACGGTCGAGCCGGGGTAGGATTTGACGAGGCCCCGGACCTCGACCTCCGGGGCGTCGACCACCGGGTCTTCGATTTCAGCCATCGGGCATCAGGTCGGCCAGGGCATCCTGCAACCGGGCGATCCCGTCGGCAGCCGAGACATCGCCATTCAGGATCTCGAACTGGATGTCGCCGAAGCGGCTTTGGAATTCGGTATTCTCGTTGCCGGGAATGGCGAACCAGGCGTCGGACGGCTGCGAGTTCACCGCCGCGAATGCAGGGTTCGCGGCGAAATAGGGGGCAAGGTAGGCCTCGCCTTTCGCCGCTTCGGTATTGTGCGGCACCGTTGCCGTGGCCATGACGATGCGCGTCACCGCCTCGGGTGTGACCAGCGCCGAAAGCGCCTTGCAGGTCGCCGCCTGAGCCTCGGGGTCCGTGGCGAGCATCACAAAGCCGTTGGCCGAGGCATTGGCCATCACGTTTCCGCCTTCCCGTATCGGCATGGGGGCGAGCGTGACCTCGAAATCGACCCCACCGGTCAACTGCGGGAAGGATGATGAGGGGAAGATCATCATGCCCAGATCACCGGACCGGAAGAGGGCGGCAAATTCGCTCCAGAACGCCGAGGGCGCGATGGCGGGCATCTGGCCGTCTTCGACCAGTCCGCGCATGAAGGCCATGGTTTCAACTGCGGCGGGGGAGTTGATGCTGGGGCTGCCGGACGCGTCGATCCACTGTGCGCCTGCGGATTCGGCCTGCGCCTCGAAGAGATAGGTGTTGGGCATGTACATGAGGACGCCGAACTTGCCGGTACTGGCATCGCTCAGCTTTGCGGCGGCGTCCTTGAGTTCGGCCCATGTCGCGGGGGGCTTGGCGGGATCCAGACCCGCTTCGCGGAAGGCCGTGGCGTTGATGTAAAGGGCGGGCAGCGTGGTGTAGAACGGCATAGCGTAAAGCTTGCCGTCGGGACCGCGCAGGATGTCCAGGAGCGACGGGTCAAGCTGCGCCTTTAGGGCGGGCTGGCTGTCGAGGCAGGCATCAAGCGGCTGCGCGCGCCCCGAATGCAGGAACGTCGAGAAGATCGCGCCGGTCACCCGCACCGCATCGGGCGGGTTGCCCGCGACGATGTCCGCCAGAACGCGCTGAGCGGTTTCAAGGTCGTTCTTGTTGTCGATCTGAAGATCGATGGCAACCGACGTGTCGGCGGCGTCGAACCCGGCGAAGATCTCTTTCAGGACATCGCCATTTTGGCTTTCCTGGCCCGAGACGATGGTAACGGTGGTCTCCGCGAAAAGGGGCGCGATTGGGGCGAGGGTGGCAGCGAGGATGAACGGCAGACTGCGGCATTTCGGGAACGCATGAACCATGGGGAAAGTCCTTTTGTTTGGGTGGGGGTCAGTCAACCTGGCCAGACGCAAGCGCGATGCCCGACACGAAGTGGCGCTGCGCCATGAGAAATCCGAGAACGAGCGGCAGAACCGTGAGCGTGGCCGCAGCCATCTGCGCGCCAAAGTCGCCGCCGAGTTCATGGTCGAGAAAGCGGACGATGCCGAAGGGCACGGTCGCCGCATGATCGCTGCGCAGGACGAACGAGGGCCAGAAGTAGTCGTTCCAGTGCGAGACGAAACTGAAGAGGCAGAACGTCAGGATGGCGGGGCGGGCCAGCGGAAAGACGACGTGAACCAGAAGCCGCATCGGGCCCGCGCCGTCCAGTCTTGCGGCGTCGAAGACCGATCCCGGCAGGCTGAGAAAGAACTGGCGCAAGAGAAAGACGCTGAAGGCTGAACCGATGAATGGCAGGATCAGTGCGCCGCGGGTATCGATCAGGCCCGACCAGGCCAGGAGGACATAGATCGGGATCGCGGTTGCATGAAACGGGACCATGATCGCCAGCAGGACGAGCCAGAGACTGAGGTCCCGCCCGACGAACCGCCAGCGCGCCAGCGCATAGGCGGCCGGCACGCAGGTGACGATCTGCCCGATAAGGATCGCGCCGACCACGATCAGCCCGTTCAGGTAGTAGCGCAGCACCGGAACCTCGGCAAAGACGCGGGCGTAGTTGTCGAGGGTTGGTTCGGACAGGGCCAGCAGGGAGCCTTCGAAGATGCGCTCTTCGGGGGTGAGAGAGGTGCGCAGCATCAGCCAGAACGGCAGCAGCACCAGAATTGCGCCCGCTGTCAGCGCAAGATGCAGGACGATCTGACGGGCGTGACCGGCTGTCATCGCTGCCCAGCACTTTCCAGACGGCGCGTGGCGCGTTTCTGGACGGCTGTTGCCGCGAGAGCCACCCCAAGAATGATGCAGGTGACAACCGCCCCGCCGCCGATATCGAAGAAATAGATGCCACGCTTCCACAGCAGGTAGGTCAGCGTCTCGGAACTGCCGGAGGGGCCTCCCTCGGTCATCAGGGCGACCGTGTCGAACGTGCGGAGCGCCTGGATGACGCTGATGACAAGGGCAAAGACGGTTGCGGGCCCAAGCGTGGGCCAGGTCACATGCCAGAACCGGGCCACGCGACCTGCGCCGTCGATCCGGGCGGCCTCCATCACATGAGCGGGGACGGCGCCCAAGGCGGCCAGGTAGATGATCGTGACGAACGCCACCTGCTGCCAGTTCCCGACGATGGCGACGGCCACCAGTGACATGTCGGTCGAATTCAGCCAGTCCGACACTCCCGTCCACCGGCCCAGCGTCTGGTCCACGAGCCCGCGCCGTGCCAGGAACATCCAGCGCCAGACGGTTGCCATGGCCACCAGCGTCGCGGCAACCGGCAGAAAGTAGATCGCCCGCCAGAACCAGGCCCCCCGGTGCAGCGTGTCGATGGCAAGGGCGCAGGCAAGGCCCAGCATGGCGGACGGAATGACGGTCAGGAGCGCGTAGCGGCCGGTAACCCAGAGCGCGTTCGCGACTTCGCCACGGCTTGCGGCTGCGCGGATGTTGTCCAGTCCGGCCCATGCCCAGGTTCCGGCCAGAATATCGACCTCGAAGAACATCAGTCCGACGGCAAATGCCGCAGGAATCGCGACAAAGGCCAGAAGCAGAACGAGGAGAGGTGCCACGAACAGGTAGGGGGCCGCGCCATACCCCAGCCTGCCGCGTGGCAGCGCGGTCAAGGGCGCGCGCAGGATATCGAGATCGGTCATGCCTGACCTATCTGGATGACGGTTTCTGCCTGCAGGCAGGCCAGTGCCAGACCGACCGGCCCGCCGAACCGCTGTGATGCCGCTGCAAACGCGGCAGACCCGTCCTCTGCTGCCGCGAGATGGGTCAGAAGCAGCATTCGCGCCCCGGCGGCGCGGGCAAGATCGCCCGCCTCCTCGGGCGTCATGTGCGCACCACCCGGTGGCTGTGATCCGGAAAAATGCGCCTCGCAGAGCAGGACGTCGGCATCGCGGCAGAAGTCCACGAGCCCGTCGAACGACCGCGTGTCGCCGGTGTAGACCAGCCGCGTGCCGACCGGTCCGGTGGCAAGGCAGGCGGCTTCGGTGGTGTGGTCCGCCACGCAGGTGTCGATCAGAAGCGACCCGGCCACGAAGGCTTCGCCGGCCGTGAATTCGTTGACGTCGAAGACCTCGAACACCCAGTCGCGGCCTTCGGCGAGAGCATTGCGAAGCCTTGTCAGACCCTCGCCCTGACCATCGCCGTCAAGGCGCCAGCTGCGGTGGTCAAAGAGACCGGCCAGCCGGGTCAGGAAAGCCAGGCCACCTAGCGGCAGGAAGACAGAAAGCCGCCGGACGTGGCCACGGGATATCCATTCGGTCATGGCGGCGTAGGCCAGCGGGATCAGATCGAGAATATGGTCGGGGTGGAGATGCGAGATGACCACCGCCTCAAGATCGACGGCGCGCATACGGGCGAGAAGCCTTGCAGCGACCCCAGGTCCGCAATCGAAAAGCACACCCGCGCCGCCCGCCGACACCAGATACCCCGAACACGCCACCCCGTCATAGGGGTAGCCGCCAGCACATCCCAAGACCTGCAGCTTCAGTTCCCGCGTCACCGCGTGCCCTTCCAGAACCTTTCGAGCAATCAGTATCTTTTGCGCTGCGGCATCTGTCTGTTCGGAAGAGAGAACCAGCCATAGGCCGCGTCTATGGATCCGAGCCGCCCGGCACGGACGCAATCGTGCCGGTCACACGACGATCTCTTCCGTCAGCGCCGCGACATAGCTGCGCAAGAATGCCGTCCTGGACCGGGCCTCGCGTTTGCCCATTGGCGTCAGGAAACGGCTCTCAAGACGAAACAGCCGTTCGAAGAAGTGATCGACAATGAAACGCCGGTCGTTCAGCGCCCTGCTTTCGGGGATCGGCTGCTCTTCATCATAGAGCGACGCGCCAAAACGGCCACCGACGATGATGCAGCGCGCAAGACCGACCGCGCCGAGGCTGTCGATCAGGTCCGCGTCATGAAGCACGCGCGCCTCGGCGGTCTGCGGCTGCGGACCTTTCCCGGAGTGGGCAGCAATTGCGTGATGTACGCTGTCAATTGCGTCTGCGGACAACAACCTTTCGCGACGCAGGAAGTCGCGCGCCACCCGCGCCGAGTCGAGCGCCGAGGGCCCTCGCGGGCCGTCGACCGGCACATCGGTGATGACGTCGTGCAGCCACGCGGCGGCTGTCACGACTTCGGCGTCTGTGCCCGGCTCTTCAGCGGCGAAGCGTTTGGCATTTCCGACCACCCGCTGAATGTGCAGAATGTCGTGCGCCGGATCGATCCCGATCTTTTCCACGACAAAGGCGCGAAGGCCCGGCTCGAAAGCGAACATCATTCGTCGGAAACCTGAAACTCGTCGATATACGCGCTTGAGATCAGGCGTTCGCGCGCTTCGGACAGCTCCGAAATCTGGCCCGGTGCGAATTCTTCGCATTGAATGGCATCGACGCCATGCAGAATGGCGGATTGCACCATGTGTGCGTAGCGCCCGATCTCTCCGCCATCCATGAAGTTCACCGCATTGCCCAGGTTTGCGAAAAATACGGGCATCGCGTGGGCGTCATGCATCGGCAGCTCCCAGAAATCTCCGTAGGATCGCACGGTTGCCTTGAAGTCGATGTGGAACTCATCATCCCCCGAGGTCGCCGAGAACACGAAAGTCGGGCGCCTCTGCTGCTGGAGATCGGTTGCGGACAAGGCCTTGTTGCCGGTGGCGGAAAAGATGATGTCGGCCTTCCGGATCGCATCCTCACGGTCGGGGATGCGGTAGTTCAGGCATTTGGCCAGAACGCGGCGGCAGGGATCGGTGTCGAAGACGGAAACGTCATAGCCCTGCCGGGTCAGGGTGTCGGCGATAGAAAAGCCGATCTTGCCAAATCCCAGCACGGTGATCCGCTTGGAATGAAAGGTGTCGCCGATCTGGCGGAGCTGGCGTTCGGCCGAGAAGACGATGGCGCGACCGACCCACCAGTCTTCAAGACGCTTGGTCTGGCTGCGCGCGATCGAAATCACCGGCATATCGGCCAAGTCCGCCCTTTCGTAGCGCTGATGGCCGTTTTCGGTATCTTCGACGATGCCCTTGATGTTGGGAAAGTAGCCTTGGGCGCGCCACTTTGGCACGTTCGAGAAGTACCCGCCGATGTCGACAAGGATCGTATCCTGCGCTTCGGTCATCCGGTCCAGAAGATCGGACATCGCGAGAGGGCTGTCGCAAATCGCACGCGACAGGATTTCGGTCCGGTGATGCCGAGCGATCCGGCGCAGAATGTCCGGTTGGGCCGATTTGGGTTTGACCAGAATACCCAGCACATCGGTGGATTTGCGCAGGGCGGCCAGATAGGCGGGCAGACTTCCGATCGCGTGCCCCACCATGACGATGCGTGAGCGAGGCCCGGACATCCCCGCCCGCACGCGATCAAAAAAGCTCGCGACGCTGCCGCCTGCGGGTACAAACTGCCGTTGCGCCATCCCGGAAGCCGACGGCACCCCGACCGCGGGCGAAGGGTCTGATCCATGTGTCTGCAAAAGGTGCTGAGGATGGATCGCATGTGTCGACGTGGCCAGCCCATGCGACGGCTCAATGTGTCTCATATCTGCAGTTCTCCATCGCAGTTCGCCCGGCCCCGATCATGCGGATTGGCCGGTGATCCCAGCTGCCGTGACAACGACGGTGCCGTTTAACGTGTGAGTACATCGCTCGATACACGCGACTCAGTTACCCTTTTGTGACGCAAAGACTAGCGCTTCGTACGTCAGAACTGTTCCGCTCAGTGTATTCTGGTTTCCTAAATGATGCCCAGCCAGACGACTGGAGAGCTGGCATACTGAACATTGGCTGGGCCTAGGTCGTGTTGACAAAAGGGATTCACAAAGGGCGCTGATCGTGATTCAAGCTGATATCTATGATGGAGCTCAGCTTGGCACGAGACCTTATGTCGGACGAGGAATGGGCGTTTCATGGACGCTTCATCTCTGCAGTCTGCGCCCCGAGCGGGCGCAAGCCTATGAACCATCGTCTTGTTCTGGATGGGATTTTCTGGATTGCGCGGACGGGCTCGCCCTGGCATGACCTGCCGGAAGAGTTCGGCAAATGGTCCTCGGTGTATCGCCAGTTCCGACGTTGGACCCTGGCGGGGTTGTGGGAAGGGATCATGGACGCTCTGAACGAGAGCAGGGTGGTTCCCGATGCCCTTCAGATGATCGACAGCACCGTGGTTCGCGCCCATCATCAGGCAGCGGGCGCAAAAGGGGGACTCCGCGACAGGGTTTTGGCCGCTCAAGAGGTGGCTTCACGACCAAGATCCACCTTCGCGTCAACGGTGCAGGCCTACCGATGAGGTCAGAGATCACACCGGGCGAGACCTCGGACTATCTGGGCTTCGATCTGGTCATGGTCGACAACTTGCCCGAGCCCGCCGTCCTCCTCGCGGATCGAGGCTATGACTCTGACAGCATTCGCAAAACCATGGAAGCGCGGGACGTGGTGCCGGTCATCCCGATGCGCAAAACCCGCAAGCTACGCGTGGCCGTGGATCGCACCCTCTATCGGCTGCGCAATCTCGTGGAGCGATGCTTCAACAAGCTCAAGAACGCCCGCCGCGTCGCCACCCGCTACGACAAAACCGCCGTGAGCTTCCTCGCTTTCATCGACATCACGTCAATCCGCCTCTGGCTCCGCCATTTGTCAACATGACCTAGTCATTCCGGGATTGATTTCAACACCTTGGGCGCCGGGGCGACAACAATTTCTCAGTCGGTTTCAAAGCGGTTGGCTTTCGAACAGTTTCGTCCGGGGATCGGAAAAATCCGCCAGACGGGTTATGCTCTGGGTCTCGAAGCGCGGCTCGACAAAGACCAGATCCTCGCTCTCTGGCTTGAGACTGTCGAAATGGGGCGGGGTCCGAATGGCTGGATGACCGGCTTCTTTCACGCCAGCGAGGAACTGCATCAGAGGCCACCGAACGAACTGTCGCAAGAAGAGTTTTTGCGATTGGTTGCGGTTCTCGTTGCACCAGCAACCTTCGATCTGCGTCGAGAAGATGCCGCCCTCGCGGAGCGGTTGGAGCGGATTGAGCGCCTAGTCGCGGGGAATTGTGCCCCCAAAGATCATAGCGACGTCTGGCTAGAAGGTTGTCAGTCAGCGTCCGTTCCGTCCGCACCCTAGCCGCGTCCGGCGAAGGCGATGAGGTTGTCGTCAGGATCTTTGATGATGAACGTTCGAGCGCCCCAGGGTTCGTGTGTGGATGGCTCCTGCAATGCAAGAGGTTTTTGGCGATGCTGCGACGGTCGTCAGTACAGTCGTGTGTCCGGCCTATTTGTGCGGCGGCGTAGCCACCCCTGGCCCTGATGAGTTCCGCGAGCAAGGTTCCAAA
>NZ_JBOFBI010000183.1:0-41112 GCF_051645465.1 Tabrizicola sp. | reverse complement strand
GATGTTCATCCAGACCGAATCCACGCCGAACCCCGCGACGCTGAAGTTCCTGCCCGGCCAGACCGTGCTTGATCTTGGCACCGCCGATTTCCCCAGCGCCGAGGCGGCGGCAAAGTCGCCCCTGGCCCGTCGCATCTTTGCGGCCGGTGGGGTGACAGGCGTGTTCTTCGGCACCGATTTCGTGACGGTGACGAAGGCCGAGAGCGTGGACTGGCCGCATATCAAGCCGCAGGTCCTTGGCGCGATCATGGAGCACTACCAGTCGGGTCAGCCGACGATCGAAGGTGAGGGCGCGACGGGTGGCGGCCATGCCGAGCATACCGGCGAGGACGGCGACATCGTGCGCCAGATCAAAGAGCTTCTGGACACCCGCGTCCGCCCGGCCGTGGCCCAGGATGGCGGCGACATCACCTTCCACGGCTTTGACCGTGGGGTGGTCTATCTGCACATGCAGGGCGCCTGCGCGGGCTGCCCGTCCTCGACCCTGACGCTGAAGATGGGGATCGAGAACCTGCTGCGGCACTACATCCCGGAAGTGGTTGAAGTGCGGCCTGTCGCCGCCTGAGCCTGCCCCGTGATCCTGCCGATCCTGGCTTTTGACACCTCGGCCGCGCATTGCGCGGCCGCTTTGCTTTCGCCCGACCGGGTGATCCAGCGGCTTGAGCCGATGGAGAAAGGTCAGGCCGAACGGCTGATCCCGATGCTGGAGGAGGTTCTGGCCGAGGGCGGGCTGGGCTGGGGCGACCTCAAGGCTCTGGCGGTGGGCACTGGCCCGGGTAACTTCACCGGTGTCCGGATCGCTGTTGCCGCGGCGCGAGGGCTCGCACTGGGGCTTGGCATTCCGGCGGTTGGGGTGACGCGGCTGGAGGCCTTGGCCCATGGGCTGCCGCGCCCACTGACGGTGGTTGAGGATGCGCGGCGCGGCGAGGTCTATGTCCAGCTCTTCACCGCGGCCGGAGAGGGACCGGCCCATCTTGCCAACCGTATCGTAGCGGCAACCGATGTCACCGGATCGGCGGCAGGTCCGGACGCACTCCCCCCCGCCATGCCGCTTGCCGAAGCGATCGCCCGTATCGGTGCGATAAGGGCGATGACGCCGCAACCTCGCCCGGCACCCTTCTACCTGCGCGGGGCGGATGCGACCCCTCCGTCCGACCCCCCGCCGGTGATCCTGCCGTGACGCCCGAAGCGCTGGCCGCACTCCATGCGCGCTGCTTCCGGACGCCGCGGCCCTGGAGTACCGAGGACTTCTCGGGCGTGACGTCCGACCCTCTGGTCTTCCTTCTGGTCGAAGGCGATGCCGGGTTCCTGCTGGGCCGGGCAGTCGCCGGTGAGGCCGAGCTTCTGACGCTGGCTGTCGCCCCGGAAGCCCGCCGCCGGGGCCTCGGGGGCAGGCTTCTGGCGCGGTTCCTGTACCAGGCGCGGCTGCGGGGGGCAGGGCGGGTCTTCCTGGAAGTCTCGGCGCAAAACACCGCCGCCATCGCGCTTTACGAATCGGCGGGGTTCAGCCAGGCGGGGCAAAGGCGCGGCTACTACCGGACGCCTGAGGGCGAACGCGTCGACGCGCTGGTTCTGGCCCGTGATCTTCCGTCAGAGCCGCTGGCTTAAGCGATCTTGACCAACGGGTCAGGATTTTACCAAAGCTCACGCGAATCCGGCTTGACCCCCATGCGGGCTTTGTCGCTAATCAATCCAGAACGCGCCCGCGACCGGCTGACCCCGGCGGACAGGGCGGCAATGTGTTAATCAACCGGGAGAACACCCATGAGCCTTATGAAATCCCTTGCCGGGGCCACCTGCGCCTTTGCCCTTCTTGCAGGCGCCGCGCTGGCCGAACCGGCGATCATCTTCGACCTTGGCGGCAAGTTCGACAAATCCTTCAACGAGGCCGCCTTCAACGGTGCCGAGCGTTGGGCGAAAGAGACGGGCGGCACCTACAAAGAGCTCGAGATGCAGGACGAAGCCCAGCGTGAGCAGGCCTTGCGCCGTCTGGCTGAAGCGGGTGCCAACCCCGTCGTCATGACCGGCTTTGCCTTTGGTGACGTGCTGGCGAAGGTGGCTCCGGACTTCCCGGACACCAAGTTCGCGATCATCGACATGGTGGTGGAGCAGCCGAACGTGAAGTCGGTCGTCTTCAACGAGCATGAAGGGTCGTACCTTGTCGGCATGATGGCTGCTCTGGCCTCCAAGTCGGGCACGGTCGGCTTCATCGGCGGCATGGATATCCCGCTGATCCGCAAGTTCGGCTGCGGCTATGCCCAGGGCGTGAAGGCGGTCAACCCGGACGCAACGGTCGTCCTCAACATGACCGGCACCACCCCTGCAGCCTGGAACGACCCGGTCAAGGGCGCGGAACTGGCGAAGGCCCAGAAAGCGCAAGGCGCGGACGTGATCTATGCGGCGGCGGGCGGCACCGGGATCGGTGTTCTGCAGACCGCTGCGGATGAGGGGATCCTGTCGATCGGTGTCGACAGCAACCAGAACTACATGCATCCCGGCAAGGTCCTGACCTCGATGCTGAAGCGTGTCGACAACGCCGTCTACGAGGCCTTCAAGGAAGGCGAAGCCCTGACCCCCGGCATCAATGTCATGGGTCTGGCGAACGAAGGCGTGGGCTATGCGATGGATGAAAACAACGCTTCGCTCGTGACGCCGGAAATGCAGGCGGCGGTCGATGCGGCGGCCGAGAAGATCAAGTCGGGTGAGCTTGTTGTCCACGACTACATGTCGGACAACACCTGCCCGGCGGCAACGTTCTGATCAGCCAAAGCTGAAACGAAAGGTGCCGCGCCAGGCCAGCTGGCGCGGCACTTTTGCAAGACGAACCCGCGAGGATAAGCGGGCCGAGCCGAGGGGGTGACATGGCCGACGGCACCTTTGCGATCGAACTGAAGGGCATCTCGAAAGCCTTCGGTCCGGTCCAGGCGAACAAGGACATCAACATCGCGGTGCCGAAAGGCACGATCCACGGGATCATCGGCGAAAACGGCGCGGGGAAATCGACGCTGATGTCGATCCTCTACGGGTTCTACAAAGCCGACGCGGGCCAGATCTTCGTGAACGGCCAGCTGACCGCTATCCCCGACAGCCAGAGCGCCATCCGCGCCGGAATCGGGATGGTGTTCCAGCACTTCAAACTGGTGCAGAATTTCTCGGTGCTGGAGAACATCGTTCTGGGTGCCGAGGAGGGGGCGCTGCTAAACACCTCGCTGGCCAAGGCGCGGAAGGAACTTGAGCGGCTGGCGCGGGACTATGAGCTGGACGTCGATCCCGATGCGCTGATTGAGGACCTCTCGGTCGGCCATCAGCAGCGGGTGGAGATTCTGAAGGCGCTTTACCGGCACGCCGATATCCTGATCCTGGACGAGCCGACGGGTGTGCTGACCCCGGACGAGGCGGACCATCTGTTCCGCATCCTCAAGGGGCTGAAGGACCAGGGCAAGACGGTGATCCTGATCACCCACAAGCTGCGCGAGATCATGGAGGCGACGGACAACGTCAGCGTCATGCGGCGGGGCACGATGGTCGCGACGGTGAAGACCGCCGAGACGAGCCCCGAGCAGCTGGCCGAGCTGATGGTGGGCCGCAAGGTGCTTCTGGAGGTCGAGAAAGGTCCGGCCAAGCCCGGCGCGGTGGTGCTGTCGGTCGAGGATCTTCGGGTCCGGGACGAGCACAAGGTGGAGCGGCTGAAAGGTGTCAGCTTCGAGATCCGTGCGGGCGAGATTCTGGGGATCGCGGGGGTGGCTGGGAATGGCCAGTCCGAGCTTCTGGCAGCCTTGGGAGGGATGCAGCGGGCCACGGGCAAGATCACGCTGAAGGGCGCGGAGCTGCCGCTTTCGGGCCATGGCGCGGACGGGCAAAGCCGCCGGAAGGCGGGCATCGCCCATGTGCCCGAGGATCGCCACCACTACGGGCTGATCCTCGATTTCACCGCCTGGGAGAACATGGCCTTCGGCTATTTCAACGAACCCGAGTATCAGAAGAACGCCCTTCTGATGGACAACGACGCGCTCCGCGACGACACCCGGAAGAAGATGGAGAAGTTCGACGTCCGTCCGCCAGACTGCTGGCTGCCCGCGAAAAGCTTTTCGGGCGGGAACCAGCAGAAGATCGTTGTCGCCCGCGAGATGGAGCAGAAGCCTGACCTCCTTCTGATCGGTCAGCCCACGAGGGGCGTCGACATCGGCGCAATCGAGTTCATTCACAACCAGATCATAGCGTTGCGCGATCAGGGGGCGGCGATCCTTCTGGTCAGCGTGGAACTGGACGAGATCATGTCGCTGTCCGATCGCATCGCGGTGATGTTCGACGGCAAGATCATGGGCTTCCGCGACCCCGAGACCACCGACGAACGCGCGTTGGGCCTCTTGATGGCCGGGGTCACCGCGAAAGAGGAGGCCGCGTGATGCATGACCAGCGGCTACCCCCCACCCCCATCCCCTCCCCACTGAGGGGGAGGGGAGGCGCCATTTTTCCGACGTTGCCCTTTATGCCCGAGGTCTGGGCCGGGTACCTCCCTCCCCCCTCTGTGGGGGAGGGCTGGGGAGGGGGGGCTTCCCGCCGCATGTCATCTGATCGGAGGGCCGCCTGATGGACCGTCTGCCACGCTGGGCCGATGTCGCCCTTGTGCCCCTCGTCTCGCTGACCCTCGCCGCAATCATCTCGGCCCTCGTCATCATCGCGATCGGCCAGGACCCCTGGGAAGCGATCACCGTCATGGTCCAGGGTAGCCTGATGAGCGCCTATGGCTGGGGCTACACGCTGTACTACGCCACAAGCTTCATCTTCACCGGGCTTGCAGTAACGGTCGCCTTCCACGCGGGCCTTTTCAACATCGGGGGCGAGGGGCAGGCGCAGCTTGGCGGCCTTGGGGTGGCGCTGGTGTGTCTCTTCCTGCCCTGGCCGCACTGGACGCTGGCGCTGGTCGGCGCGGCGGCTGGGGGGGCCTTGTTCGGGGCGGCCTGGGCGGCGATACCGGCCTATCTGCAGGCGAAACGCGGCAGCCATATCGTCATCACCACGATCATGTTCAACTACATCGCTGCAAGCCTCTTGATCTTCATGCTGGTCGACGTGCTGCGTCCTCCCGGCAAGATGGACCCCGCCACCGACAACTTCCCTGAAGCAACCCATCTGCCAAGCTTCAACGAAATCCCCGGGCTGAACCTGATCTTTACCTCCGGCGTGCCCGCGAACGTGACGTTCTTCATCGCTTTGGCAATGGCGGTCGTCGTCTGGGCGCTTCTGTGGCGCACGCGGCTTGGCTACCAGATACGAGCTTTCGGAAAGTCGGAACCGGCTGCCCGCTATGCCGGGATCAACCCGACGCGGATCATCATGATCGCCATGCTGATCTCGGGCGGGCTCGCGGGCCTGATGGCGATCAACAATGTGATGGGCGAGGCGGAGCGGCTGTTGGGCAACTCGGCGTCGGGCGCAGGTTTCATCGGGATCGCGGTGGCGCTGATGGGGCGGAACCACCCGATTGGCGTGGTGCTGGCCGCGCTTCTCTTCGGGTTCCTCTTCCAGGGCGGGGCCGAGCTTGGCCTTTGGACCAAGATTCCGATCGAGTTGCGAACCGTGGTGCAGGGTCTGGTGATCCTCTTCACCGGGGCTTTGGACGTGATGGTGCGGATGCTTCTGACCCGCATCTTCGCGCTCTTCCGCCCCCGTCGGATGGAGGCTGCGTGATGGATTACGGCACGCTTCTGCAAATCCTCGACTCGACGCTGCGGCTGGCGACGCCGCTTCTGCTCGCCTGCATCGCCGGGCTTTACTCCGAACGGTCGGGCGTGTTCGACATCGGGCTTGAGGGCAAGATGCTGGTGGCCGCGATGTGTGCGGGGGCGGTGGCGTTCTACACCGGGTCCGCCTGGGTGGGTGCGCTGGCGGGCATTGCGGGGGCGATGGTCTTTGCGCTGATTCATGGGGTGACGTCGATCACCTTCCGCGGCAACCAGCTGATCGCCGGGGTGGCGTTGAATTTCCTCGCCTCGGGGATGACGGTGCTGGTGGCGCAGTACCTATTCGGTCAGGGCGGTCGGACACCACCTTTGACAGGCAATGCGCGGTTCAGCCCGGTGGGCCTACCCACGCCCGACGAGCTGGCCGTATGGGCGGAGACGTCTTGGATCGGCACATTCCTAGCGCCTGTGGTACGGCCTTTGGTATGGGTCCTTGAGTGGATAGACCATGGAATACGGTCGATACCGGCGCTTGGTCCGCTTTACGCCGAGGTGCTAACCGGTCACTCGGTTCTGGTTTACGCTGCCTTCGCCATCGTCGCGCTGACCTGGTGGGTGCTTTACCGCACCCGCTATGGCCTGCGCCTGCGCGCGGTGGGCGAGAACCCGGCGGCGGTCGATACGGCGGGGGTCAGCGTCAAGGGCCTGCGCTTCTCGGCGGTGATGATCACCGGCATCCTTTGCGGTCTGGCGGGGGCCTACATGGCGACCGCGCTGCAGGCGGGTTTCGGGAAAGAGATGACGGCGGGCCGGGGATACATCGCGCTGGCCGCGCTCATCTTCGCCAAGTGGCGCCCGGTCGCGGCGATGTGGGCGTGTCTGCTGTTCGGCTTCTTCCAGGCACTGGCCCTTCGGCCCGACGTGGTCGAGGCGGTGGTGCAGGTCAAGGTGCCGGTCCCGTTCCTCGATGCCCTACCCTACGTGCTGACCGTTCTGGTGCTGGCCGGTTTTGTCGGCAAGGCGATCCCGCCCAGGGCAGGCGGCGAACCCTATGTGAAGGAGCGCTAAGGGTGACCGACGCCAAAGCGCTGACGGACCTGATCCACGCCCGCGCCGGGACCGAACCGGTGCGCCTTGGGTTGATCCTCGGCTCGGGCCTGGGCCATCTGGCGCATGCGGTGGAAGGCGTGGCGATCCCATATGCCGACCTCCCCGGTTTCCCGCATGTCGGCGTTTCGGGCCACAACCCGAACCTGCATGTCGGTACGCTGGAAGGCGTGCGCGTCGCGGTCTTCGGGGCGCGGGAGCATTACTACGAAAGCGGCAATCCCCGCGCGATGCTTCTGCCACTGCAGGTCCTGAAGGCGCTGGGGGCGGAACAGCTGATCCTGACCAACGCTGCCGGTTCGATGCGGCCGGACATCCCGCCTGGCAATGTGATGCTGCTTTCCGACCACATCAACTACTCCGGCCTCAACCCGCTGATCGGCGAAAAGACCGACACGCGCTTCGTGCCGATGACCGATGCGCATGACCCCGACATGCGTCGGGAACTTGAGGCCGCTGCCGTGCGCCAGGGCGTCGACCTGCCCGAAGGCGTCTACTGCTGGTACTCCGGCCCCTCGTTCGAGACCCCGGCGGAAATCCGGATGCTGAAGCTGCTCGGCGGCGATGCGGTGGGGATGTCGACAGTGCCGGAGGTGATCCTGGCCCGGTTCCTGGGCCTTAAGGTTGCAGCCATCTCGACCATCACCAACATGGCGGCGGGGATGTCTGAAGAGAAGATCAGCCATGAGCATACCAAGGCCATGGCCCCGCTTGGTGCGGCAAAACTGGAACGCATTTTGAGGGAATTCCTGCGCGGTTTGCGATGACGGCAATGTGGGTTTGACTTCCCCCCGAAAGACGCGCAAGCCTTTGATCAAACCACCGCTTTCCGCACTTTGGCCGCTTCGATGCAGCTCTACCTCCCCATCGCCGAAGTCTCGGTGAACGCCTTCCTCATCCTGGGGCTGGGCGGCATCGTGGGCTTTTTGTCGGGCATGTTCGGGGTCGGCGGCGGCTTTCTGATCACGCCGCTTCTGTTCTTCATCGGCGTGCCGCCTGCCGTGGCCGTCGCGACAGGCGCCAACCAGGTGGTGGCCTCCTCGATCTCGGGCGTCCTGGCCCAGCTTCGCCGCAAGGGCGTGGACTTCCACATGGGAACGGTCCTGCTTCTTGGGGGGATCGTGGGATCGGCGATCGGTGTCTGGGTCTTCCAGTGGATGACGCGGCTTGGACAGATCGACCTTTTCGTCCAGCTCTCCTATGTCATTTTCCTGGGTCTTATCGGCGCGATGATGCTCCAGGAAAGCCTGCGAAGCCTGCTCAGGTCGCGCCAGACGAATGCGCCCGTTCGGCGGAGCCACGTGCATTCGTGGGTGCATGGGCTGCCCTTCAAGATGAAGTTCCGGGCAAGCGGCCTTTACATCAGCGTCATCCCCCCGGCCCTGGTGGGGGCCGCTGTCGGCTTTCTGGCCGCGATCATGGGCGTCGGCGGCGGCTTCATCCTGGTGCCCGCGATGATCTACCTGCTGGGCATGCCGACCAAGGTCGTGATCGGCACCTCGCTTTTCCAGATCATCTTCGTCACCGCCTTCACCACCGTGATGCACGCCGTGACCAGCCAGACGGTCGACATGCTTCTGGCGCTTCTTCTGATCCTTGGCGGCGTCATCGGTGCGCAGATCGGCACGCGGGTGGGCGTGCGGCTTAAGGCCGAACAGCTGCGCATCCTTCTGTCGCTTCTGGTCCTTACTGTCGCCGTCCGCATCGCGATCGATCTGCTGGTTACCCCGGATGAGCTTTACTCGGTCGCACCGGGGGCCCTGCCATGATCCGCGCGCTGATCCTTCTTCTGGCCATTGCGACGCCAGCCCTGGCCGATGAAACCATCGTCGCGGGCATGAGCCAGAACCGCGTCTCGATCACCGCCGATTTCGACGGTTCGGAGATCCTGATCTACGGCGCGGTCAAGCGCGAGGCGCCCCCGCCGGAAGGCGGCCCGCTGGAAGTGATCGTGACGGTCGAGGGTCCGTCGGCCCCGGTCATGGTACGCCGCAAAGGCCGCGTGGCGGGGATCTGGCTGAACAACGCCCAGGTCCGCATCGACAGCGCGCCCAGCTTCTACGCCGTAGCGACGACCGGGCCTTTGAGGCACATCCTGTCCGACATCGACAACCTCCGCTACGGCATTACCATCGAGCGTGTCATCCGCGCGGTCGGCATCGCGTCCGAGGCCGAGAAGTCTGGCGAGTTCGTGCTGGCGCTGCTTCGGGTCCGCACCAACGACGGGCGCTACCGGATTCTGGAAGGCAAGGTCGAGCTGACCGAAGACACACTTTTCCGCGCCGATATCGTGCTGCCCGCGAACCTGACCGAAGGCGAATACAAGGTGCGGCTGTTCCTTCTGCGCAACAAGCGTGTGATCGCCAGTCAGGAGAGGGTGATCGGGGTCAGGAAAGAGGGGCTGGAGCGGTTCATCTTCAACCTCGCCCAGGAGCAACCGCTCATCTACGGCCTTCTGTCACTGGTTCTGGCAGCAATCGCGGGCTGGGGCGCCTCGGCGGCGTTCCGGCTGATCCGGGTCTAGGGGACCCTCCTCGTTCGACTTCGTCTCCTCGTCGGAGGGCGTTCCGCGAGGAGTGACGAAGTCATCGACGAGCAGTCCGTCAGATCAGCTCTTCTTCTTCGCCAGCGCTGCCTCCAGCGCCACAATCCGGGCTTCCAGCGCTGCGTTCTCCTCGCGCGCCTTCTGGGCCATCGCGCGAGCGGCATCAAACTCTTCCCGCGTCACGAAATCGCGGTCGGCCATCCAGCGGTCGACAAAGCTGCGAAACGCGGTCTCGGCCTCGGTCTTGGCGCCCTGGGCCACCCCCATCGCATTGGTCATGAGCTGACTCATGTCATCAAAGAACTTGTTGCGGGTCTGCATGGGCCTCTCCTTCGCGCTTGCGCCTCATATATGGCCCCGCCTCCGTCGCGGGGCAAGGCGCCCGATTGCCGCCGGTTGACATCGCCCGCCCCGCCCGCGACAAGCGGGCAAAGCACCCGAGGGCCTGCATGATCCCCTTCCCCGATATCTCTCCGAACCTGATCGACTGGGAGATCTTCGGGATCCCTATAGTGCTGCGCTGGTATGCGCTGGCCTATATCGTCGGTATCCTTTTCGGCTGGTGGATCGTCCTCCGTGCAATCCGCTTGCGTCGGCTTTGGGCAACCGACCCGCCGATCACCTCGGAACAGGTGGAGCGGCTTCTGACCTGGATCATCATCGGGGTCATCGTCGGCGGGCGGCTTGGCTATGTCATCTTCTACGAGCCCTCGACCTACATCGCGGACCCCTGGAAAATCCCGCGGGTCTGGGATGGCGGCATGGCCTTCCACGGTGGTTTCGCCGGGGTGGCGATCGCCGCCATCTGGTTCTGCCGGAGCGAGAAGATCCCGATGCTGTCGATGGGGGATCTTCTGGCGCTTGCTACCCCCGTCGGGCTGATGCTGGGACGGATTGCCAACTTCATCAACGCCGAGCTTTGGGGCCGCGTCACCGACCTGCCCTGGGGCGTGATCTTCCCCGGAGCGGCAGCACAGACCTGCCCGCAGCTGGTCGGCGCCTGCGCCCGACATCCAAGCCAGCTTTATCAGGCCGCGCTTGAGGGGCTTCTCGTTGCCCTCGTGATCATCTGGCTGGCGTTCCGGCGCGGCTGGCTGAAGCGGCCCGGCGCGATCATGGGGGTGTTCCTTGCGGGCTACGGTCTCGCGCGGTTTCTGGTCGAATTCGTGCGGCAGCCCGACGCCCAGTTCGTCAGCGAGGGGAACCCCATCGGCTTTGCCCTGCATTGGGGCGCTTGGGGGCTGACGATGGGCCAGTTGCTCTCGCTGCCGATGATCGCGGCGGGCCTCTGGTTCGCCTTCCGCGCAAAGGCCAGATGACGCCGCTTGCGACCCTTCTGGTCGAGCGCATCCGTGAGGGCGGGCCGATCTCGGTGGCCGACTACATGGCGGAATGCCTGCTGCACCCCGTCCACGGCTACTACACGACGCGGGATCCTTTCGGGACGGCAGGCGACTTCACCACCGCGCCCGAGATCAGCCAGATGTTCGGCGAGCTGATCGGCCTCGCGCTGGCCCAGGCCTGGCTGGACCAGGGCGCGCCTTCGCCGTTCACTCTGGCCGAGCTTGGGCCGGGCCGGGGCACGCTGATGGCCGACATCCTGCGGGCGACCAAGGGGGTGCCGGGGTTCCACGCGTCGGCGCAGGTGGTGCTGGTTGAGGCCTCGCCTGTCCTGCGTCATGCGCAGGAGCGGACAGTCGGCCGGGGGCACGACTTCGGTCTGCGCTGGATCGAGGCCGCACACGACCTGCCCGAGCAGCCGCTGTTCCTGATCGCCAATGAGTTCTTCGACGCGCTGCCCATCCACCAGTACCAGTTCGTGAACGGGCTTTGGCACGAACGTTTGGTCGGGCTGAAAGACGGCGCGCTGGCCTTCGGTCTTGCCGAGCGCGGCGAGCGGATGGTTGGCCTCGCGCCCGATCAGCAGAGCGAAGAGGGTCTGATCATCGAACAGGGCCGGATCGCCCGCTTCGTCGTGAGCGCCGTACATCACCGCCTGCACCACCACGGCGGCCTGGCCCTGATCATCGACTACGGCGACTGGCGCTCACGCGGCGATACGTTGCAGGCCCTCCGTGCCCACGCCTATGACGACCCGCTGGCCCATCCCGGCGAGGCCGACCTGACCGCGCATGTCGACTTCGAGGCGCTTACATCGCCGGGCATGGCGCATGCCTACACCACCCAGGGCGAGTTTCTTCTTCGCCTTGGAATCGAGGCCCGCGCCGCTCGGCTGGCCCAAAGCGTCACCGGCGCAGCACTAGAAAGTCACCACGCTGCGCTTCGCCGCTTGACCCACCCCGAGGAAATGGGTTCGTTGTTCAAAGTACTGGCGCTGACCCGCGCCGGTGCGCCGCTGCCACCGGGAGTCGCCCCCTGATGCCGACCACGCTGGAGATCATCACCTCGGGCGCCCTGGCCAGCCGCCATGGCTTCTTCACCCGCAAGGGCGGGGCGTCGTCGGGGATCTTCGCCGGGCTCAACTGCGGCACCGGATCGACCGACCAGACCGAGATCGTGGCGATCAACCGCGCCCGCGTGGCTGATGCGATGGGGGTGGCCCCCGAGGCGCTTGTTACCCTGCACCAGGTGCACTCGGCCACTGCAATCCCCGTTACCGGCCCGCTCCCCGGTCCGGTGCAGGCTGACGCGCTGGTGACCGCGACGCCGGGCGTTCTTCTGGCGGTGCTGACCGCAGATTGCCAGCCCGTCCTCTTCAGCGACCCCGTTGCGCGGGTGGTGGGCGCTGCCCATGCCGGCTGGCGCGGGGCTGTCGACGGAATACTGGAAGCGACGCTTGACGCGATGGAGGCGCTTGGCGCGAAAAGGTCGCAAGTGACGGCTGTGATCGGCCCGACGATCAGCCAGGCCGCCTACGAGGTCGGCCCGGAGTTCCTTGACCGCTTCAGGGCCGAAGACGATGGGAACAGCCGTTTCTTTGCAAACGGCAAGGGCGACCGGTTGCACTTTGACTTGCCGGGCTACGGCCTTCATCGGCTTCGGAGCGCTGGCGTCGGAAATGCCCTGTGGACCGGTCATTGCACTTACCTCGACCCGTCGCGCTTCTATTCGTTCCGCAGAACGACCCATGCGGGCGAGGCGGACTACGGACGGCTGATCTCGGCAATAAGGCTGTGATGCGGCGAAAGCGGGCATGAAAATGCTCTGATTGCAGCATCATTCTTCCCCAACCCTGCCGCATTCCCCGGGCATCAAATACGTACACGGGTTGCATGTGACGGGGACACTGATGATCATCCAGATGAAGACCAAGCGCCGCTGGATTCTGTCGATTCTTGAGACGGTCGGTGATGCAACCGATACCCGCGTCGTTGCCCGCGCAACCGCTCGTCAGACCTCAGGCCGCACGATGGTGGCCGGTCAGAAGGGCTTTGCCATGCGCCTGAAGACGGCAACCCGCCACGTGAACGACGCTTCGCGCTGACAGACCTGCGGCTCAGGCGTTCTTCGCCAGCCGCGCCTCAAGCACATTGAACGGCAGGCCGGGTTCATCCTTTGCACAACGGATGACAAGGCTCGTCTTCACATTCGCCACGTGTTCGGCTTTCAGAAGCTCTTCGGTCAGAAAGCTCTGGAAGGTGGACAGATCGGGCGCCACGCATTTCAGGATAAAGTCGATCTCGCCATTCAGCATGTGGCATTCACGAACCAGTGGCCATGCCCGGCAGCGTGCCTCGAAAGCTGAAAGGTCGGCCTCGGCTTGGCTGTTCAGCCGCACCATCGCGAAGACCTGCACCTCGAACCCCAGTTCGCGCGCATTGATGTCGGCATGGTAGCCGCGGATGAAGCCCGCCTCCTCCAGCCCGCGGACCCGGCGCAGGCAGGGCGGCGCGGAAATGCCGACCCGGCTTGCCAGTTCCACATTGGTCATCCGCCCGTCAGCCTGCAGTTCGGCCAGGATCTGACGGTCGATGGGGTCAAGCTTGTGTGCGGGCATGGTGCCTCCGTTCGTCGACTTACGTACGCGGCAAGCCGGGCCCACGCAATAATATTTCAACTTCGCGCAAGAAAACGCATCGCTTCAGCCCAAGCGCTGCCTGCATAGCCGCCATGCAGGGGCTTTCCGCCCCCCGCGCAGATGGCTATATCGAGGGCCGGATTCCTGGGGGCAAGCATGGGCGACACGCGTCATACGAAGGTTCTGATCATCGGCTCGGGGCCCGCCGGCTATACGGCTGCGGTCTATTCGGCGCGCGCGATGCTAGACCCGATCCTGATC
The DNA here is from genome assembly GCF_051645465.1 of Tabrizicola sp. GTDB lineage: Bacteria > Pseudomonadota > Alphaproteobacteria > Rhodobacterales > Rhodobacteraceae > Tabrizicola. The sequence continues at coordinate 27,536 of NZ_JBOFBI010000183.1, read as the reverse complement.
CAGGGCCTCCAGCCCGGCGGTCAGCTGACGATCACGACCGAGGTCGAGAACTGGCCGGGCGACACCAATGTGATGGGTCCCGACCTGATGGTCCGCATGCAGGCCCATGCAGGGGCGATGGGGGCCGAGGTGATCCATGACTACATCACTTCGCTTGACCTCTCGAAGCGCCCGTTCACGGCGACCGCGGACAGTGGGACGACCTATACGGCGGATGCGGTGATCCTGGCGACCGGGGCACAGGCGAAATGGCTGGGGCTGCCGTCGGAGGAGCATTTCAAGGGGTTCGGAGTCAGCGCCTGCGCGACCTGCGACGGGTTCTTCTACCGTGGCAAAGAGGTGGTCGTGGTCGGGGGCGGCAATACGGCTGTTGAAGAGGCGCTGTTCCTGACGAACTTCGCGACGAAGGTCACCTTGATCCACCGGAGGGACAGCTTGCGGGCCGAGAAGATCATGCAGGACCGTCTCTTCAAGCATCCGAAGATCGAAGTCCTCTGGAACCACGAGATCAGCGAGGTCGTGGGCGCGCATGAGCCCCGTGGGGTTGATGGGGTGAAGGTCCGTCACGTGACGACGGGCGCCGAGCAGGTCATTCCCTGCGCCGGGTTCTTCGTGGCGATCGGCCATGCTCCGGCGTCCGAGCTGGTGAAGGACCAGCTGCCCCTGCATAACGGCGGCTATGTCGAGGTCGAGGCGGGCTCGACCCGTACTGCGATCCCCGGCGTTTTTGCGGCGGGGGACCTGACGGACCATATCTATCGCCAGGCTGTGACCAGTGCCGGGATGGGCTGCATGGCGGCTTTGGACGCGGAGAAGTTCCTGGCGGGGCATTGACCTGGGCACGGTGCGCAGTCTTTTGGCCCAAGTAAAATCAATGGCTTGCGAGGCCCCGTTCAGGAATCGGTAAGGTTTTGCCAGTCGGCGCTAGAGCCTGTCCGGCGCTGATAGAAGCGCCAGACAGGCCCTAGCTCCTTAGTGGTCGCGTGTCTTGCGCCAAAACCGGATTCCACTTTTGTCGGACACGCTCTAGCGCAGCCGGGCGCCTTCCTTGTCGAACAGCATCGCGTCCTTGGCGTCGAAACCGACGCCCACCATGCTGCCGGGTTCAAGGCTGATCTGGTCGTGGCGTTCCACGATCAGCTTTTCGCCCGACGGCGCGGTCAGGTGGACATAGGCGACCCCGCCCAACGCTTCAGTCAGTTCCACCCGATGGGTTTCACCCGCGCCGATCTTCACGTGCTGCGGCCTGAGGCCTACGGTGACCTCCGTCCCTTTTGCGGGCAAGGCCGCGCCGGTTGCGACGGGCTGCCCCAGCCCCTTGGTCAGAACAGCCCCCGGCCCTTCCACCACGCCTGCGACGAAGTTCATCGCCGGGCTGCCGATGAAGCCCGCGACGAAGCGGTTGTCGGGGTTGTTGTAGAGGTCTAGCGGTCTGCCCACCTGTTCGATCCGACCGGTCCGCAGGACGACGATCTTGTCGGCCAGCGTCATCGCCTCGACCTGGTCGTGGGTCACGTAGATCATCGTCGCACCGATCTCGCGCCGAAGCCGGGCGATTTCCACCCGCATCTCGACGCGGAGCTCAGCGTCCAGGTTCGACAGGGGTTCGTCGAACAGAAACACCTCCGGCCCCCGCACGATCGCCCGCCCGATCGCCACACGCTGACGCTGGCCGCCGGACAGCGCCTTGGGCTTGCGCTCAAGGAGCGGTTCCAGCTTCAGGATCCGCGCGGCTTCGGCGACCTTCTTGTCGATCTGACCTTTCGGATGACCGGTCATCTTCAACCCGAAACCCATGTTCTCGGCCACCGTCATATGCGGATAAAGCGCATAGGTCTGGAACACCATCGCGACGCCCCGTTCCGACGGATCGACGTGGGTCACGTCCCGCGCGCCGATCCGGATGGCACCGGACGAGGTTTCCTCCAACCCCGCGACCATCCGCAGAAGCGTGGACTTGCCGCAGCCCGACGGGCCGACAAAGACGCAGAACTCGCCATCCTCGATCGTCAGATCGACGCCGTGAATGACCTGAAGATCACCAAATCGCTTCGTCACCTTGTCGAGCGTTACGCCTGTCATGTTATGTCCCTCCCCCTAAGCCTGTTCCGGAAAGCGCCAGCTCTCCGCCTCGGCAGCGATCCGCGCCGCGATGTCCTTGATCATGGGCGCATGGCCTTCCAGCGCCTCCAATGTGGTCCGGGCCGTCGTCGATGTCACCGAAACCGCCCCAAGCACCCGGGAAGACCGGGTAAGAATCGGCACCGCGCAGCAGATGATTCCCGGCTCATGTTCCTCGCGGTCGAAGCCGTGGCCGCGGCGGCGAATCGCCTCAAGCTCGGCCTTCAGAAGCTCTGGCGTGTCGAGTGTCTGTGGCGTGAAGCGGTGAAAGCTTTGCCGCGAAATCGCGTTCGCCAGCGTGGCCTCGTCAAGGAAAGCCAGCATCGCCTTGCCCACCCCGGTGCAATACGCCGGGCCCACCTTTCCGGCTGACGAGAACATGTCGACGGGCCTGGTCGCATTGCGCTTGTCGACGTAAAGCACCTGCCCCAGATCGATCTGTGCCAGGTGGATCGTCTCGCCGGTTCTTTGAGCCAATTCATCAAGATAGGGTCGGGCAATCGGCGCAAGCGAGGACTGCGCCCAGGCCGCATGGGCCAGCCGCACAAGGCGCACGCCCAGCGCAGAGGTGCCGACCCCCATGTCATAGGTCAGCATGCCCTGATGGGTCAGCGTCTGCAGCAGGCGGTAAAGCGTGGCCTTCGGAGAGTGGGACTGCTGCAAGAGATCGGAAAAGCGCACCGGGCGGCCATGGCTTGCGACCATGTCGAGAACGTCGAGCGCCTTTCCGACCGTGCCGTCCGCGTGCCCCTCGGCGCCCATCGCGCGTCCCCTGTCGTGCGTGTTGACATCATAGAGGATAGCGGACATAGTTTTCAATATTCAAGACTAAGTTTCACATAATGGAACCAGACGGGAGGAAACCATGGTCCATAAAAGTGCGGGCGCGCTCGCCCTTGCGGCAGCGTTGCTGTTGTCCACCGCGGCGGTGGCTCAGGACAAACGCATCCTGAAATACAATGCCGACTACGATCCCATTCCGCTTGCGGCTATGGAAGCACTGATCGCCGATTTCGAGGCCGCGAACCCCGACATCGACGTGCAGCTGAACAACTTCGACCACGAAGGCTACAAGACCGCGATCCGCAACTTCCTGACGACCGACGCGCCGGACCTGGCGAACTGGTACGCCGGAAACCGGATGGCCCCGTTTGTCGAAGCCGGCCAGTTCATGGACGTGACCGACGTCTGGGAAGCCAACGGTCTGAACGACGCGCTGGCCTCGGCCGCAGCTTCGATGACGATCGACGGCAAGAAGTGGGGCGTTCCCTACACGTACTATCAGTGGGGCATCTACTTCAACAAAGACGCCTATGCCGCGGCTGGCGTCGAGGTTCCCGGACCCGAGGGCGTTGACTGGGCGACCTTCATCGCGAACTGCGAGAAGTTCAAGGCCGCTGGCATCGACTGCCTGACCACCGGCACCAAGGCGCTGTGGCCTGGGGCTGGCATCTTCGACTACATGTCGCTGCGCACCAACGGCTATGAGTGGCACATGGAACTGACCGCCGGGAAGATCGCCTGGACGGACCAGAAGGTGAAGGACGTCTTCAACGAACTCGGCAAGCTGCAGCCCTATGTCACCGCCAACCACGCTGCAATCGACTGGCAGGATGCGGCGGCGCTGCTGGTGCAGGGCAAGGCTGCGAACTACGTGATGGGCAACTTTGCCGTCGGCGTCTTCAAGGAAGGCGGCATGACGAACGACAACCTCGGCTTCATGGCGTTCCCGGAAATCACTCCCGGTATCCCGCGTGCCGAAGATGCGCCGACCGACACCATCCACATCCCGGCTGGTGCCAAGAACGTCGAAGATGCGAAGAAGTTCCTGGCCTTCGTGGCCTCGGCTGACGCGCAGACCAAGCTGAACGCCGCGATCGGCCAGCTGCCCACCAACAAGAACTCGACGGTGGCCGCTGACGATCCGTTCATTTCGGCGGGCTTCAAGATGCTGTCCGAAGCGCATGCTCTGGCGCAGTTCTTCGACCGTGACGCTCCGGCGGAAATGGCGAAGGCCGGTATGGAAGGCATCCAGCAGTTCCTGGTCCAGCCGGACCAGCTGGACGCGATCCTCGAACGGCTCGAGCAAGTGCGCGGGCAGGTCTACAAGTAAGATGTGACTGCGGCGGCCGGGCGACCGGCCGCCGTCGTTCCCGCAAATTCCTTCGAAGGACGTTGCAAGAGTTTTCGAAACCTCTTGGCCCGGAGATCCCCGATGACCAGCTACTGGAAAGCAAACCAGCGTCGCCTGGCCCCCTGGCTCTTCCTTGCCCCCGGCCTTCTGATGTTCGCGGTCTACGTGATCATCCCGATCTTCCAGAGCATGTGGATCAGCTTCTACGACTGGGACGGCCTGGGTGAGGCCACCTGGATCGGCACCGCCAACTATGTCGAGATGGTGGGCGATCCGAACATGGTCACCTCGTTCAAGAACAACATCATCTGGCTGGTGCTTTATCTTCTGGCGGTCCCGGCGGGCCTCTTCATCGCGATCTTCCTGAACCAGACGGTCACCGGGATCCGGCTTTACAAGTCGCTGTTCTTCTTCCCCTTCGTGATCTCTCAGGTCGTCGTCGGCCTGATCTTCTCGTGGTTCTACGCCCCCGGTTTCGGCCTTCTCTACAAGGTCATCGAGTTCTTCACGGGAACGGGCATCGCCGTGCTGGCGGACCCCGACCTTGTGACCTACGGCATCATCGCCGCAGGCCTTTGGCCGCAGATCGCCTATGTGATGATCCTGTACCTTACGGGCCTGAACAACGTCGCCCCCGACCAGGTCGAGGCCGCAAGGCTGGACGGCGCCAAGGGCTGGCGGATGCTCTACTACGTCATCCTGCCGCAGCTGCGCCCTGCGACGTTCATCGCCGTGGTCGTGACAGTGATCGGCGCGCTGCGGTCGTTCGACCTTGTGTCGATCATGACCAGCGGAGGCCCCTTCGGCTCGTCCCGCGTCCTCAGCTACTACATGTACGAGACGGCGCTTTCCGAATACGGCTACCGGATGGGCTATGGCGCGGCCATCGCCGTCGTCCTCTTCGCCATCATGATGATCTTCATCTCGGGCTTCATCTGGAAGATGTGGCGCGACGAGACGGAGCGTTAAGCCATGTTCCCGCGCCCCATCCAGCAACGCTCGCAAGCCGCCCAGTGGGTCTACAAGATCGCCCTTCCGGTCTCGCTGTTCCTGTGGCTCTTCCCGCTGATCGGGGTGGCGATCACCTCGGTCCGGCCCGCCGCTGACCTTGCGCAAGGGAACTACTTCGGCATCCCCTCTTACATCGCGTTCGAGAATTACGCCGACGTGTTCCGCAACACGCCGATGGGCCGCTACATCCTGAACAGCTTCATCGTGACGATCCCCACGGTGATCGGCGCGGTGGCCCTTAGCCTGATGACGGGCTTCGCGCTGGCGGTCTACAAGTTCAAGGCGAACCTGATCCTGTTCTTCATGTTCGTTGCTGGGAACTTCGTACCGTTCCAGATCCTCATGGTCCCGGTCCGCGACATGACGCTGAACCTTGGGATGTACAACACCTACTGGGGCCTTGCCCTATTCCACATCGCGTTCCAGACCGGCTTCTGCACCCTCTTCATGCGCAACTTCATCAAGGCCCTGCCGTTCGAACTGATCGAAGCCGCCCGCGTCGAAGGCGTCGCCGAATGGCGCATCTTCTGGTTCATCGTGCTGCCCCTGATGCGGCCCGCCATAGCGGCGCTTTCAGTGCTGATCTTCACCTTCATCTGGAACGATTTCTTCTGGGCCACGGTCCTGACCACCAGCCCCGAGACCCAGCCGATCACCGCGGGCCTGTCGTCGCTGAACGGCCAGTGGGTCGCGGCGTGGCACCTCGTCTCGGCAGGCTCGATCCTCGCCGCCCTGCCCCCGGTCGCCATGTTCTTCCTGATGCAGAAACACTTCATCGCGGGCCTGACGCTTGGGGCCGTCAAGTAATGCACTGGCGGGTCGACGCGGGCCGACAGACCATCGCGCTCGCCTCATCGGGCGGCATCCCCGAGGTGATCTGGTGGGGTCCCCGCCTGCCTGACAGCGAGGATCTTGCCCAGCTTGCCGCCGCACAGCGGAATGACCTTACCGGCGGGATGCTTGACAAGCTCCCCGCGCTGTCGCTGTCGCCCGAGCCGGGCCGCGCCTTTCAGGGCCAGCCGGGACATATCCTGGCCGGGGCGGACGGCACACAGCTCCATCCCGCCTTTGCCTTCGACCGGGCCGAAACCGCACCCGGACGCCTGACCCTGATCTCCCGCGCGCCTGGCCTGACGCTGTCGCACCACCTGACCGCCCAGCCGACCGGCACCATCACCCTGAAAACCACGCTGCAAGCCGACCGCCCGGTCCGCGTCCAATGGCTTGCCGCGCCCGTCCTGCCCGCGCCTCAGCACGGAGACATGATCGACGTCCACGGCAAATGGATCGGTGAGTTCCACCTGATCCGCACCCCCTGGACCCCCGGCATCCGCCAGCGTGAGGCCCGCACCGGCCGCTCTGGCCACGAACACCCGCCCTATCTGATCCTTGCGGGCGACGGCTGCACCAACACCGCCGGAGACGCGCTTGCGCTGCACTACGCCTGGTCCGGCGGGCACCGCATGGTGGCGGAAGAGCTTCCCGATGGCCGCCGCCAAGTCCAGTTCGGCCACCCCTTCGGTGCGGAAACCGAACCCGGCACGCATTTCGAGACCGCCGAGCTTATCGCCACCGCCTCCACCACCGGCCTTAACGGCATCGCCACCGCATTCCAGAAAGACCTGCGCGACCGCGTCGTGCAATGGCCCGAACCCACCCGCCCGCGCCCCGTCCACTACAACTGCTGGGAAGCCGTCTACTTCGACCACAAGCTTGACACGCTGGCCGAAATCGCGACCCGCGCCGCCGCCCTTGGGGCGGAACGCTTTGTGTTGGACGACGGCTGGTTCGGGAAGCGCGACGACGACCGCTCGTCCCTCGGCGACTGGACCATCGACCGCCGCAAGTGGCCCGACGGCCTTCACCCTCTGATCAAACACATCCATTCCCTGGGAATGACCTTCGGTCTCTGGTTCGAGCCCGAGATGGTCAACCCCGACAGCGACCTCTACCGCGCCCATCCGGACTGGAGGCTGGGGCCGGAAGACCAGACCACCGGGCGACACCAGATGGTGCTGAACCTCGCCTTGCCGGAGGTGCGTGAAAACCTTTTTCAGCAGGTCTCGGCTGTGCTTGCTGAATACCCCATCGACTACATCAAATGGGACCACAACCGCCTGCTTCCCGTCGTCGACGCCGCCCAGACCCGCGGCATCTATGACCTGCTGGGCCGCCTGCGTGCCGCTCATCCCAGCGTTGAGATCGAAAGCTGCGCCAGCGGCGGCGGCCGGATCGATGCCGGCATCCTTGCCCGAACCCACCGCGTCTGGCTTTCCGACAGCAACGACGCCCTCGAACGCCTGCGGATCCAGCACGATGCCGCCCTGTTCCTGCCCGCCGCGATCACTGGCTCCCATGTCGGCCCCCGCCATTGCCACACCTCAGGCCGGGTCCTGCCGATGGCGTTCCGCGCCTGGGTCGCCGCCCAGCGCCATATGGGCTTCGAGATGGACCTGCGCGAACTGACCGAGGATGAGGCGCTGACCCTCGCCCGCGTCACCCGCTGGTGGAAGGACAACCGCGGCTGGATGCTCGGCGGCACGATCCACCGCCTGGACAGCGATGACCCAGCCGTGACCGGCGAGATGCAGATCGCCAGCGATGGCAGCCGCTTCGTCACCTTTGCGGGCCAGGCCGAGACGAGCCGCCAGATCCTGCCCCGCCCGCTGCGCCTGACCGGGCTTGACCCGGAGGCGAAGTACGAAGTCCGGCTCCTCAACCCCGAAGACGCGCCGCGTCAGTCGCGGGGGCCGAATGCGCTGAAGACCGGGCCGTTGATGCTGACCGGTCGGGCACTGATGACGCGCGGCATACACTTGCCCGTGGCCTGGCCCGCGACCATGTGGATTGTCGAAGGACGCAAAGCATGACCGATCCGGTCTTCCCCGATCTGAAAGGCCAGTCCGTCTTCATCACCGGCGGCGGATCGGGCATTGGCGCGGCCTTGACCGAAGGGTTCCTGCGCCAGGGGGCGAAGGTCGCGTTCTGCCAGCGGTCCGATGCGACCGGGTTCTGCGATGCGATGGAGAAGGCCACCGGCAACCGGCCGCTGTTCCTGCCCTGCGACATCTCGGTCACCGATCAGTTGCAGCTGACGCTCTCCACCGCCGCAAAGGCGCATGGGCCGATCACCGTCCTAGTGAACAATGCCGCCAATGACCGGCGGCATGAGACGCTGAAGACCGACGAGACCTTGTGGGACTGGTCGATGGCCGTGAACCTGCGGTCGTACTTCTTCGCGTGCCAGTCGGTGATCCCGGGCATGAAAGCGGCAGGCGGGGGCAGCATCATCAACTTCTCCTCGATCAGCTTCATGATGGCCGATACGGGCTATGCGTCCTACATCACCGCGAACGCCGGGATCGTCGGCCTTACGCGGACTTTGGCGCGCGAGTTCGGCCCGGACCGTATCCGCGTCAACGCGATTGCGCCGGGCTGGGTGCTGACTGATCGGCAAAAAGAGCTCTGGGTGACCCCCGAAAGCCTTGCGGCCCACTTGGCGCGCCAGTGCCTGCCCGACCCCATCGAACCCGAAGACATGGTGGGCGCGGTTCTGTTCCTAGCCTCGAAAGCCTCGCGGATGATGACTTCGCAGACCCTGATCCTGGATGGAGGCTATATCTCCTCATGACCGAAACACGTGTCACCCCCGCCTGGATCGCTGTCGACTGGGGCACCTCCAACCTCCGCGCCTGGGCCATGGGCGGGCGTGGTGAGATTCTGGCCGAAGCCAGCTCCGACGAAGGGATGGGCAAGCTGACCCGTGACGGTTTCGAGCCTGCGCTCCTCCAGCTGATCTCGCCCTGGCTTGGGACCCAACCCCCGGTCATCGCCTGCGGCATGGTCGGTAGCCGCCAGGGCTGGTGCGAGGCGCCGTATCGCGCCGTTCCCTGCACACCCCTTGACCCTGCGGCACAGGCCACCGCCCCGACGACCGACCCCCGCCTGACTGTCCACATCGCCCCCGGCCTGAAGCAGACCAACCCCCCTGATGTCATGCGGGGCGAGGAAACCCAGATCGCGGGCGCCCTTGCCCTGATGCCGGGCTATGACGGTGTCTTCTGCCTACCCGGCACACACTCGAAATGGGCCCACATCAGCGCGGGCGAAGTCGTCAGCTTCCATACCTTCATGACGGGCGAGCTTTTCGCTCTTCTGTCCGGACAATCCGTCCTGCGCCACGGCATGCAAGGCGATGGCTGGGACGATGCGGCTTTCGACGCCGCCGTGTCGGACGCCATCTCACATCCGAACCGGCTGAGCACCCGGCTCTTCTCCCTCCGAGCCGAGGGGCTGATCGCTGGCCTTAGCCCGGATGCCGCCCGTTCGCGCCTGTCGGGCCTGCTGATCGGGCTCGAACTGGCCGGATCAAGGCCCTACTGGCTTGGCCAGCGCGTCACGCTGATCGGGGCGGAAAAGCTTTCCGCCGCCTATGCCCGCGCGCTTGCCGCCCAGGGGATCGATGCGCAGCGCCTCTCGGCTACCGACTGCACCCTTGCGGGCCTGACGTCCCTGGCCCCCCAGACCGAGGCAGCCCGATGACCCACAGGAACCTCATCGCCATCCTGCGCGGGATCACCCCGGATGAGGCCGTGCCCGCCGTCCAGGCCCTGATCGCCGCCGGAATCACCCGGATCGAAGTGCCGCTGAACTCGCCCGATCCCTTCCGCTCCATCGCCGCCATGGTCGCCGCCGCACCCGAGGGCACCGAGATCGGCGCGGGCACCGTCCTGACCACCGCCGAGGTTGCCCAGGTCAAGGCTGCAGGCGGCACTCTCGTCGTCTCGCCCAACTGCGACCCCGAAGTCATCGCCGCCACACGCGCCCAAGGCATGGCTTCGTGGCCCGGCGTCATGACCCCCACCGAATGCTTCGCGGCCATCAAGGCCGGGGCCACCGGCCTTAAACTATTCCCCGGCAGCCTGATCGGACCCGAGGGCCTGAAGGCCATCCGCGCCGTCCTGCCGAAAAGCCTTCCCGTCTACGCTGTCGGCGGCGCCGGGCCCGCAAACTTCGCCGACTGGGCGAAGGCGGGCGCCAACGGCTTCGGCATCGGCACGGCACTTTACACCCCCGGCCTTTCGACAGCCGACATCGCCACCCGCGCCGCCACAATCGTCGCGGCCTACGACGCGGCCTTCCCATGATCTACGATGACCGCAAATGTACGCTTGGCGAAGGCGCGCTCTGGCACCCGATACGTGAACAACTGTTCTGGTTCGATATCCTGAGTCAGAAGCTTCACTCCCGAACCTCCGGTAGCCGCCCCGTCAGCTGGAGCTTCCCCGAAATCGTGTCCGCCGCCGGATGGGTCTCGCGCGACCAGCTCATCATCGCCTCGGAAACCGGCCTCTTCCGCTTCGACATCGAGACCGGCGTGCGTGAGGCCCTGGTCCACACCGGCACCCACGCCACCCGGTCCAACGACGGCCGCGCCGACCGGCAGGGCGGCTTCTGGTTCGGCCTCATGGGCAAGCGTGCCGAGAAGGGTGTCGGCTCGATCTGGCGCTGGTACAAGGGCGAGCATCGGCGGCTTTTCCCCGAGATCACCATCCCGAACGCGATCTGCTTCACACCTGACGGACAGGCCGCGCATTTCACCGACACGATCACTGGCCAGGTGATGAAGGTAGCCCTCGACGCCGACGGCTGGCCCAGGGGCGAACCGCAGGTATGGCTTGACCTGACCCGCGAAGGCCTCCACCCCGACGGCGCGGTGATCGACGCCCAGGGCCTCTTCTGGAACGCCCAATGGGGCGCGGGCCAGGTCGCGGCCTATGCGCCGGACGGCAGCTTCGTCCGCGCCGTTGAAACCCCGCTGGCGCCGCATTCCTCCTGCCCGGCCTTCGGCGGCCCGGACCTTTCCACCCTCTACGTCACCACGGCCCTGGAGCACATGGACGCCGCCGCCCGCACCGCCAACCCGGCTTCGGGCCAGGTCTTCGCCTTCGAAGGCATCGCCAAGGGCCTTCCCGAACCGCAGGTCACCTTATGAAACGCACGCTCGGCGTCTGCTACTACCCCGAACACTGGCTTGAAACCCAATGGGCCGAAGACGCCGCCCGCATGGCCAAGCTCGGCCTCACCTGGGTCCGCATCGGCGAATTCGCCTGGAGCCGGATGGAGCCGGAACCGGGCCGCTACGACTGGGCCTGGCTTGACCGCGCGATCGATACGCTGGGCAAGGCGGGGCTGAAGGTCGTCCTCGGCACGCCCACCGCCACTCCCCCACGCTGGATGATCGACCGCCATCCCGACATGGTGGCCCTCGACAAGGACGGCAAACCCCGCGGCTTCGGCTCGCGCCGTCACTACTGCTTCTCGCACAAGGGCTACCGCACCGAATGCGCGAAGATCGTGACAGCGCTGGCCGAGCGCTACGGCAAGAACCCCCATGTCGCCGCCTGGCAGACCGACAACGAGTATGCCTGCCACGCCACGACCCTCAGCTACTCCAAGGCCGCCACCGAAGCCTTCCGCGACTGGCTGGCGCAGAAGTACCAGTCGCCGGACGCCCTGAACCGCGGCTGGGGCAATGTCTTCTGGTCGATGGAATACCGCGATTTCAACGAGATCGGCTTGCCGAACCTGACCGTCACCGAACCGAACCCCAGCCACGTCATGGACTTCCGCCGTTTCGCGTCGGACGAGGTGGCCAGCTTCAACCGCCTGCAGACCGAGATCCTCCGCAAGCACTCGCCCTACCCCATCGCGCACAACTACATGGGTGCGATTACCGAGTTCGACCATTTCGCCACCGGCGCCGACCTCGATATCGCCAGCTGGGACAGCTACCCCCTGGGCTTTCTCTCCGACCGCGTCCCCGCCGACCCCGAGCACAAGCGCCGGTTCGTCCGCCAGGGCGACCCGGACTTCCAGGCCTTCCACCACGACCTCTACCGCGCCGTGGGCCGTGGCCGCTGGTGGATCATGGAGCAGCAGCCCGGCCCGGTGAACTGGGCGCCCTACAACCCCGATCCCTTGCCCGGCATGGCCCGCCTCTGGGCGTGGGAGGCCTTCGCCCACGGCGCCGAGGCCGTCTGCTACTTCCGCTGGCGCCAGGCCCCCTTCGCGCAGGAGCAGATGCACGCCGGGTTGCTGCGCCCGGACTCTGCCCCTGCGCAGGCCTTTGGCGAGGCCGAGACGGTGGCGAAGGAACTAGCTGCGATGCCTGATGTCGGCACCACCAAGGCTGATGTGGCGCTGATCTTCGACTATGCCTCCGACTGGGCCTGGGAAATCCAGCCCCAGGGCCGCGGCTTCAGCTACTTCTGGCTGGTGTTCCACATCTACAAAGGCCTCCGCCGCCTTGGCCTTAATGTCGACATCCTGCCCCCGGACACCGGCGACCTTTCGGCCTACAAACTGGTCCTCGCGCCTGGTCTCTTCACCCTCTCCGACCCGCTGAAGGCCGCCCTTGTCGCCCACAAGGGTACGTCGCTTCTCGGCCCCCGGACGAACTCCAAGACCCCGAACTTCTCGATCCCCGTCCCCCTGCCGCCGAACCTGCCCGGCCTCGATGCCCGCATCGCTCGGGTCGAAAGCCTGCCCCCCGATTGCCCCGTGCCGCTCACCGAAGGTGGAGCCCTGATCAACTGGCGCGAAAAGCTGGAAGGGTCGGCGACGGTCGTCGAGGCCGCCGAGGACGGCTGGCCCGCCCTCGTCGCAGCCGAGAAGCTCCACTACCTCGCCGGCTGGCCGGACGATACCACCCTCGCCCGCATCCTCCAGCGCGCCTGCGCGGCCGAGGGCATCGAGACCGACCCCCTCCCCGAAGGCCTCCGCCGCCGCGACACCGCGACGCACCGGTTCCTCTTCAACTACAACCCGGTCCCGGCGGACTGGGGCGGCGTCAGCATTCCCCCCGCCGGGGTGCATTGGAGCGCGCTCTGATCATAAATCCCCGATTTTTCGCCGAAAAATCGTGGACTCCCTCGCTCAGTCCTTGACGCTCACGGCGCCCGCTACGCGCAACATGGCCGCAGCGTTCGGCCCCAGCGTCAGCCGTTCCCCCTCCTGAGCGGTGTGCAGCGAAGGTCCAAGCAGACCGGCCACCCCCGCCACTGTTACGGTCCGGGCGATCGGCGAGAGGTTGAAAAGGCACAGGAGTGCTCCATCGCCCTCACCCCGGACGAACCCCAGCACCGGCTCGTCAAGGTCCAGAAACCGCGTCCGCCCTTCCCGTAGCGCTGCCTCGGTCTTCCGGAACGCGATCATCGCGCGGTAATGCTCCAGCACCGACCCCGCCACCCCGGTCTGCCCCGCCACATGCCGCGCCGCCTGCTCCGGCTTCACCGGCAGCCAGGGCTTGCCCGTGGTGAAGCCGCCATTTGCCGACCCATCCCAGACCATCGGCGTGCGGGTGTTGTCACGACCCACCGGCTCGGGCCAGAAGGCAATGCCCTGCGGGTCGGTCAGATCCTCGAAGTCCAGCTCGGTATCCGTCTGGCCCAGCTCCTCCCCCTGCCAAAGGCAAATCGAGCCCTCGAACGACAGAAGCAGCGAGGCCGCCTGCTTCGCCACGGCCTCCGGCGAAACGCCATGCTTGGCCCAGCGGCTGACCTGCCGGGGAACGTCATGGTTGGAAAACGCCCACATCGGCCAGCCATCCGGCGCGCCCTTGAAGAAGCCCTCGACACGCGAACGGAAGAACTCGGGAGTATACTCGTAGCCGAACATTTCGAAGCTGTAGCACTGGTGCAGCCGACCGGGGGCGGTGTATTCCCCCATCATCCGGATCGCGTGGTGCGCCTCGCCCATCTCGCCCACCGAGGCCGCACCGTATTCGTCCAGAAGCCGCCGGATCCGCTCCATCCAGGCCAGGTTCTCGGGCCGGTTCTTGTCGAAGAGGTGGTACTGCATGCCGTAGGGGCTGCCCTCGGCCTCGGTCTTCACGCGGTAGTCCGCCGGGTTGTCGCGGAAGAGGGGGTCGTGGAAGAAGTAGTTCACAGTGTCGAAGCGGAAGCCGTCCACCCCCCGCTCCAGCCAGAACCGCAAGACGCCAAGCGCCCAGTCCTGTACGGCCGGATTGTGGTAGTTCAGGTCGGGCTGGGTGCTGAGGAAGTTGTGCAGGTAGTACTGCTTCCGCCGCGCGTCCCAGGTCCAGGCAGCGCCCCCGAACACCGATTGCCAGTTGCAGGGCGGCGTCCCGTCATGTTTGGGATCGGCCCAGACATACCAGTCCGCCTTCGGGTTCATTCGGTCCGCCCGGCTTTCCGCAAAGGCCGGGTGCTGGTCCGAGCTGTGGCTCAGGACCTGGTCGATGATTACCTTCAGGCCCAGCGCATGGGCCTTGGCGACCAGCGCGTCAAAATCGGCCAGCGTGCCGAAGACCGGATCGACGTCGCAATAGTCGCTGACGTCATAGCCCATGTCCTTCATCGGGCTCTTGAAGAAGGGCGAGAGCCAGACCGCGTCGACCCCCAATTCGGCCAGATGCGGCAAGCGGCGGGTGATGCCGGGCAGATCGCCGACCCCGTCACCGTTCGAATCCTGAAACGACCGGGGATAGACCTGATAGGTCACGGCACCACGCCACCACTCGGTCATATCCGCCTCCTCAAACGCCTGATCTGGCCCTTAACCGGCCTTCGGCTTTCGCAAAAGCCCAAAGCGTTTTGCTCGACCTGCAGGCGCTAGAATGAACCGGTTTGAGGCACATCCGCAACGCAAGACGTGGCGGTTGGAAAGCTTCGGATGACGTCGGCCTGTACCCATCACAATATCCCGATTGACCCTGCCTTCGCCTGGCAGCACCTTCCAGGCCTGACCGGAGGCCGTCATGACCAAAGCTCCCCTCATCACCCCCGTCCTGATCGCGGGCTGCGTGATCCTGATGTTCTCGTTTGCGGTCCGGGCAAGCTTTGGCGTGTTCCAGATCCCGATCGAAGCCGAGTTCGGGTGGCTCCGCACCGACTTCTCCCTGGCCATCGCGATCCAGAACCTCGCCTGGGGCATCGGCCAGCCGCTGTTCGGGGCCATGGCCGAACGCTTCGGAGACCGGCGGGCGATCATCACGGGGGCGATCCTCTATGCGGCGGGCCTGGTGATCTCGTCCTATGCCATCACGCCCGGCGAGCATCAGCTTCTGAACATCCTGATCGGCTTCGGCATCGCAGGCACCGGGTTTGGGGTGATCCTGGCCATCGTCGGCCGTGCGACGAGCCCCGAGAACCGCTCGATGTCCCTGGGCATCGCCACCGCCGCAGGTTCCGCCGGTCAAGTCTTTGGCGCGCCGACCGCCGAGTGGCTTCTGCAGAGCTACAGCTGGCAGACCGTCTTCGTGATCTTCGCGGTGGTGATCCTTCTGACGCTCTTCGCGCTGCCGTTCCTGCGCAGCCCGAAACTCGCCTCGAAGGTGGAGCTGGAGGAAAGCCTCGGCACCGTCCTGATCCGAGCCTTCAAGGACCCGACCTATACGCTGATCTTCCTCGGCTTCTTTTCCTGCGGCTATCAGCTGGCCTTCATCACCGCCCACTTCCCCGCCTTCGTCACCGAGCTTTGCGGCCCCATCGACCCCGGCGGAATGCTGGCCGGGATCGGCGTCACCACCACCTCCGCCCTGGGCGCGGTGTCCATCGCGGTCATCGGGATTTTCAACATCGCGGGAACGCTTTACGCAGGCTGGCTCGGCAAGCGCTACACCAAGAAGTACCTCCTGTTCGGCATCTATGTCGGTCGCACGATCGCGGCGGCGGTCTTCATCCTGTTGCCCATCACCCCCACGTCGGTGCTGATCTTTTCCGCCGTAATGGGCTCGCTCTGGCTTGCCACCGTGCCGCTCACCTCCGGCCTTGTCGCGCATATCTATGGCATCCGCTACATGGGCACGCTTTACGGCTTCGTGTTCCTAAGCCACCAGATCGGCGGATTCCTCGGCGTCTGGCTGGGCGGGCGGATGTACGACCTGAACGGCGATTACACGCTCGTCTGGTGGATCGGGGTCGGGGTCGGGGCGTTCTCGGCGCTTGTCCACCTCCCGATCCGCGAGAGGCCGATGGTCGTGCAGGCAGCGTGACCTGCAGCGCTATTCGCGCGGGACGGGCTGCACGATCAGAATCTCCAGATCGCGGTCCGGCGTGTAGTTGGTCTTCTCAACCACGAAGGTCGTCGGGCCGGTCTTCTTCACCCCATCGGCGCAGAGCGAGATCACGTTCTTCGGATCGCCCTTGTCGAGCGTCAGGGTGAACTTGCCAATCGGTCCCGCCCAGCTGTTCGCGGTGCGCAGGACGTAGTCGGTGTAATAGGCGTAGCCCGCGGAATGGACCTCTCCGTCATCACCCGTAAACGTCAACGCCTTTTCCATTGCCCGCGAGGTGCCTGGGTCAACACAATATTGTTTCGCCAGATCGGCCTCGTACTCATCCGGCGGATCGCTCCACCCGAACAGACCGCCATAAGGGTAGTTTTCATACTCATGGCTGATCTTCACGGTCTTTCCAGCCGGAAAGGTCTGCGTCCAGTGATAGCGGAGAACGATTGACCATTTCGGATAGATGCCCGCGGCCAGACTGTCGTAATCTGCCAGCTCCAACGACTGAACCTCGGCTCTTCCTGCCTCGTCAAGAGCGGTCAGGGCCGAGACCACCGCATCGCCGTCCAGCGTCAGCGGAATGCCCAGCCGCTCCAGGTCTGCCGTGACGTCGCGGCCCGGGGTGTCGTACTGCTCGGCCAAAGGACGACCGTCTTCCCATGGGGGCTCGATCACCGCGATCCGGTCGACGCTGACCGGCACTTCGACGCCATCCACCACTGCGGTAAAGTTCACAAAGTTGGGGCGGTTGCGATCCTCGGGCAGGTTCCAGTCGTAGTCCGACCATATGGGTACCGGCGGAAGCGGAAAGATCACCTCGCCCGTCACATCCTTGTCGGTGATGTTGCGGAACACATAATCGACCGCGATCCGGTCAAGGCCGATGAAGAGGTTTTCCTCCTCCATTGCCACCGCTTCGGTTTCCGAGAACGTGAGCCCGGTCGCCGAAAGCCCGCCGAACCCGTCATTCGCCGCTGTTGGCAGGGCGAGAAGGCAGACAGCTCCGGCAAGGACGAAGGTCCGGTCAAGCATCATAGAGGCTCCATGCAATCGCGATCGCCTCATCTGACTCATGACCGCGCCGCCCGGCAAGTCCGGCGTTCCCGCCCTTCCGGCGCCACAGGTCCGCACCGGTTGCGGGCGCAAGGTCGAATCCGCTTTCCCCCGCCCAAGCCATGCGCTAACAGCCGCCCGTCCCCACGTGGGGGACGAACATGAGGAGAACCCCGATGGGCTACAAGGTCGTCGTCGCGGGTGCCACGGGCAACGTGGGCCGCGAAATGCTGAACATCCTCGCCGAGCGCGAGTTCCCGGTCGATGAGATCGCCGCGCTGGCGTCGCGCAAATCTCTCGGCACCGAAGTCAGCTTTGGCGACAAGACCCTGAAGACCAAGGACCTGGATACCTTCGATTTCACCGGCTGGGACATCGCACTTTTCGCCATCGGGTCGGATGCGACCAAGATCTACGCCCCAAGGGCTGCCGCTGTCGGCTGCGTGGTGATCGACAACTCGTCGCTCTACCGCTACGACCCCGATATCCCGCTGATCGTGCCGGAAGTGAACGCCGAGGCGATCCATGGCTATGCCAAGAAGAACATCATCGCGAACCCCAACTGCTCGACCGCGCAGATGGTGGTGGCGCTGAAGCCTTTGCACGACAGGGCACGTATCAAGCGCGTTGTGGTGGCGACTTACCAGTCCGTCAGTGGCGCGGGCAAGGAAGGGATGGATGAGCTTTGGGAGCAGACCAAGGCCGTCTACAACCCGGTCAAGGAAGTGCCGCCGCAGAAGTTCCAGAAGCAGATCGCCTTCAACGTGATCCCGCAGATCGACGTTTTCCTGGACTCGGGCGAGACCAAGGAAGAGTGGAAGATGGTGGCCGAGACGAAGAAGATCCTCGACCCGAAGATCAGGGTCACCGCGACCTGTGTCCGGGTGCCGGTCTTCGTCGGGCATTCGGAAGCGATCAATATCGAGTTCGAGGATTTCCTCGACTGGGAAGAAGCCCAGGACATCCTGCGCGAGGCGCCGGGGATCATGCTGATCGACAAGCGCGAAACGGGTGGCTACATCACCCCGATCGAATGCGTGGGCGAATATGCGACCTATGTCAGCCGCGTCCGCCAGGACTCGACCATCGAGAACGGGCTGTCGCTCTGGTGCGTGTCGGACAACCTCCGCAAGGGGGCCGCGCTGAACGCCGTGCAGATTGCCGAGCTTCTGGGCTCGAGGGTCCTGAAGAAGGGCTAACCCTTCCTTAATCCTGATCTGAGAGGGTCTCGGTCATGGCCGAGACCCTTTTTCATTGCGATGACGCCCTCTGGATGCGGTTCACTGCACTTTGCCGTGCACAGGACGAAACCCCCGGTGCGGTCCTGCGCGACCTTGTCCGCCTGGAAGTCAAACGCCACGAATCCCGCAAAGCGAGGAGTGACGAAGTCATCGACGAGCGGCTCCTCGTTCGACTTCGTCTCCTCGTCGCTGAGGCCCTGGCCGAGGCTGACGGCTGGTCTTCCCTGCAGTCCGCCCTCCGACACCGGGGTCTGCGCTTTGTTCCGTCGGGCGGCGGCCTGACTCTGACCGACATCGCAACCAGCCGAAGCCTCGCCAAGTCCAGCCAGGTCGGCCCCGCCTATCTCGATCTCGTCCGCCGCTTCAGCGCGGGTTTCCCCGGCCATCCCCGTCCCGGACTTGCCGCCCAGGCCCTTGCCCGCGCCTGACCCCTTGCGCTTCCCCGCTACGCCCGCTTTCCTGCCCTGGTCCCCCCGTAAAGGCAGCGCCATGACCCAGCCACTCCTTGCCCTGAACGATGACCGAAGCATCCCCCAGCTTGGCTTCGGCCTCTGGCAGGTCCCCGCTGGTTCGACCGCCACGACCACCGCCGCCGCGCTTCGCCTCGGCTACCGTCTCGTCGATGGCGCGGCGGTCTATGGGAATGAGGCAGGTCAGGGCGAAGGTGTCCGCCAAAGTGGTCTGCCGCGCGATCAGTTCTTCGTCACCACCAAGGTCTGGAACAGCGACCAGGGTTTCGACAGCGCGATCCGCGCCGCGGAGGCCAGCCTCAAGCGTCTGGGTCTTCCTTACGTCGACCTCCTTCTGATCCACTGGCCCTGTTCCAGAAAGGACCGCTATCTCGACACCTGGCGCGCGTTGATCCGGCTGCGCGACGACGGCAAGGCCCGCTCCATCGGCGTTTCCAACTTCCTTGAGCCGCATCTGGAACGGATCATCGGCGAGACCGGAGTCACCCCCGTCCTGAACCAGGTGGAGCTCAACCCGCGTCTCCAGCAACCGGCCTTGCGCGCGTTCCATGCGAAACACGGCATCGTCACCCAAAGCTGGACGCCGCTCGGCCGGGGGCAGAGCTTCGATGCCTCACCCATCCAGGCCGCCGCCCGACGCAGCGGCAAGACGCCGGTGCAGGTCATCCTGCGCTGGCACATCCAGATCGGCGCTTCGGTGATCCCGCGTTCCACCCGCGAAGCGGGGCTGGCCGAGAACCTGGATATCTTCGACTTTGCCTTGACCGAGGCCGAAATGGCCGCCATGGCGACGCTGGACGAAGGTGCCCGCTGCGGGCCTGACCCAGCGACCTTCGAGATGGGTTGACGCAAGCCACCGCAAAATCCTTGGGACGGGTTTACCGCCCTTGCCGGGCCTCTGGCCACGGGCCTACGCTCCGCCCGAACCCACCCTTAGAAAGGCCCCGTCGATGCGCGCCCTCCTTGCAGTTCTTCTTGCGACCACCGCCATGCCTGCGCTGGCCGATACGATCTCTGCCACCAGCACGATCACTGCCATCACTGTCTACCCCGACGGCGCGAAGCTGACGCGTGAGGTCACCTTCACCGCCCCGTCGGCGGGCGCGCACGAGCTTCTGGTCACCGACCTGCCCGTCGAAAGCCAGCCCGGCATGATCCGGCTTGCCCCGAGCGAGGGACTGCAGCTGGGCGCCTTCAACCTTCGTGCCGATCGGCTTCCGCCGCGCGAGGACCCGCTGACGCCAGAGCAGGAGGCCGCGAAGGCCGAGGTGGAGCGGCTTGAGGCCGCCCAGCTGCAGGCCGCCCTCGCGCTGGAGGCGGTCAACGCAAAGGTCGAGGCGGCCGAGGCGCAGGTCGGCTTCCTGTCATCCTTCACCGGCGCGCTGCCGGACGGGGCGACGCCCGAGACGATCAAGTCGATGGCCACGATGATCGGCGCCGAGACGCTGGCCGCCCGCCAGGCCGCCCTCGCCGCCCGGGCCGAGCTGTTCCCGACGCAGAAGGCGCTGGAGGACGCGCAAGAGGCGCTCGCCAAGGCGCAGGCCGCCTACGACGCGCTTCCCTCGGTCGACATGGAGTACACCGCTTTGTCCGTCGCCGTGAAGGCCGCGGTGGCGGGCGAGCAGACGGTGACCGTCACGCAATATGTCGCGGGGGCCAGCTGGCGCCCGGTCTATGACCTGAACCTGACCCGCGAGGGCGGCGATGCACTGACGCTGAACCGGTCGGTTCTGGTGACCCAGTACACGGGGGAAGACTGGGCAGGTGTCGACCTGACGCTCTCCTCCTCCCGTCCCTCGGAACAGGCGGCGCCCTCGCAGCTCTGGCCGGAACTGCGCTACATCGAGGCAGAGGTCTCGGAAGATGAACGGCTCCGCAAATCCGAGGTCGCGGCGGACATGGCCCCCGCACCGATGGAAGCCGTGACCGAGGCCGCGCCTGCTATCACCACTGCCGGGGTCGCGATGGAAGGCGACACGGTCGTCTACATCTACCCCGAGGCTGTAACGGTCGCCTCCGGTGCCGAAGACCTGCGCCTCTCCCTCGACAGTCTGTCCTACTCCCCCGTCGTCGAAGCGGTCGCCGTGCCGCGCCTGGACCGGACGGCCTTTGTGATGGCGAGCTTTACGAATGCGTCGAGCGAACCCCTGCTTCCGGGCGAGGCGATGCTCTTCCGTGAGGGTGTGCTTGTCGGATCGACCTATCTCGACGTGATCGCTCCGGGGGTCGAGACCGACGTGGCCTTCGGGGCGCTGGAGACCCTGCGGGTCAAGCGGGAGATGCCGAAGCGGGCGGAAGGTGAAACCGGGGTTTTCAGCAGCGCGAACGAGCGGGTCGAAAGCGCGGTCATCACCATCGAGAACACCGGTGACGAGGCCTGGCCGGTCCGCATTCTGGATCAGGTGCCCTACAGCGAGCAGGACGATCTTGAGATCGAGACCTCGGCCAGCCCGGAGCCTACCGAGGCCGACGTCGAAGGCCAGCGCGGCATCCTCGCCTGGGAGTTCGACCTTGCCGCCGGGGGGAAAGAGACGATCACGCTGGAACACACCCTTACCTGGCCCGAGGGGATGCTGCTGCGCTGAGGGCACGTCGGGCCTGCCCGCAGACGATGCGGGCAGGACATGCTTCCGCAAGGGTGTTCTCAGTGAACAGCCGTTCCGGGTTCGTAAAATCAATGGGTTGGATGTGATCATTAGGGTCTGGGTAAGGATTTGGTGACGTTCGCGCGAGCGCGTTCTGAGCTATCACTGTCAGCGCGATGATGGGCTTCCACCCCAAACCAACTTGTCGCAACAGCAGCATCGGGAGCAGGCCCATGGCAACAAGACCCGCCCGGTTTTCCAAGGCCGCCGTCCGGTTGATGTCCTGCTCGACAGCCCTTCTTGCATCCGCCGCTCTGGCCCAGGAACCCAGTACTTCGTCGTTGACGGCTTTTGCCGAGAATATCGTGACCTCGATTGGGCAGGACGGGAAGTTCGACCTTGGCGGTTTTGATTGCGTCGTCGCCGAGACCTACGAAACGGGAGTTGTCCGCAGCAGCTGCTTCGACGCGGAAGCCCAGATCGGATTTGTGCACACAAGAAGCGACGCTGAAGGCCTTGCGATGGAAACTGTCGCCGTTTTCCTTGTCGACCAATTCTCAGAAAAGGCCCCGATCGAGAAGAAGCGGGGAACCCACGAACTCGTCATCCACGACTTTGCCGAATTCACAGCGTTGCGTGAGGCGATTTTGGAGCTTCAAGCAACGGGCGCTCTTTCGGACATGCCTGCCTGCGACACGAGCTACCCTCCTGAGGTCAACCCGTCGAAGGACTGGGCAGCCTTGGTTTTCGAGCACCCCGTGACCGCAGCGCCAATGCTCATCTCCCTTGCCACTACGCCCGACAGTCTGGAAGAGTGGTTCAAAAGCCCCGATCCTTCTGCTTTGGATCACGGGATTCTCGGGGTATTCACGATCATGCATGCTGAGTTCGGGCTAGAGTGCAAAGCCGTCGAGTGACGGCCCAGACTGCCGCCCATCAACGACGGTGCCGACCCCACTCTTGCCGCCAGTTGCGCCCCGGCAAATCATCCAAACGACAGAAAACTGCGCCCCCGCCACCTTCCGGCAAAACGGAATTGCCCTGACTTCACGTCAGTCCCTTTCATGACGTGACGTCACGCTGACGTTAACGTCAACTGCTCTGGTAAACCGAAGCAAGGGTACGCATCTGACGTCGCGTCAATGCAACCTGTTTACGAGTCGACCATGAAAACCGAAGTTCCAAATGACGTGATGACCATCCGCGAGATGTGTGACGCCTACGATGTGACCCCGCGCACCTTGCGGTTCTACGAAGCCAAGGAACTGCTGAACCCGATCCGTATCGGGACCAAGCGGCTCTTCGGTCGGCGCGATCGGGCGCGGCTGGCGCTTATCCTGCGGGGCAAGCGCTTTGGGTTCAGCCTGGAGGATATCCGCCAGACGCTGGACCTTTATGACCGGGACGGTGGCAACACCGCCCAAAGGACGAAGGCCTACGAGCTTGCGATCAAGCGGCTGGCCGAGATGGAGGCCCAGCGGGCCGAGCTCGATACGGCCATCACCGAGCTGAAGGCCGAACTGAAAGACGCCGAAGCCAAGGGTCTGACGCCCCGGCGGGCGGCCTGAACGATCCGCCCCCCGAAAGAGGGGGCGGCCAGACATAGGGAAGAGGACAGGACAATGCCAAGCTACACCGCCCCCGTGAAGGATATGCAGTTCCTGCTGCACGACGTTCTGAAGATCAGCGAGGCCGATATCCCCGGCTATTCCGATCTGGACCGAAGCTTCACCGAGGCGGTGCTGGACGAGGCGGCGAAGGTCGCCTCGGATATCCTCGCCCCACTGAATGCCGTGGGCGACCGTGAAGGCTGCGTTCTGGAGAACGGCGTGGTCCGCACGCCCACGGGCTTCAAGGCGGCGTTCGATGCGGTGCGCGAAGGCGGCTGGACCGCGCTCGACGCCGCGCCGGAGTTTGGCGGACAGGGTCTGCCCTATCTGATGCATACGGCGGTGAACGAGGCCTTCGTTTCCGCCAACATGGCCTTCAACATGTACCAGGGCCTGACCCACGGCGCCTATTCGGCGATCCTGGTCCATGGGACCGAGGACCAGAAGCAGAAGTGGCTGCCGAAGATGGTCACCTGCGAATGGACCGGCACCATGAACTTGACGGAACCGCATTGCGGCACCGACCTCGGGCTGATGCGCACCAAGGCCGAACCGCAGGCGGATGGCAGCTACAAGATCACCGGGCAGAAGATCTTCATCTCGGCCGGCGACCACGATATGGCGTCGAACATCGTCCATCTGGTGCTGGCGAAGGCTCCCGGCGGCGGAGAAGGCACCAAGGGGATCAGCCTTTTCATCGTGCCGAAGGTCATGGTGAACGAGGACGGCTCGCTTGGCGCCCGCAATGCCGTCTCGGTCGGCAAGGTCGAAGAGAAGATGGGCATCCACGGCAACTCGACCTGCGTGATGAACTATGACGGGGCGACGGGCTGGCTGCTGGGCGACCTTCACAAGGGCATGAAGGCCATGTTCACGATGATGAACGAGGCCCGGCTTGGCGTGGCACTGCAGGGCTATGCCCAGGCTGAGGCCGCCTATCAGAACGCACTGATCTATGCGAAGGACCGCCTGCAGGGCCGCGACGTGACCGGGGTCAAGAACCCCACCGGCCCGGCGGACCCGCTGATCGTCCATCCCGACATCCGCCGCAACCTGATGGAGCAGAAAAGCTTCGTCGAAGGTGCCCGGGCGCTGACCTTCTGGGGTGCCACGCTGATCGACCGGGCGCATCAGGGCGACATGGCGGCGGACGGGCTGATCGGCCTGCTGACCCCGGTCCTGAAGGGCTTTATGACCGACAAGGGCTTTGACATGGCCATCCAAGCCCAGCAGGTCTATGGCGGGCATGGCTATATCGAGGAATGGGGCATGTCCCAGTTCGCCCGCGACGCCCGGATCGCCATGATCTACGAGGGCGCGAACGGCGTGCAGGCGCTGGACCTTGTGGGCCGGAAGCTCGCGACCGATGGCGGCAAGCATGTGATGGCGTTCTTCGAGATGGTGAAGGCCGAATGCAAGTCGCACGACGGCGACGCACGGATGGCGGGTCTGGTAGAGCCGCTGAAGGCTGCCTCGAAGCAGCTGCAGCAGGCGGGGATGTTCTTCATGCAGAACGGCATGAAGAACCCCAATGCAGCACTCGCCGGGTCTTATGACTTCATGCACATGATGGGCCATGTCTGCCTGGGCCTGATGTGGGTGCGGATGGCGAAGGCGGCCTACGTGGCTCTGGATGCAGGCGCGGGCGACCGCGACTTCTACGAGGCGAAGATCGCGACGGGCCGGTTCTACATGGCCCGCCAGCTTCCGGCCTGCTCGATGCATCTGGCCCGGATCGAAAGCGGCGCGGACACGGTGATGGCGCTGTCGGCCGAGGCCTTCTAAGGCAGCGGGCGGTCAAGACGGATTTCCGGACTTGAGGAGGCGGGGCTGACGGCGGACACCAGAAAGGGTCTTTCGCCGCCCCTTCCCCGGTCAGGAGATACCCTATGACATTCTGGAAAACCGCAGCGCTTTTCCTTGCTCTTGTGGCTCCGGCCGCTGAAGCGCAGGAGTTGAGCGACGAAGCCCGCGCCGCGCTGAGCGAGACGGTCGATCGCTATCATAAAAGCATGACCGCAGGCGATTGGGGCGCGACATTCGACTACATGCCACCCAAGATCCTGGCCGATTTGGTCAGAGAGGGCGGTGGAGACGAAGCACTCATCATGGAGACTACCAAGTCGCTGATGGAAGAGGCGATGGCAATAGTCACAATCGAGAGCTTTTCGTTTGATCTCGAGGCCGCGACTGTTCACCTGACACCGGATGGCAGCATCACCTACATCCTGATCCCCACCGAGGCCGTGGTGACGGTCGATGGAATGGGCAAGATGAAGAACACCGGCGACACTTTGGCTTTCGAAGACGCAGGCGAATGGTATCTCTACCGGATCGAGCTTTCGGGTGAAGACGATATCCTTAAGGCCGCTTATCCCGCCTTTGAAGGTGTTTCCTTTGAGGGCGAGATCATCGAACCGGTAGCAGAGTAGTCCTTCAACGGAGGCGCAGCGACTATGCCCCGGTGCTTACCAGAAGGTTGCCGCCCGACGTTTTTCCTTACTTGAGATGGCACCGCCTGGCCTGTAACCCGGTGCTCGTTGCCTGCGGGTCAGTCTTGGCCAAAGTCCATACTCAGCCTCATATCAGGAGATGATGCATGAATTTCTGGAAAACCGCAGCGCTTTGCCTTGCACTTATGGCCCCCGCGGCTGAGGCACAGGAGTTAAGCGCGAACGCCCGCACCGCTTTGACCGAGCGGGTCGAAGCTTTCAGCGCAAGCGTGGCCGAAGGCGACATGGGCGCGGCCTTCGACTTTATGCCGCCAAGACTGCTAACCGCATTTGCCGATCTGAGCAGCGTTGATGTCCCGACTTTCGTCGAGATGGGCAAGGCGCAAATGGAAACGGTGATGGCCAGCGCCACGATCAACAGCTTCTCGATGGATGCCGATGCCGCGACCTATCAGATGACGCCGGACGGCAGCCTTGGCTATGTCCTGATCCCGACCGAGACCGTGATGACGATCGAAGGCGCAGGCAAGATGAAGTCCACCGCCGAAACGCTGGCTTTCGAAGATGAAGGCGAATGGTATCTTGCGCGCACTGACAATCCGAGCCTGGTCACGTTGCTGCAGACCGTCTATCCGGCCTTTGAGGGC
This sequence comes from Tabrizicola sp., assembly GCF_051645465.1. Lineage (GTDB taxonomy): Bacteria > Pseudomonadota > Alphaproteobacteria > Rhodobacterales > Rhodobacteraceae > Tabrizicola. The sequence goes on along the minus strand of NZ_JBOFBI010000183.1, from coordinate 1,179 downwards.
GTCACCTTCAAAAGCGAGATAACCGAACCCGTGGTGGAGTAGCCCTTCCGTGACGGCGCGGGGACCACAACTGCCGAGAGGACCGGCAGGTCGCCGCCCGACGTTTTTCCTTACTTGAGATGGCACCGCCCGGCCTGTAACCCGGTGCTCGTTGCCTGCGGGTCAGTCTTGGCCAAAGGTCCATACTCAGCCTCTTATCAGGAGATGATGCATGACTTTCTGGAAAACTGCAGCACTTTGTCTTGTTCTTTCGACCTCTGCTCTTCACGCGCAGGAGCTAAGTGCAGAGGCCCGCGCTGCCGCGACCGAACGGGTCGAAGGCTTCAAAACAAGCTTCGCTGCGGGCGACATGGGCGCGCCCCTCGACTACATGCCGCCGAAGTTGCTTTCCCGTCTTGCCAGTCTGCAAGGCGTGGACGAAGCGACTCTGATCGAGATGACCAAAGCGAACATGGCGGAGTTGGCGCCTAAGATGAAGTTTGACAGCGTCTCGATGAATGTCGACGCAGCCACCTATCAGATGACCCCGGATGGCAGCTTGGGCTATCTCCTGATCCCAACCGAGATAGTGATGACTATCGAAGGTGCCGGCAAGATGAAGGCCACCAGTGATATGCTTGCTTTCCAGGATGACGGCCAGTGGTATCTCGCTCGCGTCACCGACCCTAGCCACACCGCCCTCCTGCAGGATGCCTACCCGGCCTTCGCGGGCGTCACCTTCAAGGGCGAGACCATAGAACCGGTCCTGGACTAGCCCTTCCGTGACGGCGCGGGGATCACAACTGCCGAGAGGATCGGCAGGTTGCCGCCCGACGTTTTTCCTTACTTGAGATGGCACCGTCTGGCCTGTAACCCGGTGCTCGTTGCCTGCGGGTCAGTCACGGCCCAAGTCCATACTCAGCCTAATATCAGGAGATGATGCATGACTTTCTGGAAAACTGCAGCACTTTGCCTTGCCCTTTCGACTTCCGCCCTTCACGCGCAGGAGCTGAGCGAAGAAGGTCGCGCCGCCATGACCGAACGGGTGGCCTCCTTCAATGAGATCTTTGCCAGCGGCGACATGGGCGCGGTCTTTGACTATATGCCCCCGAAGGTTCTGGAATCCCTTGCCGCGCAAAGCGGGGTCGATCAGGCCACGCTTATCGAAATGAGCAAAGCGCAGATCGATCAGGCCATGGC
>NZ_JBOFBI010000182.1:0-5101 GCF_051645465.1 Tabrizicola sp. | reverse complement strand
GACCAGCGCAAATTCCACCTGCCGGAATGGACCCACATGTACAATTGGCACCGCCCGCACGGCAGCCTAAACTCAAAGCCGCCGATCAGCCGCCTTGATCTGCCCCACGACAACCTGTTGAGGGTCCACATCTAGAGCGCATCGAGACCGACATCCGCGCCATGCGGGATGTGATGTTCGAGGCATTCCAGCGCGGCCACACCGACTAACGATCACCACACCATCACGTCGACCCACCCCACCCGCCCACGAGGCGGGTTTTTTGTTGCCCGACGCCGGGCAGAAGGAACGTTTCCATGACCACTGACCAAACTGACGCCATCCGCCTGATCCAGAGCCGCTTGGACAAACTTGGCCACAGCCCCGGTGCCATCGACGGCCAATGGGGTGTCCGCACCGCACGGGCGCTGAAGCAATTGCTGTCCTCAAATGGACGGTCGGCCGCCTTGGCCCCGCCAGGCTCGCTGCCGTGGATCTCCGAGGCGAAAACAGCGCTGGGCCGAAACGAAGCGCGAGACCGGTCCTGGCTGATGGACTGGCTGAAGCGTGATGGCCGTTCCTTGGGCGACCCGAGCAAGAACCCTTGGTGCGGCGACTTCGTGGAAACCTGCATTCGCATGGCCTTGCCGGAGGAACCCCTGCTCGGCGCGCTGGGCACCAATCCCTATTGGGCCCGCAACTGGCTGCTGTTTGGGCAAGCGGTGCAGCCCATTACCGGAGCGGTGCTGATCTTTGAACGCGGGTCTGGCGGACACGTCGGCTTCGCGGTCGGCCAGGATGACACGCATTTCTACGTGCTGGGCGGCAACCAGTCCGACGCCGTCACCATCGCCCGCATCGCCAAGTCACGCCTTCTGGGCGCGCTCTGGCCCGCGACCTACCCGCCCCGCCCCCAACGCCTGCCGACCATGAGGCCGGGCGAATTCCTCGCAACCGTCAATGAAATCTGAACTGGAGACCACAATGCTGAATCCTGCAATCCTCGCCCTCGTCCGCCAAATCCTGAGCGTTGCGGGCACCGCGCTGGTCGCCAAGGGCTACGTTCAAGCCTTCGATATCGAGCCGGTCATCGGCGCGCTGCTGACCATCGGGTCGGTTGTGTGGTCGGTGGCGGACAAGCGAAACCGATCGGTGTCAGGGGCTTGGCTACTCGTCTCGTCCACGTCGGCGCTTGCCCGCGAAACGTTGCCCGCTCGGCTCACGGGTCAATTGCGCTTTCCCGACGCAAGTTGGGTAGCGCACACAGCCCAGAAAGGTGCGGTGCGGGCCAGTTCGCTCGACAAGCCAGCCATCAGCGCATTCCGGGCAACTGGGGTGCACTTTCCCGCAGCTGCACTTGGCTTGCGGCGCAACCTTCACCCGCCGCGGCAGGGCTGCGCCGCATTCTAAACAGGCAGGCAGAAAATTGCCGCAGTGATCGAAATGCTCGCAGCGATACCAAGTCCGGCCGTCTTGGCCCTGCACGCCCAGCAGGCGGCCTCCGCACTCGCCACATTCGTGGACTTCCTGATCGGGCCCGGGCGGCTGGACAATCCCATAGGCGGGATCTTTCACAAGCTCTGTGACAAAGGCCGATGGGCGGGCATTTGATGCGAGGATGGTCAGGGTGTGCCGCGCCCGCGTCATGGCCACGTACATCACGCGCCGTTCCTCTGCATTCTGGAACGTCTCCTCATCCGGCGAGACCAGTCCCAGAAGCGGATCATCGACGATCTCCGATGGAAAGCCTACCCGCCCGCTGTCGGCGTTCAACAAAACCACATGATCTGCCTCCAGTCCTTTTGAGGCATGGATGGTTTTGAAACTAAACGTCAGGCGCGGAAACCGCCGCCGCAGGTCCTGCAGTTCAGGCTCCAGATATCGATACCGGGCCAGCAGCAGCACGCTTGCCGTCTTGCCTGCCGGGTCTGACTTTGCCGACAGAACGGTCAGCACATCTGACAGCTTCTTCTCACTCTCATTCTTCGCCGCCATCACGATCCTGATGGCCGGTTCTGTAGCCGTCCCAGCTGGGACGATCTGCTTTTGTATCTGGACCGGGTTCCGCAGAACAAAGGTTCCGGCGGCAAAGGCGATCTGGTCGACAGACCGGAAGGTGCGGCCAAGATCGACCGCCCTGTGAACGCCTGCCTCGCCATCGAAGCTGCCGCCGAACTCCCGACCGAAATGACGCATCAGATGGATGTCCGACCCAGCAAAGCGGAAGATCGACTGCCAGTCATCGCCGACGGCAAAGACGCGGACATCCGGATGCTGGACTTTGAGCGCCTTCACCAGCCGGGCCCGGCTTTGCGAAATGTCCTGGAACTCATCGACCAAGATGTGGCGGAAGGGGCTGACATAGCGGCCAGTCTCGGTGTAGCGCGCCGCGCGCAGGATCATGTCTTCGAAGTCGATCCGGCCCCCGAGGCGTTTCTGGTATTCCTCGAAGACCGGCGCGAACACATTTAGAAATGCCTTCGCCCGCTTGCCCAGCTTCATCCGGTCGGACTTGGTCTCACAATCCTCAAGGCTGTAGCCGCCGCTCTTGAACTTGCGCAGGAACGTCCCGAGCAGCTTCGAGAAGTCATCGACCTGCTTCAAATCGACAATCCGGTCATAGATCGTGTCTGCCCGGCGCGGTTTGAGGGTGACATGCGGCGCCAGCTTTTCGGCAAGGCCAGCCAGCAGACGTCCCTCCTGCCGTTCGTAGCTGAAGGTTACGATCAGCGTCGTCTCATGCTCGGCATGGACCTGGCGCTTCCATTCCATGCTGGTGAGATATTCGTTGCGGTCGACGAAGGGGGCCGTAAACAGCTTTTCGCTGCCATCTGCCATCTTCTGTCGGCGCACCCCGAAATGCTCGATGTAGATGCCGCTTTCGTTCAGCCGGAAATCCGGCTGATAGTCCCGCCTGCCCGTTTCGGGGATCTTGTGCTCGTAGACCGGTTCGTATTCGTATTCGACGCCGTTTTCATAAAGCCAGTTGGCGATCTGCAGCTCTTCGTAACTCTTGACCTTCTCGCCCTGCAGGGTGCGCAGATCCTGCTGCTCCATGTGGGTGTAGAATTCGTGCTTGGTTTTGAAGTCCCATTCGGTTTTCGGCTCGACTAGGAAATGCGCGAAGAACTGGATGATCGCCTTCGACACCTCTGACAGCGAATGCACCAGGTCCTTCAGGATCTGCTTGATCAGGTTGGTGAAGGCCAGGTCGTCAGTGGCATGATCGGCAAGCGCGGGTTTTGACCCTTCCACGATGCCGATGATGTCGTAGGCCAGCGCATGGAAAGTCCGCGCCACAATCGGCACGCCGGATCGCGCCTTGACCCGCTCCGACATCTCTGCCGCGGCATTCTTCGCAAATGCCAGCAGCAGGATTTCCTCGGGTTTTCGGATCCCGGCTTTGACGAGGTAGGCCGCCTTGGCCGTGATGACGCTGGTCTTGCCCGACCCGGCACCAGCCAGCACGAGGGTCGCGTCTTCATCGACCACGACCGAAAGTCGCTGCTCGGCCGTCAGCGGCTTGCTTTCGATTGTATCGAAGAATTCCTTCCACCGATCCAGTTCAGCGGCGACAAAGACCGATATCGCATTTGCTCGCGCCGTCCGGGGATCGGCGACGAACTTGCGCACGAGGGCCACGCGCTCCGCCCTGTCCGTCCCGATTGCCTCGGACCTCAGCTTCGAGAGCAGCGTGGCATCCAGGGACCGCGCGTCATGAAGAACAAGCGCAACACTGCAGGCCGCAGGATAACGGCCTGGTCGCGCCAGCTCGGAAACAGCGGCATGAAGCCGATTGAACCGGTGCGCTTCGCGGTCAAAGGCACCCGTGTTGAAGCTGACCCACGCAGCTTTGACGCTGTCCGCAACGGCGCGTGCATCAGCATGACCGGCACCACGCAAGATGACATTGCTTTGCCCAGTTGATTGCAGGGACAGGGTCGTGCCAAGCGCACCCTTCCGAAGGGCCGGTGCCTCGCCAATATCCGCCAACGAAACCGACGCGGGCATGCTTCGTCCGGTGACCAGAATTTGATCGCCCTGCAACTCAATGGCGCGCGCAGTCGTGCCAAAGGGGTTCACGAGAAAGCCGAACAGTGGTCTTTGTTGCAACCGAATCAATAGCATGTGCCCTGTAACCCATATCAAGCAACTTGCGCTTTGGTTCCTGGCGTCTGCAACCATGTTTGGCATGCACAGTGGTGGGCACGCCGAAAGCCGGGAAACTTGCGCGCGTCTTCACTATTGCTTATCTTGAAGACACAAGCAGGAGGCCGCCATGTCCCAGACCACAACGATGACTGTCCGCATCAGCGGCGCGCTGAGCGAGTTCGTGGCCTCGAACGTGGGCGAGAACGGGTCCTACGAGAACATCAGCGAATACATCCGAGACCTGATCCGGCGCGACAAGGAGCGGGCCGAAGCTGAAGCGTTCAACCGGCTGAAGGCTGAACTGACGCGCGCGTTTGCGGCGCCGGAGGAAAGCTATCGCCCGCTGACGGCAGCCGAGGTGATCGCCCGGAACCGGGGCTGACAGGATGGCTGTACGCGTCCAGGAAGCTGCATCACTGCGGCTTGGCGAGATCTACCGATACACGCGCGACCGCTGGGGCGCTGAACAGGCTGATCGCTACATCACCGATCCGTTTACAGCATTCGACAAAATCGAGGGGCACGGCGTCGCTTCGCGGCCGATCCCAGCGGAGTTCGCCATCGACGGCTTCTACTTCCAGCTCGAACATCATTTCGTGTACTGGCGGCGGCTGTCGAACGGCGACATCGGCATCGTGACGATCCTGCATGAGCGGATGCACCAGATGGATCGATTCCGGGATGATCTTGGCGGCTGACTCGGGTTACGAAACGCAAAAGGCCCCCGCGTAGGGGGGCCTCGCAAAACGTTGACCAGGTGTTGACAAGAATTTGGAATGACAAAAGCCGAGCATAACGCTCGGCTTTGAAGTCTTTGATAAGACGTGTAAGTTTGGTTGCGGGGACAGGATTTGAACCTGTGACCTTCAGGTTATGAGCCTGACGAGCTACCGGGCTGCTCCACCCCGCGACAGTTTACGACCTGAGGTCGGCCGGGAGCCCGGACTTTTTCGATTTATCCGTCCTCGAA
>NZ_JBOFBI010000181.1:0-25626 GCF_051645465.1 Tabrizicola sp. | reverse complement strand
TCCCGAAGCTTGGCCGATTCCTCGGCGCGGTCCTGTTCTTCCTGGTAAAGCCGCTTTTCCTCGTCGGTCATCGAATCGTTGGTGATCGCGCCGCGGAGGTCGGCTTCGGACCGCTCGCGCAGGGCTGCCGATTTCTCTTCCTCGGCGGCGGCTTCCGGGTCGACCGGGGGCGGCACGGGCTGGTTCACGACGATGTCGGGCGAGATGCCAAGCGCCTGGATCGAGCGGCCCGAAGGCGTGTAGTAGCGCGCGGTGGTCAGCCGCATGGCGCCATCGCCCCGCAGCGGGATCAGCGTCTGGACCGAGCCTTTGCCAAAGCTCTTCGTCCCCACGACAACCGCGCGGCGGTGGTCCTGCAGCGCGCCCGCGACGATTTCCGAGGCCGAGGCCGAGCCGCCGTTGATCAGGACGACAAGCGGCTTGCCTGCGGCGAGGTCGCCTGCCTCGGCGTTGTAACGCTCGCCGCTGCCCTGGACCCGGCCCCTGGTGGAAACGATTTCGCCCTTGTCGAGGAAGGCGTCCGAGACCGAGATCGCCTCGTTCAGAAGGCCGCCGGGGTTGTTGCGCAGGTCAACCACCACGCCGTCAAGGTTGTCGATCCCGCCCAGTTCTTCGATGCCCTTGTTCAGCGCCTCGATCATGCCCGAAGTGGTCTGGTCGTTGAAGGTGGTGATCCGAAGGACCATGGTCTTGCCAACCACGCGACCGCGCACGGCCGTCAGCTTGATCGTGTCGCGGATGATCGAGACGTCAAACGGTTCCGTCATGCCTTCGCGGACCACGGTGATGATGATCTCGGACCCGATGGGCCCGCGCATCTTTTCCACCGCGTCGTCGAGCATCAACCCCGAGACGGATTCGCCGTTGACATGGGTGATGAAGTCGCCTGCAAGGATCCCGGCCTTGGCGGCCGGAGTCCCGTCCATCGGTGCGATCACCTTGATGAAGCCTTCTTCCTGGGTGACCTCGATGCCAAGCCCGCCGAACTCGCCGCGGGTCTGGACCTGCATGTCCTCGAAATCCTTGGCCGAAAGATAGCTGGAATGCGGGTCAAGCGAGGTGAGCATGCCGTTGATCGCTGCGGTGACCAGTTCGTCGGTCGGAACTTCCTCGACGTACTGGGCGCGGACGCGTTCGAAGATGTCGCCGAAAAGGTCCAGCTGTTCGTAGATCGAGCCGTCCTGCACGACCTCCTGCGCGACGAGCGGCCCGGCGATCTGAGTGGTCAGCAAGCCACCGGCGACGGTCCCGGCCAGTGCGGCCATCACATGCTTCTTCATCCTCGTCAGTCTCCTGTGCGGGCCAAGGCGGCAAACCACTCCAGCGGGTCCACGGGCTTGGCGCCCTGTCTGAGTTCCATATAAAGCGTTTCCGTATCTCGCCCGCCAGAGCCATCTGGCGCCAGGGTCACGAATTCCGCTGATGCTGTCGCGGGCCCTCCCATCAGGCCGAGTGGCGCGTCGGCGGCGATGACCTCGCCCACCTCGCCATACAGGATATCGAGCCCCGCGAGCACCAGAAGATAGCCGTCTCCGGGTTCAAGGATCATCACATTTCCGTAGTCGAGAAGCGGCCCGCGGTAGCGGATCGTCGCGGGCCAGGGCGCGGTGACAAGCGCGCGGGCCTGGGTGGCAAGCGTGACGCCGGGGCGCCGGGCGCCGGTGGCGTCGGCTTCTCCGGGGCGGCGCAGGACGGTGCCGAAGACCGGGAGCGGGAGCTTGCCCTTGGCACCGGTGAACGTGGTGCCGCTTGTGGCATCCGGCGAAAGGCCGGCGGCAAAGGCGTCAAGCGTGTCGGCGCTGTCCAGAAGCCCGCGGAGGACCTCGGGGTCTTCGGTAAAGCGGCGGGGCAGGTCGGTGCGGTCGGACATCGCCTGGGACAGCGCGGTGCGGGCCGCTTGCGCCGTGGCAAGGCCGCGTTCCAGCACGTCGCCCGCCGAAAGCTGGAGCGCGCGTAGGTCGGCGAGTTCCTGCAGTTCGGCCTTGAGCGCCATTGCCTCGCTTTGCAGGGCGGGGGTCACATCGGCCAGGATCATGCCCGACCGTGCGGTGCCGATCGCGCCTTCAGGGTGGAGGAGGAGGAGCGGGCCGGGGTTCGCCTCCATCGTGGCGAGCACCCCCAGAAGCCGGCCGATGCCTTCGCGCTTGGCCTCGAAAGCCTTGGTCAGCGTGGCTTCGCGGAGCGCCGCCTCACGAAGTGCGCCGCGGAGGGCGGCGAGGCCTGACTCATAGGCGCGGATGGTCTGGGACAGGGCTGCGACGCGGTCACGCGCCTCGGTCGCGGCATCGAGGGCGGCCACCGCTTCTTGCAGATCGGCCGAAGCCTTTGCGGCTTGTTCGGCCACCGTTTCGGCGGCGGCCGGGCAGGCGAGGATCAGCGCAAGGGCGGCGGCACGGATCATGCGATGAGCGTCTGGCCGGTCATCTCGGCGGGTTGGGGCAGGCCCATGAGTTGCAGGAGGGTGGGTGCAAGATCGGAGAGCCTGCCGCTTCGCAGGGTAGCGCCCTCGGGTCCGCCGACCAGAATGACCGGGACGGGGTTCGTGGTGTGTGCGGTGTGGGGTGCGCCCGTGATGGGATCGACCATCACCTCGCAGTTGCCGTGGTCGGCGGTGACGATCATCGCGCCACCCTTCGCTGTGAGGGCGGCGAGGGCGCGGGTGAGGCCGCGGTCCACCGCCTCGCAGGCCTTGATCGCTGCGGGAAGGCTGCCGGTATGGCCGACCATGTCGGGGTTGGCGTAGTTGACGACGATCAGGTCATAGCCCTTTTCGATCGCCTCGACGAAGTGGTCCGAGACCTTGTCCGCGCTCATTTCCGGCTGCAGGTCGTAGGTCGCGACCTTGGGCGACGGCGGCATGGCGCGGTCTTCGCCGGGATAGGGCACCTCGCGCCCGCCGTTCAGGAAGAAGGTGACATGGGGGTACTTCTCGGTCTCGGCGAGGCGGAACTGGGTTTTCCCGTGGTTCGAGACCCATTCACCGATGGTGTTGACCAGCACGCGCTTCGGGAAGGCGGTGGCCATGTAGGCGTTGTGGGCGTCGGAGTACTCGACCATCCCCAGCATCGCCGACCACTTCGGGCGGGGGCCGGTGTCGAAGGCGGAGAAGGCGGGATCGCCGAGGGCGGCGAGAATTTCGCGGGCCCGGTCGGCGCGGAAGTTCAGGCAGAAGAGGCCGTCGCCGTCCTTGATGCCGTGGTAGCCTTCAATGATGCTCGGACGGATGAATTCGTCGGTCTCTTTGCGAAGTTCATACGCGGCGCTGATCGCATCTTCGGCATCGGGATACCAACCGCCGGCGGGGTAGTCGCGATAATCCACATCCTTGTAAGCCATCATTGCGCGGTAGGCGGCTTCCACCCGCTCCCACCGGTTGTCGCGGTCCATCGCCCAGTAGCGGCCGGTGACGGTGGCTATGGTGGCGCCCACGGGCAGGGCGGCGGTGAGCTGCGCCATGTAACCTGCGGCTGAGGAGGGCGGGACATCCCGGCCATCGGTGATGGCGTGAAGGGCGACCGGCACGCCAAGGGCCGTCAGCGCTGTGCAGGCGGCGATGATGTGGCTGATGTGGCCATGGACGCCTCCGTCCGAGACGACGCCCATCAGATGCGCCGTGCCGCCCGTGGCCTTCACCTTGGCTGCGAAACCGGTCAGCTCGGGGTTGGCGGCAAAGCTGCCATCCTCGATTGCGAGGTCAATCGCCCCCAGGTCCATCGCCACGACACGCCCTGCGCCGATGTTGGTATGGCCGACCTCGGAGTTGCCCATCTGGCCGGTCGGCAGGCCGACATCGGGGCCGAAGGTGGTGAGAGTGGCATGGGGGCAGGTCGCCCAGAGGTGGTTGAAGGTCGGCACCTTGGCCTGCGCCGGGGCCGAGGTCGCGGGGTCCGGCCCGATGCCCCAGCCGTCGAGGATGCAAAGGACGACGGGTTTCGGGGGGGTCATGGGCGGGCTCCTGGCAGGCTTCGCCAAGGGTTTTACGCGCAGGGCGCGGGCGGGGCAACCGGGGCCGCTCATCGTGTCGCTGCGCTCGCTCTTCGCTGGGGCGGTCAGGGTTGCCGCGCTGCTTTCTCTCGGACGCGCTGGCGCCAGAGGGTGAAGATCCCGGCGGCGACCACGATGCCGGCTCCGATGGCGACGTTGATCCGCAGCGTCTCGTGGAAGACGACCAGACCGATGCCCGAGGCCCAGACGAGCTGCAGGTAGGCGAAGGGCTGGACGGCTGAAGCTTCGGCCACGGTGTAGGATTTGATGAGAAGCCAGTGGCTGAGCGCGGCGGTGCAGCAGAGCGTTGCCATCCAGCCCCAGTCGGCGGGGGTCATCCAGCTCCAGTGCGCAAGACCGAACGGCGTCATCGCCACGGCCCCCACGACGCCCGTCCAGAGAAAACTGACCGACGCGCTGTCGCGTCTTGCGACGTAGCGGGTGAGAAGGCCATAGACCGCGAACATCGCGGCGGCGAGCAGGGGGACAAGCGCCCAGGGCGAGAAGACGGCATATCCCGGCTGCAGGATGATCAACACACCGCAAAAGCCCACCAGAATGGCCGTCCAGCGCCGCCAGCCGACCTTTTCGCCCAGGATCGGGCCAGAGAGCGCGGCCACAAGCAGGGGATAGCAGGTGAAAACCGCATGCGCCTCGATCAGGCCAAGCTTTACGAAGCCCACTACCAGCACAGCGATTTCGGCCACCAGGATCAGGCCGCGCGCAAGCTGCACCCAGGGAAAGGCCGAGCGGGAGGCCGCGCGCAACCCGCCGGGCGCGCGGGCGGCGACGGCCAGCGCGAAGAGGCCGAAGAACCAGAAGCGGATCATCACCACCATGTAGACGCTGTAGTGCGACCCGAGATGCCGCGAGATTCCGTCCTGGATCGCAAAGACCACCGTGGTGGTAATCATCAGCCAGATGCCCAGGCGCGTGTTCTGCGGCGTGGTCATGCGGTCTTGCGTTCCAGGGACAGGGCGAAAAGGCCCGCAGCAATGATGACCAGCGCGCCGAGGGCGACGGGAAGTTCGAGGACTTCGCTGTAGACCGTCAGCCCGATGATCGTGACGAAGACGATCTGGAGGTAGGCGTAGGGCTGCACGCGGGCCGCCTCGATCTGTTCGTAGCACTGCAAAAGCAGCCAGTGCGACAGGATCGACAGCGCGCAGTAGAAGGCGAGGAAGGCCATGTCCTGCGGCAGCATGGGTTCCAGATGCGGCAGGCCGAGGCCGGTCATCAGGACGGCCCCGATCGCTCCGGGCCAGAAGAAGGCGGGGAAGGTCGGCTCGTCCCGCGTGGTGAGGCGGGTCAGGACGGAGTAAAGCGCGAAGAGGAAGGCCGCGGCAAGCGGCAGGAGCGCAGGCCAGGAGAAGACTCCCACGCCGGGGCGCAGGATGATCAGGACGCCAAGCATCCCTGCCCCGACCGCGGCCCAGCGTTGCCAGCTGATCCGCTCACCCAGGATCGGGCCTGAAAGGGCGACGATCAGAAGCGGGCAGACGGCAAAGACGGCATGGCTTTCGATCAGGCCAATCAGGGTGTAGCCCCAGACGATCAGGCAGATCTCGGCCACGAGAAGGCAGGAGCGGATCAGGTGGGCCGGAAGGCGGTTGGAACGGATCGCGGCCCTTGGTCCTTCGGGGCGGCGGAGGGCCAGGAGGACCACGAAACCCGCGAAGGCCCAGTAGCGGATCATGATGATCATGAGCGTGTTGTATTCGCCAGCAAGGTGCCGGGAAAACCCGTCCTGCGCCGCAAAGGCGGCGACGGCGGCGACCATCAGCCAGATGCCTTTGACGGGGTTGCGGGAGGTGGTCATGGCGAGGCTCGGTATCATTTGTATACGAGCAACGGAAGGGGCTGCCTCGCGGGTTCGACATGCAGGTCTGAACAACCGAAGCGCTGCCCGCGGCCCCGGGCCTGATCATCGTCGGGAAAGCTTCCACTGTTCGAGAGACGGGCAAACCATGGGCGGTCTGCCTCATTTTATGGCGATAGGGCACGGGCGAGGGTTTGCCGCGATGTGACGGCTTGCAGCGGCACTCGCCGAGTGATCCCCCGAAGCCATGACCAAACGCCTGTCGATCATCGTCGTGGAAAAGGACCGGGACCGGGCGCTGACCATTGTCGATGGCCTGCGCGAGGCGGGCGAGATGGATGTTCTGGTCATCGGCGAGGAGATCGGCCTGGCCCGCCGGATCGCCGAGCGGAATCCCGACCTGGTGCTGATCGACGCCGGCAACCCGTCTCGCGATGCGCTGGAGGAGCTGACCTTGGCTTCGGCGCCGATGCAGCGGCCGGTGGCGATGTTTGTCGATGAAAGCGACGGGGCGCTGACGAAGGCGGCGATCGAGGCGGGCGTATCGGCCTATGTGGTGGCGGGCCTCCGGGGCGACCGGATCAAGCCGGTGCTGGATGCGGCCATCGCCCGGTTCCACATGATGCAGAAGATGCGGGTGGAGCTGGCCGAGACCCGCCGCGCGCTGGAAGAGCGCAAGGTGATCGACCGGGCCAAGGGCATCCTGATGCGCGCCAAGCGGATCGGCGAGGACGAGGCCTATGCGCTGATGCGGAAGACCGCGATGGACCAGGGCCGCAAGGTCGCCGATGTCGCGCAGGCGCTGGTCACGGCGGCGGAGCTGCTGAAATGACGGTGCTGCGCCTGGGCTTCCTGCCGTTGGTCGATGCGGCTCCGTTGATCGTCGCGGGGGCCATGGGCTTTGCCGAAGAAGAGGGGCTGACGCTGGAGCTGGTGTCGGCGCCAAGCTGGGCGGCCCTGCGGGACCTTCTGGCGCGGGGCGAGGTTGCGGCGGCGCAGATGCTGGCGCCGGTGCCGGTGGCTCTTGCCTTGGGACTGGGGGGACCGGCGCGGCTTGAGGTGCTGTCGGTCCTGAACCTTGGCGGCAATGTCTTCGGCCTGTCTTTGGGCCTGGCGTCGCGGTTGCGGGAGGCGGGGCATGGCTTTGGTCTGGACGACGCGCGGGCTGCGGGCGAGGCATTGCTGGCGGTGGCGGGACCGGGCCTCAGGATCGGGGTGCCTTTCGCCTTTTCGATGCATCATGAACTGGTCCGCTACTGGCTGGAGGGGCTGGGCCGCCCGCTGCCCGAGGGCCTGGAGATCGTCACTGTTCCCCCGCCCGTGATGCCGGATGCGTTGGCGGCGGGTGAGGTAGATGCCTTCTGCGTAGGTGAGCCGCGCGGATCGGTGGCGGTGGACCGGGGGGCTGGGGTGCTTCTCTTGCCCACCTCGGCCATCTGGGCGGCGGCGCCGGAAAAGGTGCTGGCGGCGCGGGCGGGCTGGGCCGAGGCGGAGCCGGACCTGTCAGGGCAGCTGATCCGGGCGATCTGGCGCGCGGCGCGCTGGCTGGGGCAGCGGGCGAACCTTTCGGTCGCAAGCGAGATTCTGGCTGTGCCCGGGCGGCTGGGGGTTTCGGCCGAAGTCATCGAACGCAGCCTGACCGGGCGGCTGGTGATCTCTCCGGATGGCATGGAGCGGCAAGTGCCGGGGTTCCTGCGTTTCCACGACGGGGCGGCGGGGTTCCCCTGGCGCAGTCAGGCGGCCTGGATCGGGGCGCGGCTGGCGGCGCGGCATGGGCTTGATCCGGTGGCTGCACAGGACACGGCGGCGGCGGTGTTCCGCAGCGATCTTTACCGGTTGCATCTGGGCCCAGCGGGGGCCGACCTGCCCGCTGCCAGCGCCAAGGTGGAAGGGTCGCTGGCCCAGCCGACTCCGGTCGCGTCCTCCCGCGGGAAGCTGATTCTACCGCCGGACCGCTTTTATGATGCACAGGTCTTCGACCCCGGCCTGCCCGCGTGATGAAATTTTGAGCGCTGCGCCGCGGCATCGGAAAAATATGGCTCCATTGCGCCTTGCCAAGCCAACCCACGCTTGACGCCGCGATGCAGCGTGGCACTCTGACCTCAAGCGCCGAGACAACGACGTCTCAACCGCGCCTATCCCCGCCAATGGGAAAGCCGAGCAGTGCCGCTCGATCCATCGTCATAATGACGAAGGGTCCTGCGGCTTTTTCCGTTTCAACGCCCGCGACCGGGCCACGAGGAACCGAAACCATGATGCGACTGACCGCCGTTCTGATGACCACCGCCCTCAGCCTCCCCGCCTTTGCCGAGACGCCTGGCATCGAGAAGGACGAGCTGACGCTTGGTTTCATCAAGCTGACCGACATGGCCCCGCTGGCGATTGCCAAGGAGAAGGGGTTCTTCGAGGAGGAGGGTCTTTCCGTCACCCTCGTCGCCCAGTCGAACTGGAAGGTCCTCTTGGACGGCGTCGTCTCGGGCGAGCTTGACGGGGCGCATATGTTGGCCGGTCAGCCGATTGCGGCCTCGATCGGGTATGGCACCAAGGCGGCGCTCGTCACGCCGTTCTCGATGGACCTGAACGGCAATGCGATCACCGTGTCGAACGCGGTGTGGGAGGACATGAAGCCGCACGTCAAGCTGGACGCGGATGGCAAGCCCGTGCATCCGATCACCGCAGACGCGCTGAAGCCGGTGGTCGAGGCCTACGCAGCTGAGGGCACGCCCTTCAACCTCGGCATGGTCTTCCCCGTTTCGACCCACAACTACGAACTGCGCTACTGGCTGGCGGCAGGGGGGATCAACCCTGGGCTCTATTCGCCCGATGATGTCTCGGGCCAGATCGGCGGCGAGGTGCTGATCTCGGTCACCCCGCCCCCGCAGATGCCCGCAACGCTGGAGGCCGGGACGATCCTTGGCTACTCGGTGGGCGAGCCCTGGAACCAGGCGGCGGTCGCCAAGGGCATCGGCGTGCCGGTCGTGACCGACTACGACATCTGGAAGAACAACCCCGAGAAGGTCTTCGGCCTGACCGCCGAGTTCGTGGAACAGAACCCGCGGACAACGCTGGCGCTGACCAAGGCTCTGATCCGCGCGGCGATCTGGCTGGACGAGAACGACAACGCCAACCGGGCGGAAGCGGTGGAGATCCTCGCCCGCGCCGAATACGTGGGTGCCGATGCGGCGGTGATCGCGAACTCGATGACCGGGACGTTTGAGTTCGAGCCCGGCGACAAGCGCGCCGCCCCCGACTTCAACGTCTTCTTCCGCTACAACGCGACCTTCCCCTACTACTCTGACGCGGTCTGGTACCTCACCCAGATGCGCCGCTGGGGCCAGATCGCCGAGGCTCAGCCCGACAGCTGGTACGACGAGACGGCGAAGTCGGTCTACAAGCCCGACATCTACAAGCTGGCCGCCGAGGCGCTGATCGCCGAAGGCAAGGCGACCGCCGACATGTTCGACTTCGACGAAGATGGCTACCGCGAGCCGGTGTCGGACTTCATCGA
Source organism: Tabrizicola sp. (assembly GCF_051645465.1). GTDB lineage: Bacteria > Pseudomonadota > Alphaproteobacteria > Rhodobacterales > Rhodobacteraceae > Tabrizicola. Next base: position 16,315 of record NZ_JBOFBI010000181.1, on the reverse strand, counting down.
CGGCGTGGCTTACGACGGGAAAGCTCCGAACGCCTACATCGACAGCCTGGCGATCGGGCTGAAGGGCGACCAGACGGTCGTCGGCGGCGAAGTGACGAATTGAGGGGGCGAGGATGACAATGCTCGACCCCGCCGTGACGATGAAACCCCCGGCCCCTCAGAAGGGGCCGACGCGGTTTCCCGCTTTCATCGGCAAGGCCGACCCGTGGTTCCGGGTCTTGGGCTTTGGCTGGCTGACCCCGATCCTGCGCCTTGCCTCGGGCGAGAACCCGAAGGCGCAGTTGGCGGACCTATGGCGGCTGGCCGTGGTGCCGGTGCTGGCGATCCTGGTGTTCCTGATGCTGTGGGCCTGGGCTGCGCCGAAGGTGGTCACCTCGCTGGGGGCGATCCCTGGCCCTGCGCAGGTGTGGGAGCAGGTGGGTGTGCTTCATGCCGATGCACTGGCCGAGGGCGAGAAAGAGGCCGCGTTCTATGCCAAGCAGGCGGAGAAGAACGCGGCCCTGATTGCCGAAGGCAAGGCCGATGAGGTGAAGGATCGCACCTATACCGGCAAACCGACCTATTATGAACAGATATTCACATCGATCCAGACCGTGTTCTTCGGCTTCCTTCTGGCAACGCTGGTAGCGGTGCCTTTGGGCATCCTGTCCGGCATGTCGGCCACGGCCAATGCGGCGCTGAACCCCTTGGTGCAGATCTTCAAACCCGTCTCGCCTTTGGCCTGGCTGCCCATCGTGACGATGGTCGTTTCCGCCGTCTATGTGGGCGAAGGCGGCATGTCCAAGAGCTTTGTGATCTCGGCAGTGACGGTGACCTTGTGTTCGCTTTGGCCGACGCTGATCAACACGGCTTTGGGCGTGGCGTCGATTGACAAGGACCTGGTGAACGTTGGCCGTGTGCTGAAGCTGACGACCTGGACCAAGATCACCCGGTTGGTGCTGCCGTCAGCGCTGCCGCTGATCTTCACCGGGTTGCGGTTGTCGCTGGGCGTGGGCTGGATGGTGCTGATCGCAGCTGAAATGCTGGCGCAGAACCCCGGCCTTGGGAAGTTCGTCTGGGATGAATTCCAGAACGGCAGTTCGGAATCGCTCGCGCGGATCATGGTGGCGGTTCTCACCATCGGGATCATCGGCTTCCTGCTGGACCGGGTGATGTTCGCGCTCCAGCAAGCCTTCACCTTCTCCGGAAAGCGGTGACGTCATGGGCATTCTTGAACTGAAGGGCGTCTCCAAGGGTTACGGCGCGCCGGTGCTGAAACGGCTGGACCTGAGCGTCGAAGAGGGCGAGTTCCTGGCGGTTTTGGGCTTCTCCGGTACCGGCAAGACGACGCTGATCAACCTGATGGCCGGGCTGGAAATGCCGGATGCGGGGCAGGTTCTGTTCCGAGGTGCGCCGGTCACCGGGCCGGGGCCAGAGCGGGGGCTGGTGTTCCAGTCCTACGCGCTGATGCCCTGGCTGACGGTGGCGGGGAACATCGGCCTCGCGGTCGACGCGGTATCGAAGGGTAACAAGGCCGAGCGCGCCGCGCTGGTGTCGAAGTATATCACGATGGTTGGGCTGTCCCATGCGGCGGATCGCCGTCCGGCGGAGCTGTCCGGCGGAATGCGCCAGCGGGTCGCCGTGGCTCGCGCGCTGGCGATGCAGCCGGAGGTCCTGCTGATGGACGAGCCGCTCTCGGCGCTGGACGCGCTGACGCGGGCGAATGTGGCAAGCGAGATCGAGGCGATCTGGGCCGCCGAGAAGCGGACGGTGGTATTGATCACCAACGACGTCGACGAGGCGCTGGTGCTGGCCGACCGGATCGTCTGCCTGAACCCTGACGGGACGCTGGGCGCGATGTTCCCCGTCGCACTGCCCCGTCCGCGTGACCGTGCTGCGATGAACGACGACCCGGTCTTCAAGTCGCTCAGGGCCGATGTCACCGCCTACCTGATGGACGTGGGCATCCAGAGCAAGGTCGAAGGCACCCGCACGCTTCCCTCCGTCACCCCGCGCCACGCCCTCCCCCGCGCCTATGCCGAGGCGGCGAAGAGCTTTACCGACGACCGCTACCTGCACTTCTCGCAACTCCACAAGGTCTACCCGACGCCAAAGGGCCCGCTGACCGTGGTGAAGGACTTCAACCTGACCCTGAAGAAGGGCGAGTTCGTCTCCCTCATCGGTCATTCCGGCTGCGGCAAGTCCACCGTCCTGACCATGGCGGCGGGGCTGAACGACATCTCAAAAGGCGCAATCAAGCTGGACGGTCTGCACGTGGAAGGCGCCGATCCAGAGCGGGCGGTGGTCTTCCAGTCGCCCAGCCTTTTCCCCTGGCTGACCGCGCGGGAGAACGTCGCCATTGGCGTCGACCGGGTCTACCCCAAGGCCACCCAGGCCGAGCGGCAGGATGTGGTGGAATACTACCTCGAGCGCGTGGGCCTCGCCGATGCCATGCACAAACCCGCGGCGGAGATGTCGAACGGGATGCGGCAGCGGGTCGGTATCGCGCGGGCCTTTGCTCTTAGCCCGAAGCTGCTGTTGCTCGATGAACCCTTCGGGATGCTCGACAGCCTGACCCGCTGGGAGCTGCAGGAAGTCCTGATGGAGGTCTGGTCGCGCACGCAAGTCACGGCGATCTGCGTCACGCACGACGTGGACGAGGCGATCCTCTTGGCCGACCGCGTGGTGATGATGACCAACGGGCCGGAAGCGACGATCGGCAAGATCACCGAGGTGAAACTTCCCCGCCCCCGCACCCGCCGGGCGCTTCTGGACCATGCCGACTACTGGCACTACCGCGCCGAAATCCTGGGCTTTCTCGAGGAGTACGAGCACAGCCACAAAGGCAAGGAGGCCGCGTGATGGGTTATTCGGCGGCGTGGCGGGCGGATTTGGCCAGCCCTTCAAGCATCTCGGCGGCACGCTCAAGGAAGCCTGGCTTGCCAGGTGAGAGCGGAAGGAAAACATCGCGCTCGATCCCGCACACCTCTGCCGCACTGAAGAAGGCCTCGCGCTCCTGCACGAATGCCTGCGCTTCCCAGAAGCCCCCAAAATCACGGGCATCTACAAACCAAAGGAGATCTGCCTCCGTCAGCTCCCTGACGTCGCCATCTTCATTGGTTAGTGGTGGACGATCCTTGTACGCCATAACGCCTTATCTCACGAATGTTGCTCTTTCTCAACGAGATGATGCGCAAGACCTCGCCGCGGATTGTGAAGGCGCAGGTCATGAGCCGACCATCCAGCATGACCAGAGCGACCTGCCGATCCTCGCCATAGTCATGTCTTCGATCGGGCTCACTCCTTGCATGCGCCCAATCCAGCCGCGCCGCGTCAGCCAGCGACAGCCCGTGCTTTGCGCGATTCGCCGCATCCTTCGCCTCGTCCCACTCGAATTCCATGCTGCCAAGCCTAGCCGCGGCGTGGTTAAGCAAATGTTGCCGGAGGTTCGCGCATGAAGCTGGTTGTCATCGGGGCCGGAATGGCCTCGGGCCGGATGCTGGAGCATCTCTTCGATGCGGGGTTTGCCGGTCAGGTCACTCTCTTCAACGGTGAGCCGCGGGGGAATTACAACCGGCTGATGCTGTCGCCGGTCCTGTCGGGCGAGAAGGCCTATGAGGACATCATCACCCATGATGACTCCTGGTATGCGGCGCAGGGGGTGATCTGCCGGTTCGGCGAGCATGTGACGAAGATCGACCGCGAGCGGAAGGTTGTCGTCTCGAAAGCAGGTGAGACCCCCTACGACGCGCTGGTGATCGCGACCGGGTCGGCGCCGTTCATGATTCCGGTGGCGGGGAAGGAGCTGCCGGGCGTTGTCACCTACCGCGATCTGGAAGACACCAACGCGATGATCGCGGCCTCGAAGCCCGGTGCCAGGGCCGTCGTGATCGGTGGCGGTCTTCTGGGGCTGGAGGCCGCAGCGGGCATGGCTGCGCGGGGGGCCGAGGTGACGGTGATCCACCTGATGGGCCATTTGATGGAGCGGCAGCTGGACCCCTCCGCCGGGTATTTGCTGCAGAAGGACCTCGAACGCCGAGGCATCCGGATTCACTGCAAGGGGGCGACGAAGGCGATCCTTGGTACGGACCGGGTTGAGGCGGTGCTTCTGGAAGACGGCACGATCTATGACGCCGATCTCGTCTGCATGGCGGTGGGTATCCGGCCGGAAGTCCGACTGGCAACAGATGCGCACCTAGAAGTCGGGCGCGGGGTCGTCGTGAATGACCAGATGCAGACCAGCGACCGGGCGATCTGGGCGCTGGGGGAATGTGTCGAGCATGAAAAGCAGCTCTTTGGGCTGGTGGCGCCTTTGTACGATCAGGCGAAGGTTCTGGCGGCCAGCCTGATGGGGCAGGCGGCGGCGTTCCGTCCGGTGCAGACCGCGACGAAGCTGAAGGTGACCGGCGTCGACCTTTTCAGCGCAGGCGACTTCGCCGACGCACCGGGGCGCGAGGACATCGTGTTCCGCGATCCGGGGCGGGGGGTTTACAAGCGGCTGGTCCTGGAGGGAGAAAAGCTGGTCGGAGCCGTGATGTACGGCGACACCGCCGACGGCGCCTGGTTCTTCGACAAGATCAAGTCGGGCGACGACATCGGCGACATCCGCGAGACGCTCATCTTTGGCCCGGCCTTCCAGGGGGGTGCCCAAGCGGACCCTCTGGCAGCCGTTGCAGCCTTGCCGCCTGAGGCGGAAATCTGTGGCTGCAACGGCGTCTGCAAGGGGAAGATCGTTCGGGCGGTGGAAGGCGGCGCGGCGACGCTCGATGCGGTGCGGGTGGCGACCAAGGCAAGTGCAAGCTGCGGGACCTGCACGGGGTTGGTCGAGAAGGTGATGGCCCTGACGCTGGGTGATGGGTTCAAGGCGAACGCCAACCCAGCCATGTGCAAATGCACCGACCACACGCATGAAGACGTCCGGCGGATGATCAAGTCTACCTGCCTCAAGTCCATCCCGGCGGTGATGCAGGAACTTGGGTGGAAGACGGTCGGGGGCTGCGCAAGCTGCCGTCCGGCGCTGAACTACTACCTGATTTCGGATTGGCCGCTGGACTACAAGGACGACCGGCAGTCGCGGTTCGTGAACGAGAGGAACCATGCCAACATCCAGAAGGACGGCACCTATTCGGTGGTCCCCCGGATGTGGGGCGGGGTGACGACTCCGGCGGAGCTGCGGGCGATTGCGGATGCAGCGGACCGTTATGCCGTGCCGATGGTGAAGGTCACGGGCGGGCAGCGGATCGACCTGCTGGGGGTGAAGAAAGAGGACCTGCCTGCGATCTGGGCGGACCTCAACGCCGCCGGGATGGTCAGCGGCCACGCCTATGCCAAGGGGCTTCGGACGGTGAAGACCTGCGTGGGGTCCGAGTTCTGCCGGTTTGGCACGCAGGATTCGACGGGGCTGGGGATCAGGCTGGAGAAGCTTCTGTGGGGATCGTGGACGCCTGCCAAGGTGAAACTGGCGGTCTCTGGCTGCCCAAGGAACTGCGCGGAAGCCACATGCAAGGATGTGGGCGTTGTCTGCGTGGACTCCGGCTATCAGGTCAGCGTTGCCGGGGCCGCGGGGATGGATGTGAAGGAGACCGAGCTTCTGATCACCGTCCCGACCGAGGAGGAGGCGATGGAGGTCATCGCGGCCTTCGTCCAGCTTTACCGCGAGAATGCTCGCTACTTGCACCGCGTCTACAAATGGGTGGCGAAGGTCGGCCTTGACTGGTGCAAGGCGCAAGTATCCGACCTTGAGACCCGCGCGGCGCTGGTCGAACGGTTCCGGATCAGCCAGTCGATCTACCAGAGCGACCCGTGGGCCGAGCTTTCTGCCCCCACAGAGCGGGCGCAGTGGGCGCCGCTGGCCGACCTGTCGCTGGAGGCCGCGGAATGAGCGCCATGATCGACATCGCCGCGCTGGAGGACATTCCCCGGCAGGGTGCGCGGGTGATCAAGACCCACGCCGGTTGCGTCGCAGTCTTTCGCACGGCTGACGATCAGGTCTTCGCGCTCGAGGATCGCTGCCCGCACAAGGGTGGGCCTTTAAGCGAGGGGATCGTCCATGGCACGCAGGTCACCTGCCCGCTGCATGCCTGGGTCTTCGATCTGGCAACGGGGCACGCGCAGGGGGCCGACGAAGGCCAGGTGCGGACCTTTGCGGCACGCACCGAGGGCGGTCGGGTGTTCCTGGATGCCACATTCCTGCGGCGGCGGTCGGCGGCATGAATGCCCCTCACCCCAACCCTCTCCCCCGTGGGGGAGAGGGGGCTGTCCGCTCTACCTGCCCCTACTGCGGGGTGGGCTGTGGCGTGATCCTGACGCCGGACGGGGTTGGGGGACTGTCGGTAAAGGGTGACCCGGAGCATTCGGCGAATTTCGGGCGGCTCTGCTCCAAGGGCTCGGCTTTGGGCGAGACTTTGGGGCTGGAGGGGCGGCTTTTGGCCCCAAGGGTCTTTGGGCAGGAGGTGGGCTGGGACGCCGCTTTGGACGTGGTGGCCAAGCGCTTCGCCCGGACGATTGCCGAGCACGGGCCGGACTCGGTGGCGCTTTATGTCTCGGGGCAGTTGCTGACCGAGGACTACTATGTCGCCAATAAGCTGGCGAAAGGGTTCTGGGGCACGGCGAACATCGACACCAATTCGCGGCTCTGCATGGCGTCGTCGGTGGCGGGGCATCGGCGGGCATTTGGCACCGACACCGTGCCGGGGCAGTACGAGGATCTGGAACTGGCCGATCTGGTGGTCCTGGTCGGCTCGAACCTCGCCTGGTGCCATCCGGTCCTCTTCCAACGCCTCGCGGTGGCAAAGGCGGCGCGGCCTTCGCTGAAGGTCGTTGTCGTTGACCCCCGGCGGACAGCGACCTGCGAAATTGCCGACCTGCATCTGCCGATTGCTCCGGGAGGGGATATCGCCCTTTTCAACGCGCTGCTGGCCGAGATCGAGGCGAGGGGCTGCGCCGATCTGGCGTTTCTGGACCATGTCACGGGGGCCGAGGCGGCCTTTGCGACGGCCCGTGCGAGCGATCCGGCAGGCGCGGGGGTCTCGACTGCTGACTTGCGGGCGTTTATCGACCTCTGGTGCGGCACTGAAAGGGTGGTCACGGTCTACAGCCAGGGCGTCAACCAGTCGGCCTTCGGGACCGACAAGGTCAACGCGATCCTGAACTGCCATCTGGCCACAGGCCGGATCGGGAAGCCTGGGATGGGACCGTTCAGCGTGACCGGCCAGCCGAACGCGATGGGGGGCCGTGAGGTGGGCGGGCTGGCCAACATGCTCGCCTGCCATCTGTCGATCGAGGACGAGGCGCACCGGGAAGCGGTGCAGGGGTTCTGGCGGTCCCCCGCGATGGCCGGGAAACCGGGGCTGAAGGCGGTCGACATGTTCCGCGCGGTTGCGGATGGGCGGATCAGGGCGATCTGGATCATCCATACAAACCCGGTCGTGTCGATGCCCGAGGCCGATCTTGTGGCCAAGGCGCTGGAGGCTTGCGCCTTTGTCGTGGTGCAGGACGTCACCGCCGCGACGGACACCGCGCGGCTGGCGCATGTCCTCTTGCCCGCCACCGCCTGGGCCGAGAAGGACGGAACCGTCACCAACTCCGAACGCCGGATCAGCCGTCAACGGGCGGTGTTGCCCGCACCGGGACAGGTGCGGGACGACTGGCGGATCCTTGCAGGGGTCGCGGCCCGGATGGGGTGGGGCCAGGCTTTCGCTTGGGAGAGCCCGGCTGAAGTATTTGCCGAACATGCCGCGCTGTCGGGCGTTGCGGGCGCTTTGGGCAGCGATTTCGACATTTCGGATCACGCCGAGATCGGGCAGAACGAATACGACGCGCTTGACCCGTTCACCTGGCCCGCAAACGCCCGGCAGCGGGGTGGGCGGTTCTTTGGCGACGGGCGGTTCCACACGCCGGATGGCAAGGGTCGGATGGTCGCCGTCCACGCCCCGGCGATGCCGACAGCCGACCTCCCCTTCCGCCTGAACACCGGCCGCATCCGCGACCAGTGGCACACGATGACCCGCACGGCGAAAAGCCCGCGGCTCTCGGCCCATCTGGCGGAACCGTTCCTCGAGCTGCACCCGACCGACGCCGACCGGCTGGGGCTGGCGGCCGCCGATCTGGTCGAGGTCACGAACCCCCTCGGCCGGGCGATCCTGCGGCTGCTGATCACCGACCGGGTCGCCCCCGGCCAGCCCTTCGCGCCGATGCATTGGACGGGCGAGACCGCGCCCTCGGCCCGGATCGACGCGCTGGTGGCGGCAAATCCCGATCCGGTCTCGGGCCAGCCGGACCTGAAGGGCGCGCGGGTGGACCTGCGCAAGTTCGCGGCAGGCTGGCACGGGTTTGCAGTGGGCACAGAAGACATCCGCCCCGACTGCGCCTATTGGGCCAAGGCCAGGGTCGCCGGAGGCTGGCGGGCCGAACTGGCCGGAGAGACTGCGCCCATGGACTGGGTGGCCTATGCCCGCTCACTGTTCACCTTGCCCGAAGCCGAAGTCGCAACCGTTATCGACCAGGCCAAAGGTCTGGCGCGGGTCGCGTTCCACCGTGACGGGCGGCTTCTCGCAGCCCTTTTCGCCGGGCCTGCCCCGCTGGCGCTGGCACGGGACCAGCTGGCGGCGCGGCTGGGTGCGACCAGCGCGCAAGATGCGCTGGCCGGCCGGGCAAGGGCCGACACACCCGACCCCGGCCCAACGGTCTGCGCGTGCCTCAACGTCGGGCTCAACACCATCCGCGACGCGATCGAGACCGGCCGCGCGCTTACCGTCCCCGCCCTGGGTGAGGCACTGGGCGCAGGCACCTCCTGCGGCTCATGCCGCCCGGAACTGGCAGGGCTGATCGCCCGGTTCCGAATGCGGGAAGCGGTCGAGTAGGGCACCACAGCCCCCCCAATTGCGCTGGAATGACGCAAGTGACGCAGCGTCACTCTGCGATCACGACGCCGGGTGCAGTTCTCGCCCAATGGCCCCTCGGATCGTTTCATTTCGATCACGGAGCCCTTTCATGATCTCGGTCCTTCCGCCCGCGCCCATAGGCTTTCTGCGCGCGCCCCGCCCGGTCTTGATGCTGCTTCTGGCCGCCTTCTTCTGGGGCTCGGGCAACGTCGCCAACAAGACAGTGCTGCAAGAGATCGACCCCTGGGCCGCCGTCGCGCTCCGCTGCCTTGTCGCGGCACTGTTCCTTCTGCCGTTTGCCCTGCGCGAGGCGCGACGGCCCAAGGCGGCATACTGGTTGCCAAGCAGCCTGATCCCCTCGGGCTTCTTCGCCCTTGGGCTGGCGCTGCAACAGTTCGGCTATCAGACCGCAACCGTCACCAACGCGAGCTTTCTGGTCAACGCAGCCTGCGTGCTGACGCCAGTCCTCGCGTTCGTCCTGTTCCGCGAACCGCCGGGCCGGGCCATTGCGCTTGCCGCCGGGCTGATGTTTGCGGGCGCATTGGTGATGAGCGGGGCCACAAGCTCGCTTGCCAGGGTCAATCCTGGCGATCTTCTCTGCCTTCTGTCGGCGCTGGCCTATGCCTGCTGGGCCGTGACGCTGGAACGTCATGCCAAGCGCCACGGCAGACCGGTCGCAACGACGCTGGTCCATTGCATGCTCACTATGGCCTTGGCGCTTCCGCTTGCCGTTTCGGCCTGGCCAGAGGGTACGCCCCTGCCCTATGGCGCGCTGCCAGAGGTGCTTTATCTTGGCGTCTTCTCCACCGCGCTGGCCTTCCTTTTGACGGTCGCCGCACAAGCGCGGGTCTCGGCCTCGGTCGCCTCGGTGCTTGTCGCTGCCGAAAGCCTCTTCGGCGCTGCGGGTGGTATCCTGTTTCTGGGCGAACGGCCCGGTCAGGCCGTGCTTCTGGGTGCCGCGCTGATGCTTCTTGCGATTCTGACTGTCGCGGCTGCGACCACGGGGCCGCCTGCACCCAAAGTCATCATGGAAAAGGCAAAGCGAAAGGTCTGATCCCGAGGCTCGAAAGAAGCCGCCGCTATGGCATGTTGCAGAGACGAGGATCGAACCGCTCCTTGACGCTGCGTCAGCCAAGGCCATACTGGTCGGGCTGCTGGGGTAGGGGAGCATCTTCGGACGCGACCCGTGGCGAAAGACCAACGCAATGCGCGCTCGACTGGATGGCCCGTTCCGAGTGATCGCCGAGGACGGGTCGGATGTAACTCCAAAGGGCATGAAAGAGCGGGCGCTGCTTGCGCTTCTGCTTATGTCGCCTGGCCAGCGGCGCACGCGGGTCTGGCTTCAGGATAAGCTCTGGAGCGACCGCGAGGCTGACCAGGCCTCGGGCAGTTGCCGACAGGCGCTGTCAAACCTGCGCAAGACGCTTGGCCCGGCCAGGGACCGGCTGATGTCGGATCGCACGACGATCTGGATCGCGCCCGAGGCCGAGGTCGAGGACCGCGGTGAAGGCGAGCTTCTCGATGATCTGGACGTGCGCGATCCGGAGTTTGTCGACTGGCTGCGCGACCAGCGCCAGTCGCGAGAGATCAAGGCGCAGGCACCGGCACCTTTCGTTCCGCAGGCTGCTACGCAGCGGCCAGCGGTGGTGATCTACCAGCGGTCCCGCGCAGGCGGAGAGCGGGCGGCCTTCCTTCTGCGGGGGTTCGCCCAGCGAATCGGCGGCGAGCTTGTGCTTCTGCAGGGCTTCGATGTGGTGCAGTCCGAGGATTCGAGTGCCGTCCTTCCCGAACATGCGGTCGCCATCATCGAGATCGAATCCTATGCCGAGGGCGAGGCGATCCATGCGCTGGTCCAGGTCCTCAGCGCACCGTCCCGTCGCCTGGGCTGGGCTGGGCGGCTGCAGCTGCACGGGCCCGTCCAGAATGTCTGGGAATCGGATAGCGCCACACGGGTGGTGAACCGCAGCGTGCAGGCCGTCTGCGATATCGCTGCAACTCAGCCTGCGCTGAAGTCTCTGACGGCGTTGAACCGCGCCATCCAGCGCATCTACGAATTCGACCGCAGCCGTCTGGCCAAGGCGGATGAGCTTCTGGCCACTGCGTCCACCGGCGACACCCATGGCCTGGCCCTGGCCTGGCGAAGCTTCGTGCGGCTGACCTGGGCGCTGGAATTCCGCGACCAGTCCTACGCGCGCGAGGCGCTGAATTTCGCGGATGAAGCGCTGCAGGAACTGGGGGACCATCCGGTGGTGCTGGCGCTGGCCTCGCAGGTGAAGCTGAAGGTTTCGGGTGATCTGGAGGCTGCCCATTACCTTGCGCTCCGGGCTGTCGAGAAAGGCGATCAGAACCCCTACGCGCTGGATGCGCTGTGTCAGTCGATGATCATGCGCGGCAACTACGAAGAGGCCGATGCCCTGGCCACCCGCGCCCGCCGTGCGGCCGAGGGGTTGGCGCACAGCTTCAACTGGGACATGCAGGCCTGTCTTTCGGCGCTGTCCGTCGGGCGGCTTGAAGCGGCGCGGGATGCGGCGGCGGATTGCCACGGCAAGATGCCCTTCTACCGCCCCGCGCTGCGCTATCTGGTGGCCTTGTCGCTGCTTCTGGATCGGCCAGAGGACAGCCAGACCTATACAGGCCGCCTCCGACGCCTCGAGCCCGACTTCGAGCCCCGGTTCCTGACGCAACCCGACTACCCGGTAGACACGCTTCGCGCCCTGGGCCTTGTCGAAAAGCTCCGCACGCGCCTAGGCTGAGGCAGCCCCGGATTCTGCTTAACAAAGCATGAACGGCACTAATAGTACTTCAGAAACAACAGCCTATTCACTTGTCCCACCGTGGGTCACTTTATGTCCCCTGTCAGGGGCCCGGGTCGATCTGATCCAGAGGCCGTGGGGGAATGCCCAGAAGCTTCCGTCCATGCAGCCCCGCGGCGGCCGAGGTGCCGGACATGCGGGTCCTCTGCGGCGTCCCTTTCGCGGCACACTCGCGACCCCGCATCTGCCAGCCGTCATCGACCAGCTCGGCCTGCGGCGGCAGCGCCCCGTTCCGTGGCCGCCCCGAGTAGACGGCGGGCTGCTCCGGGCCAAGCCCGAACCTCTCCAGCGCCCCGACCGGCACGGCGCCGGGCGTGGTCGCCAGAACCGAGATCGTCCCCAGCCGCCGCACATTCCCGTCGCCGACGTCGTCCTGCAAGGGCGCGCCCGTGAAGTCAGCGTCGCGGTATTGGAGATCCACGAAGACAGCGCCGCGGTGGGGATGGGCCTCATCGGCGACGGGGTCCCGATCGTCGCGCAGGCAGCAAAGCTCGGCCCGCTCGCCAGCCCCGACCCAGATCTCCCAGTCCCCCGCCGGAGCAGGTGGTCGGCCGTCGTTGTTCACACCCGTGCCCAGCAGTGCCAGCCGTATCATCGCCGATGTTGTCGTGTCCGGTCGCCGGGTGACCGCGCCGATGATGTCCGTCCCATAGAGGATCGCCATGGGCCGGTTGATCTCCAGCGGAACGAAGACCGGCGCCTGCCCCGGCAGGGCAAGGCCAAGCGTGCGGGGGCCGGGCTTGGTTCCCTTCAGGACGATATCCACCGAGTTGGGCGAGAAGTCATCCGGCGGCAGGCGCCAGGTCACAGGCCCCGGTGCCTCAACCGGGTCGATCAGCGCGGCGCAACGGTCCTGCAGGTGGTTTCCAGTGGGCACGACAAAACTGATCTGCTGTCGCCGGTTCAAGAGCTCTGCCATCGCCTGGGCCACGGGATGGGTTCCATCCTGCGGCCCCGCGACGAAGCCGAAGGGCAGCACGATCACCATCGGTAGATTGGACAAACCCTTGGCCTCGGTGATGCCAAGGATTACTTCGACGGTCAGTGTCAGGACCGCCGAAAGACTGTCCCCGTCATGGTCCCTGAGTACTGCCATCGGCAGCTCGATCCCGTACAGCGCGAAGTCGTCCCCGTCAGGATACTCCCCCCCGGCCAGAAGATCGGCCACACCGGTGCCGTGCCATCCCGCATCGGTGTGGGCGCCGCCGTTCGCGCCAAAGAAGCTGTTCGGAAAGTCGTTGCCAAGCTTGGCAAGCACGGCGTGCTGGCCCTCGGTGTCCGCCAGAAGGCAACGGTCTTCGATGTCTTTTTTGGACAACCGCTCGGCAACATCCTTGCCGATCGTTGGCCCGTCGAAATCGAGATAGACCATCTCGCGGAACCGCGACTGGCCGCCGTCCCGGAAGGCCGGGTCCCAGAAGGCGATACCGGCGTCGATAATCACCGCGATGCGCTTGATGCGGTCCAGGTCAATGTCCGAGCCTGGCTTGAATTCCAATGTGCTTGGTAACATGCCTTCTTGCGCCAGATTGGTCGGCGGCCCCAGGAACAGACGTTCGGATGTCGCGGGTTCGGCTGACGCTGTTAGGCCCGACTCTCTTTGGGCGGAGTCTCTTTGGGCGGATTCGGTTTGGGTCGAGTAGGGTTTGGTCGAGTCGGGCTTGTTCGGGTTAAGCAGGCTCACCAGCTCGACCGGGTCGCTTAGTACCGCATTGCTGGCAAAGAAGATGCTCACGCTATCTCGGCGCTCCGATCTGGGCTCCGATCTGGGCGCAAAGGTGAACACATATCGCCCCTGAGTTTCCGGCAGCCCAGCGGCGTCCGCCTGCCCGGCGATCTTTCGCAACCCGGCAATAGCGGGAAGAGCAGCGGGCAGGTAGTTCCACGGCAGGAGCGCGGCGATGTCCTGTTCGATCCGGGCGAGGGGTGCGAAGCTTAGGGGGATGGTCATTCCCAGCCCCCGGCTGTGGAACCATCGCCCAGTACTTCACCAGCGACCAACTTTGCCAGCCGCGTCAGATTCCCCGGCGGCAAGGCTCCGATTGTCGACGGAGTACAGACCGAGGTTGCAGGCATGTGCACAACCCGGTTGGTATGCCCGTAGGCCTCGATCTCACGCAGGTCCAGAGTGTCCAATGCCGTGCCCGGCGGGTCCTCCCCGGCGATGAACTTGAGAGGCAATCCAAGGCCTGACGTGTGGATGTCCTTCCCGAAGACCCGCTTCACGACCAACGCGCCGAGCATGTCGCCTAGCAAGGCCCCGCCGATATGGTCGACGGGGAAATGCACGCCCGCAAAGCCACGATTGGCAGCGATCCGGGCTGCCAGACGGCGAAGGTTCTGAAGCCGCGAGGGGTAAAGCGCCCCAAGGACGGCGGCGGCTGCAAAGGCCTCGGTCGCGTGGCCGCTGGGGAAGGAGCTGTGGCCGGGGGTCTGGATGATCGGCGCCAGATCGTTGGCCACCGCCTCGGGGCGGTTCATCTGGAAGATGGCCTTCATCTCGGTCGCGATGCGGAAGGCAACCTCCTGCACGGCATCGAGCAGGACCAGAATCCAGCGCCGTGTCTCGGGCGGGGTCGGGACGGCAAGTGCGAGGAAACTGACGATGTCGGTCTGCTGCAGGACGATCTCGGGCAGACGTTCTTCGCGGTGCCACTTCTGATTGCGGACATGGTCGACCTGGCGCTGCCAGAAGGCCAGCGTTGCTGGTCCTGTCAGAAGCTGCAGGGTCAGCCAATCGGGCCCGTCGACCTCGAGCGTCGCCGAGCGGTCGTCCGGATCAAATGGCCCGGGCGTAACCGAGACGCCGGCAAGCAGGTCGCGCACCAGGAGATGCAGACGGTGGCGGTCATTCAGTCGGCGGAAAAGCGTGTCCTCGGTTGGGCGGACCAGAGCTTTGGGAGTAATGGCCACGGGCTTGCCATTCATCGCCAGCATCGCTGACTGCAACGCCGAACTGAGCGTCAGCGACGATCCGTCGCCAAGCATCGACAGTTCATCGTCGTCGGTGCCGGACTTGTTCGACTTGTTGGATTTGTTCGACTTGTTGGATTTATTGGATTTGTTCGACTGTGCCATGGGCCTTAGCCTTTCCCGGTCAAAAGAGGTGCAGTCAATCGTCTGGAGGGGTCGCGCGCAAAAGGGGGCGCACCGCCGCGGGCCTGGATCATCGGTTTGGATGGCGCCATGTGACTCGATCCTTCCCCAAGCGGTCAAGCACGTCCTCGGCTCGTTGTCCGGCGGATCGCCGCCAGCTGTCGGCGGGTGATCTGCGGTGGACGGATGGATCAGACATGGGCTGCGTCAACGCAGCGTCAAAGCGTGAAAGAGCGGCGTGCTGGCTTAAGGAAAATGGCCCCGCAGGGGATGCGCGGGGCCATTCTTGAGCGTCCGGAACTGGGGAGGTCAGTTCAACTCGGCCGCTCTGTCTGCGGCGACAGCGGTTTCTGCTGCCGTGACTGCCGCCATGAAGGTATCCAGCACTTCCGGTCCGCCTTTGACGTTGGCTTTGAACCAGTCGAAGACAGGAGCAACAGCGGCCTTGAAGGCGGCCTTTTCATCGGCGGTGGGCACATAGATCTCGCCCCCTGCGGCGCGGAAGTCGGCATAGGCCTGGATCTCTTTGCGCTTGGGCGAGGCGAAGGTTGCCTGCTGAAGGGCGGCGAAACCGTCAGCCACGATCTGCTGCTGTTCCGGCGTCAACGACTTGAAGCGGTTGTTGCTCATCCACCAGAAGGCCCCCATGTAGCTGTGGCCGTCGAGTGTGAGATACTTGATGCCCGCATCGGTGAACTTCATCGACATGATGTCGGTGATGCCGTTGGCGGTGCCTTCCACCACGCCGGTCTGCAGCGAGGTGAAGAGCTCGGGCCACGGGATCGGGGTCGGCGAGGCGCCGAGCGTGGTGGCGAGCGTTTGCGGCAGGTCGGCCGGGACGGTGCGCATCTTGAGGCCGGCAAGGTCGGCGGGTGCTGCGATGCGCTTCTTGGTGTTGGCGTAGTTCCGCCAGCCGCCGGTGTTGCCGATCGTCATCAGCCGGATGGTGTCGCCGCTGTCCGCTAGCGCCATGGCGCGCAGTTTGGCGGTGAAGTCGGTGTTGGTCAGGACTTCTTCGGCGACACGGTCGTCGTTCATCAGATAGGGCAGATCAAGGACCTGGACGTAGGGGAAAAGGCCAGCCACGCCGCCGCTGGTCGAGACGTAGACGTCGATCGTACCGTCGGCCACCCCAGCCAGGCATTCGTCGCCCTTGGCGCAAAGCTGGGTGCCCATGAAGATTTCCACGCCGATGGCGCCGTTCGAGGCGTTCTCGACATAGTTCTTGAACACGACGAGGCCGTCGTAGTCTTCGTCCTGTTCGTTCGAGTTGGCCGTGGCGCGCAGCATGATCTCTTGCGCGAAAGCTGCTCCGGTCGTGCCCGCCAGAAGCGCGGTCAAGGCCAGGGATTTAAGGGTCGATCTGAACATGGTTCCTCCCGTTTGTGTGAAGTTCAGGGTCTGGGGTCAGTCCACGAAACCTGCCAGGCGGGGCAGGGTCAGCGAAATCGCGGGGATGTAGGTGATTATGAGGATCACCAGGATTTCGACCGCGAGGAAGGGCAGCACGGCGCGGGCAATCGTCTCGACCCGCAGGTTGGAGAC
>NZ_JBOFBI010000180.1:0-21605 GCF_051645465.1 Tabrizicola sp. | reverse complement strand
CGTCATCGACCCCGTCACAATCCCCCACCGCTCATGGATCAACCGCGCCAAGGGGGCCAAAGCGTTGGTCGTGCAGGACGCGTTCGACACGATCCTCTGATCCCCCAGCACACCCTCGTTCGCCCCCAGCACCACCGTCACCTCCGCCGCCGACGACGGCCCCGAGATCAGCACCCGCCTGGCCCCCGCAGCCAACCCCCGCTCCGCCACCTCCCGCCCGGTGCACTCCATCACCAGGTCGACCCCCGTCAGGTCCAGCCCCGACAGGTCCGAAACCCGGTGCAAAGCGATCGCCCGCCCATCCACGACCAGCGCCCCACCCTCCAGCGCCACCACACCCCGCCAGGGCCCGAAGACGCTGTCGTATTCAAAGAGATAGGCGCACATCTCCGCCGCCGCGATGTCGTTGATCCCGACGATCTCCAGCCCGCCCCAACGATCAGGCGACTGCAGATAGGCCCGCAGAACCGACCGCCCGATCCGCCCGAAGCCGTTGATGAAGACCCGCACGCCCGCCCTCCTGAACCGATTTCTTCAGTCAGAGCATGGGTTTGTCACAGCATCAACAGGGATTTGATCAAAACTTGTGCCCGTTACAATCCGGAAGACCAACGCCTAGACCTCAACCCCAAGGCCCCGCTCCCGCGCCCGCGCCACCGCGACAGACGCCACCGCCAGGTCCTGCAGCCCTACCCCCGTCCCGTCGAAAAGCGTGATCTCGTCCGCCGACCGCCGCCCCGGATGCCTGCCGATCAGCACCTCGCCAATCGGCACGATAGAGCTGGCATCAAGCAGCCCCGTCCCCACCGCATGCTGCGCCTCGCCAATCGAAACAGACTGCGCCACTTCGTCGGTGAAGACCGATGCCCCCGCGACCAGCGCCGGCTCGACCTCCTGCTTGCCCTTCGGATCCGTCCCCATGCAGGCCAGATGCGTGCCGGCCGAGACATGGCCGGCCATAAGGCTCGCCGCCGGAGAGGACGTAATGGTGATGATCACCTCCGCCTCGCGCATCCGCGGCAGATCCACCGCCTCGAACGGCAGGCCCAGCTCCGCCGCCACCGCCCCAAGCCTTGGCAGCATCTCGGGATGACGGTTCCAGGCGATCACCCGCTCAAACCGCCGCACGCGCGCAGCTGCCCGAAGCTGGAACCCCGCCTGGTGCCCCGCGCCGACAATCCCCAACACCCGCGCATCCGGCAAAGCCAACCGGTCGATCGAGATAGCCGAAGCGGCCGCCGTGCGAAGCGCCGTCAGAAGCCCGCCCCCGACCATCGCCGTCGGCTGTCCGGTATCAGGGTCGAAGAGAAACACCGTCGACTGATGGTTGACCAACCCTTTCGCGGCATTGCCAGGGAAGTAGCCCCCGGCCTTCACCCCAAGCACACCTCCAGCCCGGTCAATCCCCGACTTGAACCCGTACTGCCGCCCCTCGCCAAGCGCCTCCCGGACCACGGGGAAATTGTACGCCTCCCCCCGCGCCATGGCGGCGAAGGTCGCCTCGACCGCCACAAAGGCGTCATCGGGCGAAACAAGAGAGGCGACCAGCGCCTCGGGGACGATCAGCATGACGGCCTGCCCTGGGGAACGCGCCCCGATTTGCTCATTTCCAAATACTCCCGCCGGAGGCGTCCGACCGAACGGGCCAGGCGCCCCGGCGATCAATAGGCCTTGCCGCGGGCCGAGACTGGCCAGACGACCTCGACCTTGCCGTTCCGGACGCCCACATACCAGTCATGCACGTTGCAGGTCGGGTCGCAGTGGCCGGGGACGAGCTTCAGCTTGTCGTTGACCTTCAGCACCCCTTGCGGGTCTTCGACCACGCCATGTTCGTCGCTGCACTTGACGTACTTCACATCCGTCCGGCCAAAGATCACCGGCAACCCAGAGTCCACCGACTGCGCCTTCAGCCCCGCGTCGACGATGGCCTTGTCGGGCTTCGCATGGCTCATGACAGAGGTCAGGATGAAAAGCGCATTCTCCCATTCGCCCTGGTCGATGCGCTTTCCGTCCTTGTCGAGGATGCGGCCGTAGTCCGCGTCCATGAAGGCATAGCTCCCGCATTGAAGCTCATTGTAAACCCCTGAGGCGCTTTCGAAATAGTAGCTGCCGGTCCCGCCCCCGCCGACGATGTCGCAGTCCAGCCCCTCTGCTTTCAGCGCGTCCACCGCGTCCTTCACCTGCGCCACGGCGAGGTCGATCGTGGCCTTGCGGTCCGCGTAGGCGTCGATGTGCTGCATCGCACCCTGATAGGCCTGGATGCCCGAGAGCTTCAGCCCCTCGGCCGCGTCGATCGCCCGGGCCAGCGCCACCACCTCAGGCGTCGTCTTCACACCGCAGCGCCCCGCGCCGCAGTCGATCTCGACCAGGCATTCGAGGGTCGTGCCGTGCCTGACGGCCGCTGCCGACAGGTCGGCCACGTTCTCCGGCATGTCCACGCACACAATCGTCCGCGCTCCCAGCTTGGGCAGCCGCGCCAGCCGGTCGATCTTCACCGGATCGCGCACCTGATTGCTGACGAGCACATCCTTGATCCCGCCACGGGCAAAGACCTCGGCCTCCGATACCTTCTGGCAACACACCCCGACCGATCCCCCAAGCCGCTCCTGGAGCTTCGCCACATCGACCGACTTGTGCATCTTGCCATGCACCCGGTGCCGCATCCCGTGGGCCTTCGCATAATCGCCCATCTTGACGATGTTCCGCTCCAGCGCATCCAGGTCGAGCACAAGGCACGGCGTCTGAATATCCGCCTCGTCCATCCCCGGCAGGGCCGGAATGTCGTAGCCGACCTCAAGGCCTTGAAAATCCTCACGCTTGTTCATTGGCTTTATCCTTTCATCCAGGGAAGGCTGTCCAAGTCTACATTCCCGCCCGTCACGATCACCCCGACCCGGCGGCCGCGGAAGACCGAAGGGTTGGCCAGAATGCAGGCCAGCGGCACCGCGCAGCTTGGCTCCATCACGATCTTCATCCGCTTCCAGGTCAGCTTCATCGCCTCGACGATCTCGTCTTCGGTCGCGGTGAAGATGTCGGTCACGTGGCGGCTGACGAAGTGCCAGGTCAGGTCCTTCAGCGGCACTTTGAGGCCATCCGCCACCGTCTCGGGCGCATCATCGGCAATGATCCGGCCCGCCTTGAAGCTGCGGTACGCGTCGTCCGCGTTCTTCGGCTCGGCCGCGTAGACCTTTACCCCCGGTGCGACCGACGACACGGTCAGGCAGGTGCCCGACACCATTCCGCCCCCGCCGATCGGCGCAATGATCGCGTCCAGCCCCTCGACCTGCTCCAACAGTTCACGCGAGCACGTGGCCTGACCAGCAATGACACGCGGATCGTTGTACGGGTGCACGAACTCGCCCCCCGTCCGGGCCTGCACCTCGGCAAAGACCGCCTCACGGGACGACGTCGAGGGCTCGCATTCCGTGATCACCCCGCCATAGCCGCGCACGGCGTCCTTCTTCGCCTGCGGCGCGGTGCGCGGCATGACAACGTTGCAAGGAATGCCCCGCTGCCCGGCCGCATAGGACAGCGACAGCGCATGGTTGCCGCTGGAATGGGTGCAGACGCCCCTCGCGGCCATGTCATCCGAAAGCCCGAAGACCGCGTTGCAGGCGCCCCGAACCTTGAACGCCCCGGCCTTCTGGAAGTTCTCGCACTTGAAGAACAGCTCGGCCCCGGTCAAGTCGTTGAAATAGCTTGATGTCAGGACGGGCGTCCGGTGTATGTAAGGTCCGATCCGCCAGTGTGCGGCCAGCACGTCGTCAAAGGTCGGGATCTGCATGTCCTTCAGGTCCTTCATCCTGTCCTCTCCCCGCCGGGGCCAAATTCCTTCGAAGGAATTTGCAAATCTTTTCGAAAAGATTTGCGCCTCACTCCGCCGCCAGCGCCAGTGAAGCCGCGCTGCCCCGGTAGTACTCCTGCGCCGCTGCAACCCCCGACCCAAGCTTCACGGTCCAGCCCAGATCGGCCATGCACATCTCGGCGACCGCAAGCCCCGACAGCACCATCGCCTCGGTCAGCATGCCCAGATGCCCGATGCGGAACACCTTGCCCGCAGCCTCCCCCAGTCCCACCCCAAAGGCCATGCCGTATTTCGACGCCGCAAGTTGCACCAGCGCAGTCCCGTCGCAACCCTCGGGCACCCTGACCGCCGTCACGGTGTCCGAGTAAAGCTCGGCCGAGGTCGCAAACGGCGCCATCCCCCAGGCAAAGACCGCCCGGCGGACGCCTTCCGCAAGGCGGTGGTGGCGGGCGTAGACGGCCTCCAGCCCCTCGGCCTCCAGAAGGTCGATGGAATGCGCAAGGCCCGCGATCAGGCCGACAGCGGGAGTATAGGGGTATCCACCGCGTGCATAAGACGCCAGCATGTCCCTGAAATCAAAGAAAGTCCGGGGCAACCGGGCCGTCTCCACCGCGGCAATCGCCTTCGGGCTGACACCCAGGATCGCAAGACCCGCGGGCAGCATGAACCCCTTCTGGCTCCCCGCCACCGCGATATCGACGCCCCAACCCGCGAACTCGAACGGCATCGAAGCAATCGACGACACCCCGTCGACGAACAGCATCGCCCCATGCCCCGCCGCATCCAGCGCCCGGCGGATGCCCGCGATATCGGACTTCACCCCGGTCGCAGTCTCGTTGTGCGTCGCCAGCACGGCCTTTATGCGACCCGCCTTGTCCGCCTTCAGCGCCTTCTCGATAGCCGCAAGCGGCGCGCCTTCGCCCCAGGGCGCCTCGACGATCTCGACATCGATCCCGTGCCGCTGGCAAAGGTCGATCCAGCGGTGGCTGAACATCCCGAAGCGCGCCGCCAGCACCGTGTCGCCCGGCGACAAGGTATTGGTGACCGCCGCCTCCCAGCCGCCGGTACCGGTCGAAGGGATCAGGATGACCTCGCCTTCTGTCATCTTCATGACCCGCCGCACCCCCTCGACCGCCGGCCTGAAAAGCCGACCGAACGCAGGCGAACGGTGGTCGAGCGTCGGCATATCGCAGGCCTTGCGGACCGAATCCGGGATGTTGGTCGGGCCGGGAATGAAGACGGGGTTCTGGAAGGACATCGGGTTTCTCTCCTTACGGACAAGGCCAAGCTATTCCCCCGCTCCTCCTGACACAATTTTTTCGAAAACATTTTTCATTTCAATGGCAACATGCTAATCACAAGTGAAGTCAACACTTTGCGCTTTTTCAACTCCTAGAAAGGCACGAACATGGCTCAGAAACCCCGCGGACGGCCGAAGGCGTTTCACGACAAGACCGACCAGAACACCGTGCAGGCGCTGGACCGGGGCCTCGCGATCCTGTCGCATGTCGCAACCCACCCCGGCCGCACGCTGTCCGAGATCACCGAAGCCACGGGCGAGGCTGTCGCCACCGTCTTCCGCGCCCTTGTCACGCTGCAGGGCCATGGCATGGTCGAGGTCGAAGAGCCCGGCCAGTTCTGGCACATCGGCCCCGGCGCCTTCCGCGTGGGTTCGGCCTTCCTGCGCCGGACCAAGGTCGTCGAACGCGCCCGCCAGCCGATGGACCAGCTCATGCGCGAAACGGGTGAGACGGCGAACCTTGGCATCGAGGTGAAAGACGAGGTCGTCTTCCTCGCCCAGGTCGAAACGCATGAGGCGATCCGCGCCTTCTTCCCGCCCGGCACCCGCGCGCCGATGCACTCAAGCGGCATCGGCAAGGCGCTTCTGGCCTGGTACCCAGAGGAGAAGGTCAGGGCCATCATCGCCCGCAAAGGCCTCGAGAAGTTCACCACCCTGACGCTGACCAGCGACTCGGCCCTGATGCGCGACCTCAACCGCACCCGCGACCGCGGCTTTTCGATCGACGATCAGGAACGCGCCGAAGGCATGCGCTGTGTCGCCGCCCCCATCTTCAACGGCCATGGCGAGCCGGTCGCAGGCCTTTCCGTCTCCGGCCCCGCCTTCCGCATGGGTCTCTCCGATGCCGCCCGGATCGGCGCCCTGGTCAAGGCCGCTGCCGATCAGGTGACCGAGGCGACGGGCGGCAGCTTCCCGCAGGAATGACGGTTCCGACCCGGCGGCGTCGGTCGGGGGCCAGACGGGACGGCCCGTTGGTCATCACATGGCCCGACAACTGGAAGGGGACATCCGGATGACCAAGCCTAACCTCTTGATCCTGATGGTCGATCAACTGAACGGGACGCTTTTCCCCGATGGCCCCGCCAAATTCCTGCACACCCCGAACCTGCGTGCCCTCGCCGCGCGGTCGGCCCGCTTTGCCAATGCCTACACCGCCTCACCGCTCTGCGCGCCCGCCCGCGCCAGCTTCATGTCCGGCCAGCTGCCCAGCCGCACCCGCGTCTACGACAACGCCGCCGAGTTCGCCTCCGACATCCCGACCTACGCCCACCACCTGCGGCGGGCGGGCTATCAGACCGCGCTCAGTGGCAAGATGCACTTCGTCGGCCCCGACCAGCTGCACGGGTTCGAGGAACGCCTCACGACCGACATCTACCCCGCCGATTTCGGCTGGACCCCGGACTACCGCAAACCCGGTGAGCGGATCGACTGGTGGTACCACAACCTCGGCTCGGTGACGGGCGCGGGCGTGGCCGAGATCACCAACCAGTACGAATACGACGACGACGTGGCCCATCAGGCGACCCAGAAGCTCTACGACCTCTCGCGCGGCCTCGACCCCCGGCCCTGGTGCCTGACCGTCAGCTTCACCCACCCGCACGACCCCTTCGTTGCCCGCCGCAAGTACTGGGACCTCTACGAAAACGCCCCCGAACTCGACGCCCCAACCCCGATCCCCTACGCCGATCAGGACCCGCACTCCCAACGCCTGATGGACGCCTGCGACTGGCGCGCCTTCGACATCACCGACGAGCAAATCCGCCGCGCCCGCCAGGGCTACTTCGCCAACATCAGCTACATCGACGACAAGATCGGCGAGATCCTTGCCGTCCTGGAAGCCACCCGGCAGGACGCCGTGGTGGTCTTCCTCTCCGACCACGGCGAGATGCTGGGCGACCGCGGCCTCTGGTTCAAGATGAACTTCTTCGAAGGCTCGGCCCGCGTCCCCCTGATGATCGCCGCGCCCGACGTTCCTGCCGGTCTCGTGGAAACCCCGGTCAGCTCCATCGACCTCGCCCCCACCCTGGCCGCGCTCGCCGGCATCTCGATGGACGAGGTCGCCCCCTGGACCGAAGGCGTGAACCTCATCCCCGTGGCCCAAGGCGCTCGACGCGCACCCGTCGCCATGGAATACGCCGCCGAAGGGACGATAACGCCCATGGTCGCCCTTCGCGAAGGCGCCTGGAAATACATCCGCTGCCCCGCCGACCCCGATCAGCTCTTCGACCTCGCCAACGACCCCGAAGAACGCCAAAACCTCGCCGCCGACCCCCGCGCCGCCGACATCCTCACCCATTTCCGCATCCTCGCCGACCAGCGCTGGGACCTCGCCGCCTTCGACGCCGCCGTCCGAGAAAGCCAAGCCCGCCGCTGGGTGGTGTACGAGGCCCTCCGCAACGGCGCCTACTACCCCTGGGACCACCAACCCCTGCGCGCCGCCTCGGAGCGCTACATGCGCAACCACATGGACCTGAACGTGCTGGAGGATCAGAAGCGGTTCCCGAGGGGTGAATAGCCAGTCCCGCACCAACGCACCTGGCGCGGCCCAAACCCTTTCACATTTGTCCAAATATCCCCGCCGGAGGCCTCCACCTCGCCGCAAACCCCGCCGCCAGGCGTCCTTCCGCGGCAGCGCCAGCCGAGGGGTTCGATGCCCCGAGGCTGGCTCCCCCGTCTGAAGCTACCGCGCGTCCGCCAGCACCGCGTCCGCGCCCTTCCAGCCCATCAGCATCGCGGGCGCATTGGTGTTCCCGGCAATGATGGTCGGGAAGGCGCTCGCGTCGATCACCCGAAGGCCGCCCACCCCATGCACACGAAGCCCCGCATCCACCACCGACGAGGCCGCATCCGGGCCCATCCGGCAGGTGCAGCTTGGGTGGTAGACCGTCCCCGACCGCGACCGGAAGTCGTCGATCAGCTCATCGTCCGTCACCACCTTCGGCCCCGGCCGCAGCTCTTCCTTGATCAGCGAGGCAAGTGCCGGTTGCGCCGCGATGCCCCGGACGAACTTCACCGCCGCCAGCATCTCTTCGACATCGGCGTTGGTCGAATAGGCGTTCGCCGTGATCGCCGGATGCGCCACCGGATCGGCCGACCGCAGCCGGATGTGCCCCCGGCTTGTGGGCCGACAGTTCGACAACCCGATGCTCATCCCCGACCAGGGGTCCGGCGTCAGCACCGGACGCTCGCCATCGCGCGGGATCAGCGTCGAAAACGCCTGGAAATACAATTGCATGTTCGGCCGGTCGAGCTCTGGCCGCGTCCGGAAGAACCCCCCCGCATGGTTGATGCTTTTCGCCAACGGCCCGCTGCCGGTCAGGAAGTACTGCATCCCGGCGCGAAGCTTCCCCCACCAGGGCCGCAGCTCGTCGTTATAGGTCGGCACCTTCATCGACCAGCTGTAGTTCAGCCCCTGATGGTCGCTCAAGTGATCGCCGACATTGGCGTTGTCCCGCACCACCGGAATGCCAAGCGACTGCAGATGCGCCCCCGGCCCGATCCCGGAGAGCTGCAAGAGCTGCGGCGAGTTGATCGCCCCACCCGAAAGGATGACCTCCCCCCTGGCCCGCAGCACCCGCGCCTCGCTCCCGCGCCGGTACTCGACCCCGACCGCCCGGCCATTCTCGACCAGAACCCGCGTTGTCAGGGCACCGGTAATCACCCGCACATTCGCCCGCTTCATCGCCGGCCGCAGGAAGGCCCGCGCCGCCGAGTTCCGCCGCGCGCCCTTGATCGTCATCTGGTAGACGCCCGCGCCCTCCTGCCTGGCCCCGTTGAAGTCGAGGTTCAGCGGCAGCCCAGCCTGATCGCAGGCCTCAAGGTACCGGTCGACCAGCGGATGCAGCCCCGACCGGTTCGCCGAAACGAACAGCGGCCCGCCCTGGCCGCGCCACTCGTCCGCGCCCGCCTCGTTGTCCTCCATCGCCTTGTAGGCCGTCAGGCACTCGTCCCAGCCCCAGCCCGGATTGTCCCGCCCCCAGTCGTCATAATCCCGCCGGTGGCCGCGGATGTAGACCATCGCGTTGATCGAGGACGACCCGCCCAACACCTTGCCCCGTGGCCAGTGATCCCGGGCGCCGTTCAGCCCCGGATCGGGCTCGGTCTTGTAAAGCCAGTTGACCTCGGGGTTGTAGAAAAGCTTCCCATAGCCGAGCGGCAACTGGACAAAGAAGCTCCGGTCGCTGCCCCCCGCCTCCAGCACCGTCACCCGGTGCTTGCCACTGGCCGAGAGCCTGTCGGCCAACACGCAGCCCGCGCTGCCCGCGCCCACGATGATATAGTCGGTCTCGTCCATGTCGCCCCTTGCGGCCGTCCCCCGGCCTGCGCGGCACCCTAGACGGGCGCCCTCACCTGAACCGTCCACTTTGCGACATCGGATGTCGCCCACGCGCCAGCGGTCTGCTTGCCCTCCTCGTTCGACTTCGTCTCCTCGTCGGAGGCGGCCCGCGAGGAGTGCATGAAATGCATCGACGAGCACTCCGGACGTCAGCCCTCCACAGCAAAGGTCGGCGCATACTCCACCGGGAAATTCACCGACCGGGCGATGAAGCACACCTCATGGATCCGGTGATGGATCGCCTCGGCAGCCGCAAGGTCAGCCCCCGGCCTCACCACCACATGCGGCCGCAACGTCGCCTTGAGAAACCGCCCAGCCCCCCCACGCCCCACTTCGCCGACCCCGATGGGACTGTCCGAGTACGACATCACCACGATCCCCGCATCCGAGGCATAGTGCAGATACCAAAGCATATGACAGGCCGAGAGCGCCGTCAGCAGCAAGTCCTCCGGGTTCATCTTCCCCGGATCCCCGCCCAGCAGCGGATCGTTCGAGCAATGCACCACCGCCTTCCCCGGCACCGCGATGTCCCAGGTCCGGTCATAAGCCTTGTAATGCGCCGTCCCCTCCCCCCGGTTGCCGGTCCAGAGGATGCGGGTGGTGTAGTCGTGGTTGGGCATGGGGTCCCCCTTTTGCGGTGAGGCATTTGGGTATGGAACCTGCTCCCGAAATCGCCGAACGGCAAGACCACCGACAGCACCGTTGCCAGTTGCCGGTGTGGCCGAAGTTCATGCTAGGGTGGCCAAGCCAATCCAGAGGCGCGCAGTGTCCGACACAGAACCCACCTCCCGCCGCAGCCTCCTTGCCATAGCGTCGGCGGGCGCCGGAGCGGTTGCGATTGGTGCAGCGGGATGGGGGCTTCTCGGCAGCCTTTCGCCAAGCGCCGATGTCTCCGCAAGGAACGAAGGTCTTGAGATCAAGCTCTCCGACATCCCCGAGGGGACCCAGATCACCGTCAGTTATTTCGGTCAACCGGTCTTCATCCGCCACCGAACGGACGAGGAAATCGCTGCGGCCGAGTCCGTCGCTCTTGAGGACCTGCTTTACAGTAAAACCACTGATGTCGCAGGCAGACCAATCGGCACAGCCGACGATCACGTGAGACGCGCAACGGCGGATGGCAAGTTCATTGCGTTGGTTGGAATTGGGTCCGGTTTTGGTTGTGTTCTGCTAGGAGACGGAGCTGGCGACTTCAAAGGTTGGTTCGATCCGTGCCGGGCCGACCACTACGACACCTCGGGAAGAGCGAGAAAGGGCATCGCAGACCAAAACCTGCGCCTGCCGGTCTTTGAACTCATAGACGCGGATACCCTTCGCCTCCTCGATCCAAAGACCGTTTCACAATCGTCACTCGACGACCTGCTCTACCGCTGAGCCTTCCACACCGGCTCCCGCTTCTCTGTGGTTGGCATCTCAGCACTGCGCAGCAAGGAACCTTTCAATCAGACTGGCGACTTCCTGCGGCCTGGTAAAGTTGAGGAAATGTGGTCCTTCGACCGCTTCTACATTCCATCCTGCCTCCCGAAAGTCCTCGGCTCGCGAAGCCGGAACAAGGAAATCCCTGGATGCCACAATGAACTGGCCAGTCATAGCCAAGGGCTGCAGCGCGCCGACAACGTTGACCCTCAGTACTTCCCGCAGACGTCCAACCAGTGTCCGTCTCGGGACTGACCGAATAATGCGGCTGAACTCCTCGGGAAAGTCGGTCGTTCCCCACTTTCCAACAAGAAGCCACCGGGTCAGGCGGATCAGAAGAACAGACCGAAGCGGCAGAAGGTACAGTACAGCAGACGCAAACGCCGGAACGCGTCGAGGCGACCGCGCAAAGCTGGCGACGAGAACCAGCGCCTTCAAACCGGCGGGCTTCGCCGAAGCCATCATGACGGCAAGAGGACCCGAGAAGGACTCGGCAATGATCACATACTCGCCCGCACCCAACTGCGGCTCAAGCCATAGCGCGACGTCTTCGTACCGGAAAAGGTTGTCCGGATACCGGATGATATCCACTTCATGCGACCGGCGAAGGTATGCGCCCACCGGGGCTGACAGCACCCCTGTTCCGTCAAGACCTGGCAGGACTATCAGGCGCAATTCGGGGCTACCGCCATGGTGCCGCAACTCCCGTCAACGAATGGTGCATCACTTCCCCTTCCAAACCGGCTCGCGCTTCTCCGCAAGCGCCCACTCCGACGCTCGACGGCTCCCGGCGTCACTCCCCACGCGGGCCCCGCATCGCCACCACTCGTATCTCCACCAATGCCCCCTCTCGCCGCAACCCCGCGACCTCGACAGCCGTCCAGGCCGGAAAAGGCTCGCTCACATAACCCGACCGGACCTTGTTGAAGAGGTCGAAGTGCTCCCTGAGCCCGACATGATACGAGGTCATCTCGACAATCGCATCGTGCCCGAGCCCCCCTTCCGCCAGCACCGCCCCGATCTTGTCGAACGCCGCCCGGAACTGCTCCTCGGGCTCAAGTGGCATCGACCCATCCGCCCGGCTCCCCGTCATGCCGGTCAGAAAGACAAAATCCCCCGCCACGATGCCGGGCGAAAGCTTCAACGCCGCAGCGGCCGCGCTACCCCGACCCAACAACGCTCGTTTCATCTGGCGGCTCCTTTGCCGAACCCGTCATTCAACGATGATCACCTTCCCGGTGATCGCCCCGTCGACGCTCTTGGCATAGGCAAGGCCCACACGCGCGGCAGGCACCGGCACATGGCCCGGAAACCAGCTGCCGTAGCGTTCGACCGACGTCTCCAGAAGCCCCGGACTGACGACATTCACCCGCAGCCCGCGCGGCATCTCGATAGCCGCACCGACCACGAACCCGCCAAGCGCACCGTTCGCCGTCGCGGCACCCGCCCCCATTCGGATCGGATCGCGGTCAAGAACCCCGCTCGTCAGCGTGAACGACCCACCGTCCTCGACATGGTTCAGACCCGCAAGCACCAGGTTGATCTGGCCCATGACCTTGTTGGTCAGCCCCAGCATGAACTGCGCTTCCATAAACTCCGTCAGGGCTGCGAAGTGCACCGAACCGGCGGCGGACACGACCGCGCCGACCTTGCCGATCCGGCGATACATCGCCTCGATGGACGACCGGTCAGCGAGGTCCGCCTGCACATCGCCGCTGGTCCGGCCAACACGGATAATCTCATGCCGGCCGGACAATTCCGCACAGACCGCGCGACCGACATCGCCCTCCGCCCCCACAACGATGATCTTCATCAGCTCACTCCCCTTTTGACTGTCATTTCTTACCAGAACCTTACCAACTCAAAGGAAAAACTGTTTGAAATCAATGAGGCTGAATTTGTCCCACCGTGGGACATCCCCTCACTTCCCCTTCCAGACCGGCTCCCGCTTCTCGGCAAAAGCCCTTGCGCCCTCCAGCTGGTCCTCGCTGGAATAGAGCCGGTCCACCGTCACGAACTGCCGCTTTCCGATCCGGCTCATCGCATCCTGAAACCGCATGTCCTCCGCCTCCCGCACCACCTCCTTGATCGCCGCATAGACGAGCGGCGGCCCGCTCTCCAGAAGCCGCGCCAGCTCCCAGGTCTTCGCCATCAGCTCCTCCGGCGCGCAGACCTCCTTGATGAGGCCCCAGCGAAACGCCTCCTCCGCGTCGAACCAGCGGCCGGTCAAAAGGAGGTCCATCGCGACATGATACGGGATGCGTTTCGGAAGCTTGATCGACGCCGCATCCGCCACCGTCCCCGACCGGATTTCCGGCAAGGCAAAGGTCGCGTTCGTGGAACACAGGATCAGATCCGCCGACAAAGCGAACTCCAGCCCGCCCCCACAGCAGATACCCTGCACCGCCGCGATCACCGGCTTGTTGAGGTTCGGCAACTCCTGCAGCCCCGCAAAGCCCCCGACGCCGTAGTCGCCATCGACCGCATCGCCCTCGGCAGCAGCCTTTAGGTCCCAACCGGGGCAGAAGAACTTCTCCCCCGCCGCCCGGATGATACAGACCCGCAGCGAGTCATCATCCCGGAAGTCCCGAAAGACCAACCCCATCACCCGGCTGGTAGCCAGGCTGATCGCGTTGGCCTTGGGCACGTCCAGCGTGGCCTCCAGAACAGCCCCCTCACGCCGCGTCTTGATCGGCCCCTCGGTCCGCATCTGCATCTCTGGCATCACACCCTCCTGACCAACGCATCCACCGCCACGGCGCCCCGTTCGCGCACCATGAGCGGGTTGATCTCAATCTCTTCCAGACTCTCGTCCGCCAGCATCAGCGCGCCCAACCGCACCGCGATCTCCGCGACCGCCGCCATGTCGGCCTTAGGCCGCCCCCGATACCCATCCAAGAGCGGCCAAAGCCTGAGTCCCTTTGCGGCCTCCAGCACCTGCACCTCTGTCACCGGCAGAACCAGCGTCACCGTATCCGCCAGCACCTCCGCCGTGACCCCGCCCAAGCCAAGCGTCAGCGTCACCCCATAGACCGGATCGCGCCGAAGGCCGAGCAGAACCTCAGCCACCGCCCCCGTCACCATCTCCTCGACAAGATACCCCGCAGCGCCCGGCATCTCCGCCTGCCCCTCAAGCGAAGCGAGCCCCAACCGCACCGCCCCCGCCTCGGTCTTGTGCACAAACCCCAGCCCCTTCAACGCGTAGGGTGCGCTAAAGCGCACCGCCCTCGCAACCTCGGCCAACGTCGCCCCCGTCACCGACCTCGGCACCGCCACCCCGGCCTCAGCCAGAAGCGCCTTCCCCTCAGCCTCCGACAGCATCCACGTCTCACGCGGGGCAAGCGCCTTCGCCGGCCGCCAACCCGGCAGACCCTCTGGCGTCTGCGCGGCTTTGATCGCCGCCAGTGCCGTCTCCAGCCCCAGAAGCGTGCAGACCCCCTGATCCATCATGGCCCGCACGCGCGGCTCGCCGAAGTTCTCCACCATCGAGGCAACCGGAAACGCGATCTTCCCCGTCGCCTTCTGCGCCGCGACAATGGCATCCAGCGCGGGCTGGTAGGAGGACGGGTCGCACCGGTCGGCCCTTGGCGTGTCGATGATGTACATCCCGGCGTCATAGGCCTGAAGCATTGCCGAGAACACCTCGGTCGTCTTCGGCCCGTCACCCCAGATGAAGGTGTGGTAGTCCAAGGGGTTGGCGATGGTCGGGATCGACCCCAGCACCGCATAGAGCCGATCGTGCGTTGCCTGCGGGACGGGCGGAAAGTCGATCCCGTAAGGTGCTGCCAGGTCCGCCACCAACCCCGCCTCGCCGCCCGAACACGAGAGCGAACAGATCCGCCTCCCGATCTGCGGCCCGTGGACGTGCAAAACCTTCAACGTCTCGATCAGCTCCGAGGGCGTCATGACCTCCGCCACCCCGATCTGCCGCAGGAAGGCGCTGGAGGCAGCCCCACCGCCCGCCAGCGACGCGGTATGCGACGCGGCAGCGGTTCGGGAAAGCTCGGTCTTCCCCGACTTGATCGCCACCACCCCCTTGCCCATCGCCCTGGCCTTCTCGGCCAAAGCCGCAAAGGCCGGGGCATCGTCGATCCCCTCGATGTAGAGCCCGACCGCCGTGACCCGCGGATCGTCCAGAAGCGCCCCGGTCAGCTCCGCAAGCCCCACGACCGCGGCATTCCCAAGGCAGGCCACATGGGCCACCGGCAACCCGCGCTGCTGCATGCCCATGTTGATCACGATGTTCGAGGACTGGCTGACCAATGCCACACCCTTGTCCACCCTGACCCCGCCATGCTGGTCCGGCCACAGGAGCGCCCCGTCGAGGTAATTGATCACCCCATAGCAGTTCGGCCCGAGGATCGGCATCCCGCCCGCCGCCGCGACCAGCTGCTGCTGCAGACCCGCCTCGCCCGACTCTTCCCAGCCGCTGGCAAAGCAGATCGCCCCGCCCCCGCCGATCCGCCGCAGCTCGGCGACCACCTCCACCGTGGCATTCCGGTTGACCCCGATAAAGGTTGCATCGGGCGGCTCCGGCAAGTCGGACAAAGTAGGGTGGGTTTTCAACCCACTGATCTCTGCCTTCGTCGGGTGCACCGGCCAGACCGGGCCTTGAAACCCCATCTTCCGGCACTGCTCGATCACGTTGAGCGCCCAACCGGCCCCGAGAACGGCAATGTGGCGCGGGCGCAAGAGACGGTCTAGGCGACTCATGCCCGGCCTCCGCCTGCTGCATCAACCGCCGGGGGCGCTTCGCCCCCCGGACCCCCCGAGGATATTTGTGGACAAAGAATGATAACACCTCGCCCCGGCGACCGAAGCGAGGTGCCATTCCTCGTCACGGTCATCGGCGTCCCCGCCTGTACCGCAGTCGCACTTTCGCCGACGTTTCCTAACATCCGGTTAACCGAGACGGCTCGCCTGGTCATTCTTTGTCCTCAAATATCCTCGGGGGGTCCGGGGGGCGAAGCGCCCCCGGTTCGACCTCTCACCCGCCAACCGCCCTAAGCAATTCGCGGCTGATGATGTGCCGCTGGATTTCCGACGTGCCCTCCCAGATCCGCTCCACCCGCGAATCCCGCCAGATTCGCTCCAATGGCAGCTCGTCCATCAGACCCATCCCGCCATGGATCTGGATCGCCTCGTCCGCGACCATCGCCAGAACTTCGGTCGCTTTCAGCTTCGCCATCGCCATGTCGCCTTCGGTCACCGTGCCCTGGTCGTACTTCCAGGCCGCCTCGCGAGTCAGCAGTTCGGCAGCCTTCAGCTCCATCGCCATGTCGGCAAGCTTGAACGAAACCCCCTGGAACTTCCCGATGGCTTGCCCGAACTGCTTCCTCTGCGCCGCATAGGCAATCGCGAGGTCAAGCGCCCGTTCCGCCCGGCCCAGGCAGGTAGAAGCCACCTGCAGCCGCGTCGCCCCCAGCCAGGAGTTCGCAACCTCAAACCCCCTGTGCACCTCGCCCAGGATCTGGCGCTTGTTCACCCTACAGTCGTCGAACTCCAGCACCGCATTCGTGTAGCCCCGATGCGATACGTTCCGGTAGCCGTCCCGCACGGTGAATCCCTTCGTCCCCTTGTCGACGAAAAACGCGGTGATCTTCTTCTTCACGCCCTTCGGCGTCTCTTCCTCACCCGTTGCCATGAAGCAGATCGCAAACCCGGCCAGATCGGCATGCGAAATGAAGTGCTTTGTCCCATTCAGAACCCAATCGTCCCCGTCAGCCCGCGCCGAGGCCTTCATCCCCCGCAGGTCCGACCCCGCGCCGGGTTCGGTCATCGCCAGGCAATCCCAGGTCTCGCCCCTTATGCAGGGCATCAGATACCGCGCCCGCTGCTCGGCGTTCCCGGCCAGAAGGATGTTCGACGGCCGCGCTACTGCGGTCCAGTGGAGCGCATAGTTCGCGCGGCCGAGCTCCTTCTCATAAAGAAGCCAGGAAAGCGTATCGAGCCCCGCACCCCCGACCTCGACCGGCATGTTGGCCGCGTAAAGCCCAGCCGCCATCGCTTTCTTCTGCAGCTCGCGGATCAGCTCCAAGGGCAGATGACCGCTCCGTTCGACCATCTGCTCATGCGGGTAAAGCTCGGTCTCTACGAAAGCCCGCGTCGTCTCGACGATCATCCGCTGTTCTTCGGTCAGGCCGAAATCCATGGGTTCACTCCCTCTTCTGCCCGACCGCCCTGCCCGCACCTTCGGGCAACGGCAGCCCCGCATGCGCCTTGGCGATTGCCTCAAGCTTCGCCCAGACCTCAGCGGCCGCCGGGACGGTCTTGCCCGCTTTCATATCGACATGGAGGCAAAGCTGCTCGACCGTGGCCACGCAGGTGTCGCCCTTCATGATCCGCACGAAGCTCCGGAACCGCTTCTCGTCGGCGCTGATGATCTGCAGCTCGCCCCTAAGCTGGTCGCCAAGCCTGGCCTCGCCCAGATGCCGGATATGGGTCTCGACCGAGTAGAAGGAGTGACCAGCCGCCACATAGTCCATCCCGGCCCCGATCATCCGCAGGAAGTTGTCCACCGTCTCGGAATTCACAAAGTAGTACCGGCTTTCGGTCATATGCCCGTTGTAGTCGATCCAGCCCGGCAGAACCTGGCCCTGGTACATGACCAGCGGGGTCGACTTCGCCCCGGTGTCGAGGCCCTTCTGCATCTCGGCATGGAAGACCTCCGCCCGCCGTTCATCGTGCGCTTTCAAGACCTTGCCCGCACCCCAGTCACGCTCCTTCAACGCCCGAAGGAAGCCCACAAGGTTCCGGTCCCTGATCCGCTCCAGCTCGCGGATGCCGTACTTGCCCGACTGCGCGTCAGACTGGCTGGAGACCAGTTCGACCAACTCATCATTGAACTCCGGCACATCCATCAGCTTCGTCCAGGGCCATTTCAGCGCCGGCCCGAACTGCGCCATGAAATGCCGCATCCCGGCCTCGCCCCCGGCGATCCGGTAGGTCTCGAACAGGCCCATCTGACCCCAGCGCAGGCCAAACCCCATCCGGATCGCCTCGTCGATCTCCTCGGTCGTGGCGATCCCGTCCTTCAGCATCCACAAAGCCTCGCGCCAGACCGCCTCCAGGAAGCGGTTGCCGATGAAGGCGTCGATCTCGTGGCGGATCACCAGCGGGAACATCCCGATGGCCTTCATGATCTCAACGGTCTTCTCCACGACCGCCGGAGGGTTCGCCGGGCTCCCCGAGATTTCCGAAAGGGGCAGCAGGTAAACCGGATTGAAGGGATGCGCAACAATGATGTTTTCCGGCGCAACGCTCGATTTCTGCAAATCGGAGGCCTTGAACCCGCTCGTGGACGACCCGATCAGCACCCCAGGGTTCGATTGTTGCAACTGGGCATAGACCTTCTGCTTCAGCTCGATCCGCTCCGAGACCGACTCCTGCACATACTCCGCCCCCTCCACCGCCTCGCCGATGGTGCCGTGGAAGGTCAGCTTCCCCTCCGCTGGCATCGGCACATCCGACAGCGCCGGCAGCGCCAGCCGGGCATTCGCCATCACCGCCGCGATCTTCCGCTCCGCCTCCGGATCGGGGTCGAAGACGCCCACGTCCCAGCCGTTCAGGAGGAACCGCGCCGCCCAGCCGCCGCCGATTACCCCGCCGCCGATGATTGCTGCTTTTCTGGTCACGAAAGGCCCCCGACGAAGAAGAAAAGATTAAGGGGAACAAAGGCGGCAAAGAACGCAGCCAGTCCAACTTGCAACGGAGACAACCAATTTCGGAGGAAGTTCCCGATGACTGCGGCAGCAACGCTTAGAATTCCTGCGCCGGAAGCAAAGACTGCTGCCTTGAATTTGAATAGGTCTGGATGGCTCCTGAATGCTTCTCTGGAGGTCCAGAAATCCTCAGGCGCCATGAAGAGGATGTATGCCAAGCCAATGATCAGCAGCGGAAGGGCGCCCGTCATGATCTTCCAATCGCGGTTTGCTGCTTGATGATATGCCGCATACCCAAAAGGCGCGGAGATCAGGATGGTCCAGAACCAAAGCGCCATCACTTCCCCACCGGCGCCCGCTTTTCCAGCTTCAGCCGCGCCCGCACCTCGGCCGGAGTGATCACCCGCGCCCCAAGGTTCTCCACGATCGTGCAGGCCCGCTCCACCAGCTGAGCATTCGTCGCCAGAACCCCCTTCTCCAGCCACAGGTTATCCTCCAGCCCCACCCGCACATTCCCCCCGGCAATCGTTGCGGCCGCGACATAGGCCATCTCGTTCCGCCCGAGGCCAAAGGCCGAAAACACCCAGCCCGCAGGCACATTGTTCACCATCGCCATGAAGGTGTTCAGGTCATCGGGAGCCCCCCACGGCACCCCCATGCACAGCTGCACCAGCACCGGCTCGGGGATGACGCCCTCACGAACCAGCTCCTTCGCCAGCCAAAGATGCCCGGTATCAAACGCCTCGATCTCGATGCGCACCCCCGCCGCCGTCATCCGCTTCGCCATATCGCGCAGCATGCCGGGCGTGTTGACCATCACATAGTCGGCCTCGTTGAAGTTCATCGTGCCGCAGTCGAGCGTGCAGATCTCCGGCCGGCACTCGACGATATGCGCCACCCGCTCCTCGGCCCCGCACATGTCGGACTTCGTCGCCATCGTCGTCATCGTCTCGGTATCATCGAAATACATGTCCCCGCCCATGCCACAGGTCAGGTTCAGGACCACATCCGTGTCGCTGTCCCGG
This sequence comes from Tabrizicola sp., assembly GCF_051645465.1. Classification (GTDB taxonomy): domain Bacteria; phylum Pseudomonadota; class Alphaproteobacteria; order Rhodobacterales; family Rhodobacteraceae; genus Tabrizicola. The sequence goes on along the minus strand of NZ_JBOFBI010000180.1, from coordinate 2,062 downwards.
ATGCGCTCGGTCACCTCGCGGTAATAGTCCAGACGGCGCGAGGGTTTGCCCGTCTCGGGATCGCGCACATGGCAATGCACCACCGCCGCCCCCGCCTTCGCCGCCGCAACTGCGGCATCGGCGATCTGCTTCGGGCTGCGCGGCACATGCGGAGACCGGTCCTGCGTGCCGCCCGAGCCGGTCACAGCGCAGGTGATGAAGACTTCGCGGTTCATGGTCAGCGGCATGGCATCCTCCCAGGTTTCACCTCACCATACCGGGCTTCCCAAACCGCTCTTGGCAGTTTACGAAATCAGCATGACGGAAAGTGCCATCTTCCTGCCCTCAGACCAGCCGCTGACCATAGCCCTTCTGGTCCTGCCCCAAGCCTCGATCCTCGAGGTCGCCTCGGCCCTCGACCCGCTCAGGAACGCCAACCGCCAGCTCGGGCACGAGGCCTACCGCTGGCGCGTCGTCTCGCCCGATGGTGCGCCCGTCCCCCTCACCTGCGGGATCGAGCTGCCCTCCTCCGGCCCCCTTGCGCACGCTGTCGGCGCCGAGGCACTGATCGTCATCGCCGGTTACCGCCTCGCCGAAGTCGCGACCCGTCCCCTGATCCGCGACTTCCGCCGCATCGCGCCCCGCTTCCAGCTCGTCGGCGGGATCGACAGCGCCCCTTGGGTCCGTGCCCGTGCGGGTCTCCTCGACGGCCACCGGGCCACCGTCCACTGGGAGGACCTCGAAGACCTCGCCGCCGCGCACCCTGAGGTCGACGTCGTCCCCGACCGTTTCGTGATCGACCGCAACCGCGTGACTATCGCGGGCGCCGCTCCGGCGGCCGACTTCATGCTCCACCTGATCGGCACGCGCCATGGAGCCGCTCTTGCCCGTCAAGTGGCGATGAGCTTCCTCACGCAAGCCCGCCCCGGCGCCGAGCCGCAAACGTCTCCCGCCGAGCCCGACCCCGCGTTGGACCCGCGCGTTGCACGCGCCGTAGCCATCATGGAGGCGCAGATCGACACACCCGCGCCCGTCGCTGCGATCGCCTTGAAGGTCGGCCTCTCTGCCCGCCGCCTCGAAACCCTGTTCCGCAAATCCCTGGGCCTGACGCCCGGCGCCTATGCCCTCAGCCTGCGCCTCGCTGCCGCCCGCCGCATGCTGACCGACACCGCGCATCCTCTGTCAGAAATCGCGCTTCGCACCGGCTTTTCATCGCCAGCTACCCTTGCACGCGCCTTCCGTCGCGCCTTTGGAATCGCCCCGGGTGCGACACGCCGCAGCGGCCGTGACCATTGAGCAACGCCGGCGATCTACTCCGGCAAGGGCATGCCACTCTTCGTTGCACCGAAGCAGGGCTTGGGACAGGCTTCAATGACAAGTCATCAACAAGGGAACCGAAAAATGCGTCAGTTCGTTATCAAGTCCTTTGAAACCATCGTCTGGATCGTCGGCGGGCTCATAGCTCTTGTCGGGGTGATCATGGGCTTCGCCGCGCTGATTCAGGGGCAGTTTCAGGGCCTGCTCCTCATCATCGGCGGGCCGCTCTACGCGATCCTTCTGATGGGTATGGTCTTCATCGCTATCGCCATCGCCGACAACACCAAGCGCACGGCGGAAGCCATCGAAAAGCTGGCGGCGCGCGGCCAGTGACAACACCGGGGCCGCGCCATCCGGTCGCGGTCCCGTCTTTCCTACGCCGCGTCCAGCAAGCCGCGGCCCTTCAGAAGCGCCTCGACCCCCGGCATCTTGCCCCGGAACTTCAGATACAGCGCCTCGGCATCCTCCGACCCCCCGGCCGACAGGATGAACTTCTCCAGCCTTGCCGAAACGTCAGGATCAAACGGATCACCCGCCTCTTCGAAGGCAGCGAACGCATCGGCGTCCATCACCTCTGACCACATGTAGGAATAATACCCAGACGAATAGCCGTCGCCCGAGAACACATGCGCGAAATGCGGCGTCGCATGCCGCATCCGGATCGCACGCGGCATGCCCAGGCTTTCCAGCACCTCCGCCTGCTTCTGCATCGGATCGGCAGCAGGCGTCCCGGTGTGGAACTCCAGATCGACCATCGCACTGGACA
>NZ_JBOFBI010000179.1:0-6941 GCF_051645465.1 Tabrizicola sp. | reverse complement strand
CGGTCTTATCTCCTTCGCGGTCGAGTTGGGTCTGACCACGGTTCCCGTTCCTTTGAAGAAGGGCGAGAAGGCGACCTGGACCCATGACGCGGAGGCAGAACCTACCCCTTGATCTGACCCTCTGCGGCGGGCTGGCGCTCTGGCTTGCAGCCGGACAAGGTGCAGTCGCCGAGGTCATCGACCTCGGGGCAGGGGCTGAGGATCTGAGGGTTCGAGCCAGCGTCCTCGACTTTGGCAAAGAACTTCCCAAACGCGGCGATCTGAACGGCGCCGAATTCGCAGATGGTGTTGCGACTGATGCCGCTGAGAACAGTCTCGTTGTTCTTGCGTCCTATGGCACGACCCAGACGGGCAGCGGTCCGCGTGGCACGGCCGAGATCGAGGATCTCGTTCTCGACGTGGGCGACGACTACCTTCGCCATCCGGCCCTGAAAGCGGCCGGGCTCTCGGGGACGGAATGGCTCGCGCTCTTCCGGGCCAACATTGCCGTGGAATCCGCCTTCAATCCGGATGCGCGCTCATCGGTCGGTGCCATCGGCTTGGGTCAGCTGATGCCCGGAACCGCCGATCTCCTCGGTGTCGATCCCCATAATCCGGAAGACAATCTGCACGGCTCGGCCCGCTATCTCCTCGCCCAACTCGAGGACTTCGGCGCTGCCGATCTTGCACTCGCTGCCTACAACGCCGGACCCCAAGCGGTCCGCGATTACGGCGGCATTCCCCCTTATGCCGAAACCGAGGGCCATGTGGCCAAGGTTCTGCGGCTGACCAACGCAACCCTCAGTTCGGAGTAACTCCCATGTTCCGCAATCTCCTCAGTGCGCGATTGCCGCGCCTGGCTTTGCACACCCTTTTGCTGGCGCTGCCCTTCGCGGCGATCCTCGCTGAGCCCGCCCTCGCACAGAATCTCGACCCCTTGGAGAACATGCTTCAGACCGTGGTCGATGCGCTGACCGGCCCGATCGGCCGGCTGATCGCCATCCTTGCTGTCGTGGCCGCGGGATACATGATGTTCACTGGCCGCCTGAACTGGCCTCTGTTCCTCGCCATCTTCTTCGGCGTGGTCCTGGTCTTCTCGGCCGCGACGATCATCGACGGCTTCGCAGCCCCCTGAGGCTGATGCCAGCAGGGCAAACGGATCATTCACACCTTTTGCCCTGCGGCCTGATCCGGACACTTTCCCATGCATGACGCGCCCCTGTTTCTCGGCCTCACCCGGCCGCCGAAGATCTTCGGCCTGCCCATCGGCTATTTCGTGAGCCTGATGCTGGGCTCGGTCATCCCCTTCGTGGGCGCCAACGATTGGCGGTTTCTGCTGATCGGTGTCATCGGCTATCCAGTCCTGTGGTTCGTGGCAGACCGCAACCCGAACCTCTTCGAGACGGTCGCGGTAGTTTTCTCCCGGACACCGCGCACACGGGGCAAGTCAGCCTTGGGCGGAGATCGCCATGTCAGCTGACCTCAAATCCCTCTTCCCGGCCACTCCGGCGCTTCGATCTGTCGTGCGGCCCGGGGACCTCGCAGCCGAAACCCTCGCGCGACACTTGCCGTGGCTCTCCGCACCGGCGGACAATCTGATCCTGACCCGGCAAGGTGACCTGATCGCCGCTGCCGTGGTCGAGGGGCAGGACAGTTTCACGACGGAAGAGGGGGACCTCTCGCTCGCGACCACTTCGCTTGCGCGGCTGATCGGCCAGTTGGGCGAAGGCTTCGGGTTCCATGTCTCCAAGCTGACCCTGCCGGACGCACCCCAGCTCAAGCCCTTCGATGGTGAGGGCACTGGGGCCGAATTCGCGGCCATGGTCGATACCCGCTGGCAAGGGCATCTTCGCGCACGCACGCTGAAGCGGCGGGTGCTGGTGGTGTCCCTCATCCTGCGCCCCACGGCGCTGAAACGTGCCCCCCTTATAGGTGCACTTTTCAAGGCGGCCTTCACAGGCGATCTCGGTCAGCGGATCGAACGCCTGAATGAAGCGATGGGGCTTTTGGCCGGAGCTTGCCAGGGTCTGGGCTTCCGGCGGCTGACCGTTTCCTCCGGGGAATGGCTCGGTCTCCTGGGCGTCCTTCTCGGGCAGCCGATCGCAAAGGTCCTGCCGATGCGCGGCCAGTTTCTCAGTGAGGCAATCGCGTCATCGCAGATGACCTTTGCCGGCAAGCGGGTGGAGATCGAAACTGGTGCCGGGCAGCGTTTCGGGACGATTTTCGGCGTGAAGTCCTATCCTGCCCGCACCTGGGCGCGGATGCTCGATGCGCTGGAACTGCCCTACGACATCGTCATCACCAACAGCTTCACGCCCGCCCGCAACAACGAGATCGAAGAGCGCATCAAGCGCACGGCACGCCAGATGCGCGCTTCTGAGGATGCCGCCGAAACCCTGCGCCAGGAACTGTACGAGGCCGCGGACAACGTCGCCTCCGGCCGACAGGTCTTTGGCAAACATCACCTGACGGTCATGGTCACGGCCGAGACGCCGGAACAGTTGGAGGAGGCCGCCTCCGAGGTCTGGCGCGCAGGACAGGATTGCGGGGCGACTTTGGTGCGCGAGAGTTTCGCTTCGCGCGCGGCCTGGTTTGCACAAGCCCCGGGCAACTGGGCCTACCGTCCACGGACCGCGCTTCTGTCGGCCCAGAACTTCGCCCATCTGGCGGCGCTCCACCGGGTAACGGAAGGTCGCCCGAAGGTGCAATCGCCCTGGGGCGAGACGATCACGGCGTTGCCGACGGTCACCTCAAGCCTCTACCGTTTCAATTTCCACGACAAAGGCGAACGGGGTGCCGAGCCGAGCGCTGGCCACACGCTGGTGTTGGGCCGCACGGGGTCGGGCAAGACCTTAGGCACGGCTTTCCTGATGGCGCAGGCGCGGCGGGTTCATGCCCGTATCCTCGTCATTGACAAGGACCGGGGCCTCGAGATGGCCGTGCGGGCCCTGGGCGGCAGCTATTCTGCGATCCGGATCGGCGAGGCGACCGGCCTCAATCCGTTCCAGACCGAGGTCGATGAGCGCGGGGCGGCCTGGCTTACCGACTGGCTCGGTGACATCCTCGCAGGTTCACGGCCCTTCGAGACCGCCCAAACTGTCAGCCTCAACGCCGCTGTCCGTCAGATCGTTTCGGCCGATCCCCGGCTTCGGACGTTTGATGGCCTCGCAACTCTCGTCGCCTCGACGGACGACGAGGGCGATCTGGTGGGCCGGGTCCGGGAATGGGGGCAGGGAGGCCGACATGGCTGGCTCTTTGGGCCCGGGGCCACATCCCAGATCAGCCTATCCGAAGATGTGGTCGGCATTGACATGTCGGAGATCCTCGACCTCGGGACCGAGCGCTCAGCGCTTCTGGCCTATCTCTTCCGCCGCATCGAACGGGTGATCGAGGATCGCCGTCCGACCCTCATCGTCATCGATGAGGCCTGGAAGATGCTCGACGATCCGATCTTCGAGAAGCGCCTGCATGACTGGCTCGTCACCATGCGCAAGAAGAATGCCGTGGTGATGATGCTGACTCAGACACCCACCCATCTGACCCGGGTCAAAGTCGGCCAGATCATCGCAGAGAGTGTGGTAACGCAGCTTCTCTACCCAAACCCGCGCGCCAACCCCGAGGATTACCGGATCCTGCGGCTGAACGAGAAAGAGGCCGAGTTCCTCTGCACGCCGACAGGTGGCCTGCGCCTCGCCCTCCTGCGCTCGGCCGGTGACTCGGTCTTCGTGAACATGGATCTCGCCGCACTTGGACCTGCGCTCGCCGTTCTTGGCGGCGGCCGATCCGGCGAAGACCGCGCCCCCTATGGCTGGCGCGACGCCTCTGATTTCTGGAAGGACATGACGTGACCCGACGCACCCGCTTGATCCCCGCTTCCCTTCTCGGGCTCACCCTCCTCTCCGCCTGCGCCGGTGTCGAGACGGGGGCCGTCTCCCCCTGCCACGGTCAGTTCCGGGCCGAGGGCAAGTACTTCGCGGCGCGGGAGCAAAGCGACGGCACGACCGTCATCGTCTCGACGATGAACGCCCCCGACGCGACTTGCGCGAACTGAGGGTTCGCATGCGTCGCGCACCCCTCCTTCTCGGGCTTCTCCTGGGCACTGCGCTGCCCGTCGGCCTCATGGCCCAAGGCGTGCCGATCATCGACGGCTCGCGGCTCTCGAACTTCATCTCGCGTCTTGTCGAACAGGCCGAAGACGCCGTGAAGCAGGGAGAGAAACTCAGCACCCGCTCCGAGCTCAGCGAGATCGAAGACGACCAGCTGGCCGCCTATGAGCGTTTCCTCGCAGACACGACCGGCATGACCGACCTCAGCGGCTTCGAGACAGGGTCGGGAACCTTCCCCCCTGCAGACGAGGTCTATCCCCTTGAGGAGACGAGCCCAGAAAGCCAGCGGCTCTTTGGTGAGGGCGAGACGGTCGAGGCGATGATCATCGCCACGGCGGCGCGGTACGAGACACACCCTGGCGTTGTGAAGGTCGGGCTCACGCCCACGACCTGGCGCATTCTATTCCAGTCGCTGGTGAAGCAGGAGAGCGGGTTTTCCAACGCGGCGATCAGTCCGGTCGGGGCCATGGGCTTTTGCCAATTGATGCCCGGCACTGCCGCCGACCTCGGCGTTGATCCGACCGATCCGCTGCAGAACCTCGATGGTGGCGCACGCTATCTCGCGACCCAGCTCAACAGCTTCGGCCGGATCGACTTCGCGCTCGCGGCCTACAATGCCGGTCCCGGAAACGTCCAGAAATACGGCGGCATCCCACCTTTCGAGGAAACCCAGAACTACGTCCGCCGGATTTCTGGCTACTACGATGCCTACCTCTCGGTGATCACTGGCGCGGATATTACCGGCACTTTGGCGGGGGTGGAGGGTGCAAGTGCCGAATGGGGCAACATGTCCTCGGCCTTCATCGGCTATTCCGGCCAGCAGTCGGGCCAGATCGAGGCGGCCATGGCGCGGATCAAGGGGTTCCTTGAAGAGGCCAAGCCCCAGACCCCGAAAGAAGCGGTCGATCAGAACACCTACATGCTCGCCGAGCGTGCCCGCCTCACGGCCCTGACGCTGCGGCTGCGCGCGGGGGCGGTCAAGGTCGAGGCGGCGCACGGTCTCTCGGATGCCGCGCAAGCCCTGCAATACACGACATTTTGGGAGTATTCGGATGCACCGTAACCTCACGGCCGCAACAGCGGCACTATGCTTTTCTCTTCTCGGGTCAGCAGCCTTTGCACAGGGCGTGCCCGTCATCGACGGCACCAACCTCGCCAAGAACATCGAGCAGCTTCAAGCAGCACTTCGCGATGCCGAAAACCAGATTGCGCAGATCGAAGAGTTGAAGAAGCAGGTCGAGACCGGTCTCGAGCAGCTGACCAACCTCGAAGGCATCCTTGGGTCGATCTCGGGCCTGAACGAGATCGCGAGCCTCTACAACTCAGTGGAGGATCTGCGCTCGCGGGCTGCCAAGATCACCGACCTATCCGGCTTCCAGGACGCACTGACCATCGGGGATTTCGATGGGCTTCTGGATAGCCTCCTCGATGGCGATGTGACCATGGGCGACAAGATGGCCGCCGAATACATGCGCGACACGCTGGAAGGGGCCGGGCTGACCTCGGAAACCTTGGCCGGGTTGTCCTCCTCCGCCAATCCGCAGGACAAGCTCATCGCGACGACCGCTGCCACGAGTGCCACGGCCATGGGCGTGGCGCAGCTCTCCTACGAGGAAGCCGCCCAAAGCCTCGCGCGGATCGACGGTTTGGTGGCCGAAATCGCCAATCAGGATGGCCTGAAGGAAAGCATCGACCTCAACACCCGAATGGCGGCCGAGACCAACTACATGCTCGGCCAGATGTGGCGGTTGAACGCAGCTGCGGGGCTGGCCGCCGGGCAGACGGGTGTGAACTGGGCCGCAGAGCAGGCCAAGGAAAAGAGCTTCTTCGATTACTCGGGTGCCGAATGATGCGGCGGGCTTCTCACCACGTCGCGGCGGTTGCTGTCCTGGTCTGCCTTGCCAGCTTCGCTGCGGCGCAAGACATCGCTACTTTCAGCGACGTTCAGCTGATCGAAGAGACCCGGGAAGCGGTAGGCGCGCAGGATGCGGAGACCGCGCTGGATCTCCTGACCGAAATGCAGCGGCGCGGGACTGGTATCTTTGCGGGTGAAGAAACGGCGCGCTGCGATGAGGTGATCGACCTTCCAGAAGGGATCAACGACTGGCGCTTCAAGGGGGCGGCGCGGCAGGCCTACATCACAGCGGCGAAGATGCAGGCCCTGGAAAAGGGAACATGCGCTTGCCTCTTCGATGGCTTCAGCTTCGACAACTTCACGTCGGAGGTACTGGGCAAGCCAGATTCAGAACTCATCAACGAAGATCGGGCCGAGCTTGAGGGTTACCTCACGCAGCACCAACGCGAGACCGAGGCGCGCTATCGCGACCTCGAGACCGTCTGCCGGTCCATGTGATCCATGGCAATCATCGCCGACATCCTGACCCAGGTCGACGCGGCCGCAACTGCGGTTGGCGCCACGGCGTTCGATGCCGTGGCTGCTGAGATCGTGCCGATCTTCCGGATCGGCTCGGTTCTGGTGGTGGTGCTGGTCGGGATCAATCTGATGGCACAGGCCGTGCCAATGACCCTGCGCAATGGTCTCGGCCTGATGGTTCGGATCGCGGTTGCGTCGGCATTCCTGTCATCCTGGACGAACTTCAATGCGGTCTATGGCGTCCTGACCAATGCCCCTAGCGAGATCGGGGCGGTCGTCATCGAAGCCTTCGGCGGTGGATCGGGCAACCTCTATGAGGGGCTCGATTCGCTCTATTTGCAGGCCCTCGATGTCGGGCAGGCGATCAGCCAGAACGGCAGCTACATCACTGGAGCCCTCGCGGGCCTCCTGATGTTTCTCGTCGCAGCCCTGATGGCGACCGTGTCGATCATCGTGATCTCGGCCGCGAAGATCATGATCGG
>NZ_JBOFBI010000178.1:0-7701 GCF_051645465.1 Tabrizicola sp. | reverse complement strand
GCCCAGGAACTCGCCACCCATTTCGAGGCGCTGAAGCTGGAACACGAAATCGGCCCCCTGAAGATCAAGATCTCGGGCTGCATCAACGCCTGCGGTCACCATCATGTCGGCCATATAGGCATCCTCGGCCTCGACCGTGCGGGGGTCGAGAACTACCAGATCACCCTTGGCGGCGACGGTACCGAAGACGCGGTGATCGGCGAAAAGACCGGCCCCGGCTTTGCCTACACCGAGATCGTCCCCGCCATCGAGCGCATCCTCCGCGCCTACCTCGACCTCCGCACAGAGCCGTCGGAGACCTTCCTGCAAGCCTTCAAGCGCGTTGGCATGGAACCCTTCAAGACCGCCCTCTATGAGATCGAAGGCGAAAAAGATGCCGCGTGACGGGCGCCACGACGGCCCCGTCGTCGAACGGGTTGCGGCGCTGAATGCGCGTTATCGCCACCACTCGGCGACCGCGGTCCTGGAACACGCGCTCAAGGACGACGATCTCGGCAGGGTAGCCCTTGTCTCATCCTTCGGGGCCGAATCCGTTGTGCTTCTTCACCTCGTCAGCGTGATCGCGCCCGAAACCCCCGTCCTCTTCATCGATACCCGGATGCTATTTCCGGAAACGCTGGACTACCAGCGCGAGCTGGCCGAGAAGCTGCACCTTTGCGACGTCCGTACCATCCGCGCCGCCCAGCCGCGCGTGGCGTTCGAGGACCCGGACAACACGCTCCACCAGTTCAATACGGATGCCTGCTGCAACGTCCGCAAGGTCGAGCCACTGGAGCGCGCGCTGGCCCCCTTCGACGGCTGGATCACCGGCCGAAAGCGGTTCCAGAATGCCGACCGGGGCACGATCGACTTCTTCGAAAACGAAGGCGACTTCCGGATCAAGGTCAACCCGCTCGCCCATTGGGGCCGCGAGGACCTTGAGGAATACATGGTCGAAAACCGCCTTCCCCGGCATCCTTTGGTGGCGAAGGGCTTTCCCTCGATCGGCTGCGCACCCTGCACCAGCCCGGTGAAACCGGGTGAAGATCCGCGCGCTGGCCGTTGGCGCGGAACGCAAAAGACCGAATGCGGTATTCACTTCATCGACGGCAAGGCCGTTCGGACCCCAAAGGAGCACGCCGCATGAGCCGGGATCAAATTTCTTCGAAGAAATTTGCAAAATCCTTCGAAGGATTTTGGCGCCAGGCCGGAGACCGGGCATGACCGTGATCGTTACAGACGCTGGCTTCGCCCAGGCACCCGAGCGCGAGATCGTAGCGTTGGCCGACCTCACGCCGGACCAGACGGCGGTTGACCTCGCCAACACCGACGACCCTGCGGCCCTCATGGGACGACTGGAGCAACTGACGCTGATCCGCGTGGCCTTCCCCGCCTTCAACGATGGCCGCGCCTTCACCATCGCCCGTCGCCTGCGCGAAATGGGATACACCGGCCAGCTCTTGGCTTTGGGTCCGCTGATCGCCGACCAGTACGCGATGCTGCGTCGGGTGGGCTTTGACGGGGCCGAAATCCCTGACGAGCTCGCCGCCCGCCAACCGGCCGACCAATGGCAGTCCCGCGCGGCCGACTGGCGCGAGCATCATTATCAGGCGCGACTTCGCGCCTGACTTCCGCACCACCCGAAACAGCGCTAGATAAGCAATGCCGGTCCTGACCGGCTTGGCCCCATGACCGAAGCACCCCTGATGACCGAAGCAAGCCCGATCCCGACCGCGAAGCCGCATCTGCCGGACGCCCAGACCGTGACGCAGGTCACGCACTGGACCGACCGTCTGTTCTCGTTCCGCGTCACCCGGCCCGCATCCTTGCGCTTCCGGTCGGGCGAGTTCGTGATGATCGGGCTTCTGGGCGACAACGGCAAGCCGCTCCTCCGCGCCTATTCCATCGCTTCGCCCTCATGGGACGAGGAACTGGAGTTCTATTCGATCAAGGTGCCTGACGGCCCGCTGACCTCGAAACTCCAACATATCCAGCCGGGGGATGAGATCATCCTGCGTCCCAAACCCGTCGGCACGCTGGTCCATGACGCGCTTCTGCCGGGAAGTCGGCTCTGGTTCCTCGCCACCGGCACCGGCATCGCGCCTTTCGCAAGCCTCATGCGCGACCCTGAGACTTATGAAAAATACGACCAGGTCATCATGATGCACACCTGCCGCGAGGTGGCAGAGCTGGAATATGGCCGTAAGCTTGTCGAAAGCCTGAAGGATGATCCCCTGATCGGCGAGATGGTCGGCGACAAGCTGAAGTACTACCCGACCACGACGCGGGAACCGTTCCATCACATGGGCCGGATCACCGACAATCTGACCAGCGGCAAGGTGTTTGCTGATCTCGGCCTCGCCCCGATGGACCCCGAGGAAGACCGCGCCATGGTGTGCGGTTCGCTGGCGTTCAACCACGACGTAAAGGCGGTGCTGGAGAAGTTCGGCCTGCGGGAAGGTGCCAATTCTGAGCCGCTGGAATATGTGGTGGAGAAGGCCTTCGTCGGCGACGGGATTTGATGGGCACGGTGCGCACTCGATGCCTCATATAAAAATCAATATGTTACGATCCATCATTAAGAATTTGTTCAGATAAGCCCGGCCTTCCCGGTGCGACTGATAAGCCCAAAAAAAAGGCCGCAGGAACCATCCTGCGGCCTTTTCGATCTGGCTTAAGCCGAAGCTTACATGCCAAGCGCGGTCTTGATCTGCGCGACGGTGTCGGCAACCAGCGCCGGGTTGGTCTTCGCGGCCTCGACAGCGGTCTTCAGCTGGGTCTTCATCGCGTCATCCAGCGTCGAGCCGTCGATCAGCGCAACAACCGCATCCGCATTGAAGTTCGCCGGGTCGAGTGCTGCCGCAGCGTCGGCGGCAGGAGCAGCTTCGGTGGTTGCCGGAGCGGCTTCAGTGGTTTCGGCCGGCGCGGCCTCGGTCGTTGCCGGAGCAGCCTCGGTGGTCTCAGCCGGTGCGGCTTCGGTTCCTTCGGCAGCTGCGCCATCGGCAGCCCCCTGAGCAGCAGCAGCATCGCCTTCGGCAGTGCCCGCCGCTTCCGCGTCAGCGCCAGCCTGCTCTTCAGCCGCCTGTGACTCTGCAGCAGCGTCCTGAGCGGGCTTGTAGCTGAACTGGTAATAGCCGCCAGCGGCCAGAAGAACGACGATGGCACCGATAATTACAGTTCTGTTCATGTCATATACTCCCATGACCGGAGCTTAGGCCCGGATGGTGCTGATATGGCAGTTCGATTTCGGAATGAAAAGCCCGGCAGTCCTTACCCGGCGGAAAAGGGCGGGAATCCTCCGGTTTTTGGGAAATTATGGCGTCCAGCCGGGTTGCGAAGCGGCCTCGCGGCGTCTAAGTTGCGCACGCCAAATCAACCACCAAAGGACCACAGCCATAGCCCGCAGACCCCACAATGCCCCGCCGCAACGCGAAACCGGACCCAGGATCAATGACCGCATCCGCTCTCCGGAAATCCGCCTGATTGGCGCCGACGGCGAGAACGTCGGGGTGGTAACCCCGGCCCGGGCGATGCAGATGGCCGAGGAAGCCGGGCTTGATCTGGTCGAGATATCGCCGACTGCAGAACCGCCTGTCTGCAAGATCATGGACTTCGGCAAGTTCAAGTACGAGACGCAGAAGCGCGAGGCTGAAGCGCGCAAAAAGCAGAAGATCATCGAGATCAAGGAAATCAAGTTCCGCCCGGGCACGGACACGCATGACTATGACGTCAAGATGCGGTCGGTGATGAAGTTCCTGGGCGAAGGCGACAAGGTGAAGGTCACGCTGCGCTTCCGCGGCCGCGAAATGGCGCACCAGGAGCTGGGGTTGGAGCTTCTGAACCGGGTCGCTGCCGATGTGGGCGAAGCAGGCAAGATCGAGTCGATGCCCAGGCTTGAGGGCCGCCAGATGGTGATGATGGTCGCGCCGAAGTAACACCGGTTACGATTTTTCTACGAAAAATCAGGGGCCTTCACGGCCCCTTTTCTATTCCTGCGCCTCGCGAAGGCGACCGCGTTGCGGGATTTCCTTCAGAAGCCCACCCACCCCCATCGCCGCGATGTCTGCGCCGGTGACCGGCACACCGCAGATTACACGCTCCATCACCCAGTCCGCGCCATTCAGCGCCGGGCTTTTGGCGCAGCCCGGCAGGCCGATGACGGGGATTTCCCCGAGACGACCGATGAACAGGAGGTTGCCGGGATCGACGGGCATCCCGAAGCGGTCGACCGTCCCCCCTGCCCTGCGGACTGCGCCGGGGGCAACGTCCTCTGGATCCGAGGTTGCCGAGGCCGTGAGGATCAGGATCAGATCGGCATCGGTCACACTGGCCAGCGCGGCGGCGAGGTCAGCTTCGCGATGGGGAACCAGCCGCTTCGGCTGCATCACGACGCGAAGTGCTTCCAGACGCTTCTGGATCGCCCGGTGGCCTTTTTCCCCGTCATCTGAATCGGTCACCGTCTGGATCAACGCGGCGCGCGACATCGCGACTGGGCGTATTCGCAAAGCCCCGGCTCCTGCCGAGCTGGCAGCCGCAACGGACGTCCGGGACGCACCATAGGAGATGACCTTTACGGTAGCGACCATCTCGCCCTGCGTCAGCCGTTGCCAGCGCGGCACGGTTGCCAGGGTGATCATCGGGTCCACTGCATTCAAGGCGTCCACGCGGTCGGACAGAACTTCGGCAACACCAGTTACATCGGCATGGATGTTGACCCGCCCGGTGCCAACGGCTTTGAGCCGAAGCCCCGCAGCAACGGGGTTTGGAACCAGTGCCTGGGCGATTGCGAGCGCGGCTTCGTCTTCATGCAACTCGTCAGCGTCGAGCCTGGCGACGATGACCTCGGTTCGGCCCGCGCTGCGCAGGACGGCGATTTCGTCGGGGCCTAGAACGCAGCCCTTCCGCAGTCGCCCCTCGGCCAGCGGCACCGAATGCGCAAGGATCGCGCCTTCTGCCTCGGTCAGGGGAACGGGGCCGAAGCGCATCAGGTCCGCAGGGTTTCGATGATCTGGGCCATGATCGAGACGGCGATCTCGGCGGGCGTCTTGGCACCGATGTCGAGGCCTACGGGGGCACGGATCCTCGCGATCTCATCCGCCGTGAAACCTTCGGCAGTCAGCCTGTCCACGCGTTTGGCATGGGTGCGGGTCGATCCGAGGCAGCCGAGGTAGAAGGCTTTGGAACGGAGCGCGTAGCGGATCGCCGGGTCATCAAGCTTGGGGTCGTGGGTCAGCGTCACGATGGCCGTCCGCGCATCGGGGGCGAGCCGGGCAAGCGCCTCGTCGGGCCAGTCGTCGAGGATGGTCTCGCCGGGGAAGCGGTCGGCCGAGCCGAAGGCGGCGCGGGGGTCGATCAGGGTGGGCGCGTAGCCGCAGGTTCGGGCGATGGTCAGAAGCGGCTGGGCGATATGGACCGCGCCGATGACGATCAGCCGCAGCGGCGGGTTGTGGACCGCGATGAAGCGGCCATCCTCCTCCATGCCGGAGCGATCGGATTTCAGGCGGGCATCGACGGCGGGGTCCTGGCCGGGGATGACGAGAGTGCGGGCCCAGCCTTCGGGTCTGGTGACCAAGGCCAGGGCGCTTGATGCCGCGCGGGCGCTGGCGAGGTCGGCGAGCATTGCTTCGGGCAGGGCTTCGGCCCCCTCGCCCACGGGTTCAACGAGGACGCGGATCGTGCCACCGCAGGCGAGCCCGGCGGCGAAGGCGGTCTCTTCGCTGACGCCAAAGGTCAGGATGCGCGATTTGCGATCCTGCAGGGCCTCCAAAGCCTCGGTCACCACGGCGCCCTCCACGCAGCCGCCGGAGACGGAGCCGAGCATCTCGCCCTCTCCCGAGATGGCGAGCTGGCTGCCGGCCTGGCGGGGGGCTGAGCCCCAGGTCTCGATCACGGTGGCAAGTGCGGCACCCTTGCCGGCGCGGTGCCAAGCAAGGGCTGCCTCGGGGATCAGGTCATGGGTGGCGCGGGTGTCCATGGTGGAAGTATGCGTCCACGCGCGGGGCTTTGCCACAGAAATGGAAGCGCCGCGGGCGGACCCGCGGCGCGACTTTGGTATCGGATGCGCTTAGCGCAGTTCGGCAGTGCGCATCAGGGGTGTGATCACCTTGACCTCGACCCGGCGGTTCAGGGGTTCGTTTTCGAGCGTGTCGATCAGAAGTTCGGTCTCGCCGTAGCCCTGCACGACCATGTTCTCCGGCGGGATGTCGAAGTATTCGGTCAAGGCAAGGGCCACCGATTCCGCGCGGCGGTCAGAGAGGGCGAGGTTCATCGCCGACTTGCCGGTCGCGTCGGTGTGGCCCATGACCAGGAACACCTCGGCCGGGTTTTCGTCGAGCAGGTCCTGCATCACGCGGCCAAGGTCGGCCAGATTGCGCGCCTCATCCGCCGTGACGGCAGCCGAGCCGCTGGCGAAGGTGACAGGCTCGACATCGATCGTCGCGGCAAGGGCCCGGACCTCGGTGATCTCGCGGATCTGGCGGAGCGAGAACTTGCGGCCTGCCTTGTCAGCTTCAAGCCGGGCAAGCTCGCGCTTCAGCGCCGCGTCTTCGTCCTTGGAGGAGATGACGATCCTCGTCCGCGGCTTCGGCAGGTCGCGGATGACGACGACTTCTTCCTCGACCAGATCATCGATCAGCACGATCTCGCGGCCAAGGTCGTCATAGGTCGCGCGGCGGAGCACGCGGCCGGTCGCGTCGCGGATCGTGACGACTTGCGTCCCGTCGGCGCGCTCCACGATCGTGCGGGTCGAGCCGTCGCGGAACGTCTCGGTCCGGACGGTCGAGCCGGGGCGGCGGATGACCGTGTCGTCGTCCTTGAGCACCTGGTAGGTGCCGTCGGGGCGCAGAACGATGACCCGGTCGCCGGTGTTCGAGACAACGCGGCGCTCTTCGCGGGCGTCGTTGTTGTTCTTGATGATTGCGCCCACTGCAAGCGCGCCAAGCACCAGAAGACCGGCTTTCTCAAGATCGGAAAGGCCGCTCTTCTTGCCTTCGGCCAGAGCAACCGGAGCGGCCGCAAACTCCTGGGCCGAGGTGCGGGCGGTATCTTCGGTGATCGTCTCGGTCACCGCGGCCACCAGAGACGCTGGGTCGGTTTCGGGCAGAACGATGGTGCCGTCCTCGGCGGGGGCAGCCGTGGTCAGGGTCGCGGCCGCAGCGAGGGCAGACGGGTCGATCGCGGTCGGGTCGGCGGTCAGAAGCTGGGTCAGGCCCTCGACTTCGCTTTCGGTGACTTCGGGGGCCTCGACGGGAACGACTTCCACTGCCGGATCAGGTTCGGCGACCTTGAGGCCGGCGGCCGGGTCGACGATCTCGCCGCTGTCGGTGATGGCAAGCTCGGCCTCGGCCCTAGCCAGCGCTTCGGCGGCAACCGCGGGGTCGATGATCTCGCCCGTTGCCTGATCGATCACGCCTTCCAGCGGGGTCTCGGTGAGCGCCGTTTCTTCGGTGGCGGGCGCTTCGGTCGTTGCAGCCTCGGCCGCGGCAGCCGCCTCTTCGGCAGCCTTCGCGGCGGCTTCTTCCTCAGCAATCTTTGCCGCTGCGGCGTCAGCCTCGGCCTGCGCTGCGGCCTCTGCCGCGGCCGCCTCTGCCGCAGCCTGAGCGGCAGCTTCTTCCTCGGCCGTCTTTGCCGCTGCCGCATCCGCCTCTGCCTGTGCTGCAGCCTCTGCCGCAGCGGCTTCTTCTGCAGCCTTTGCTGCAGCTTCTTCTTCTGCCGTCGCGGGGG
>NZ_JBOFBI010000177.1:0-2246 GCF_051645465.1 Tabrizicola sp. | reverse complement strand
AGCGCTGCATCCGCACCGGTCGTGCCGCGTTCGATATAGATGGGTACGATCCAGGCGATCAGACCAAAGAACAGGAAGTTATTGAGCGAGAAGTAAAGCGCGGCCCGCCACGCCATCCGGTCGGTGACGGGGAGCAGGCTCTTCGGGGGAGCAAGCGTGGCCAGTCGAACCACCCCGGCCCGCCGTTCAGCTCGCGCGATGATCATCCAGGCGCCGATCGCAACCAAGCCTGGCAGGGTGAAGCTGCCTGCCCCAAATCTCCATCCGCCGCCTGCTTCGGCCAGAGGGCCGCTCAGCGCCGCCGATATCGTGCTCCCCAGGCCGATGGCGGAGGCATAGATCCCGGTGAAGAGAGCCACATGGCGCGGATAGTTGGTCTTGATGAAGCCGGCAACCAAGGCACCGGCGACGGCAATGCCCGCGCCGACACCCGCCGTGGCGGCAAAGAGCAGCGCAACGCTATCCGCAAATGCACGCGCGAGTGTGGCGATGGCAAGTGTGGCAAGGGCGACCAGCATCACCTTGTCACGCCCGAAACGGCGTGCAAGCCAAGGTGTCGGGAAAGCGAACAGCCCCATTAGCAGAGCAGGGATTGCTGTCAGCAACGATACTTCAGCGTTCGAAATCGCGAACTCGTCCAAGATCGAAGGAAGCAGAGGACCGACCGACACAATGGCCGGTCGCAGGTCAATAGCGACGAGCACCACGCATAGGATCGCGACCGTGAGAGGCAGGCCAGGGGATCTGCTGTCCTCCTCCAAAGCCAACGTCGGTGTTTCGCTTCCGGACTTGGCTTGGAGCGCAGTACGGGCACCATGATGGGCGCCGACGTTGCTGGATGGCATCGCGGGCATTTCAGTCAGCTCCCTATTCGCGTTTCAAGAGACATGGGTGATCTGTCGACGCTGGGCGTCTGCTGGGTCAGCATGTCGGCGGTCACGGTGACAGCTGCCTCGGCGATGGCGATGTCTTCAGCGACAGTCCCGCCGCTCACTCCGATGGCGCCGATTGCCCGCGCTTCATACTGGATGGGAATACCCCCACCAAAAACGACGACGCGTCCACCATGAGAATGCTGGATGCCGTAAAGTTCAGCGCCCGGCTGCGCCAGCGCATTGAGCGTGTCTGTCCGGGTGTTGAAGATCTGGACGGTAAAGGCCTTGTTGATCGCAAGCTCTGCGGACCCAGTGATGGCCCCATCCTGACGGGCGAAGCACAGCAGATGCCCGGACGCGTCAACGACGGCAATCGAGCAGGGAACACCCAGCGCGCGGGCGGCAGCCACGGATTTTTCGACCATCTGTCGGGCGTCCGACAGCGATATATTGGCGAGCGGGGAGGACATGACAAGCTCCGGTTTTGAAGGTGATCTGCCGCGACAAGGGGCCGTCGGCAGATCACGATGGGCCTGGGTTTCAGGCGGCTTTCTTCTTGCGCAGGGCAGCCATCAGCGCCTCCGCTGCCGCACCTGACGATGCCGGGTTCTGACCTGTGATGAGCTGGCCATCGACCACTGTGTGCACACCCCAATCTTCGCCCTTGGAGAAGACAGAACCGAGGCTGATAAGTTCGTCCTCGACCAGGAACGGCACCACCTTCGTCAGACCGACAGCCTCTTCCTCGGTGTTGGTGAAGCCGGTGACCTTGCGCCCCTGAACCAGCGGGGTACCGTCGGGATTGGTCACGTGCCGCAGGACGCCCGGTGCGTGGCAAACCAGGGCGATCGGCTTGTCGGCCGCGATGAAGGATTCGATCAGCCTGATCGAGTTCCGATCTTCGGCGAGATCCCACATCGGACCATGGCCGCCAGGGTAGAAGACCGTGTCGAAGTCTTTCTGGTCGACGCTGTCCAGGCGCACAGTCCTTGCGAGCTGCGCCTTGGCAGCCTCGTCAGCGTTGAAGCGCCGCGTCAAGTCGGTCTGGAAAGCCGGCTCGTCGCTTTTGGGGTCGAGAGGCGGCTGCCCGCCCTTCGGCGAGGCGAGGGTGATCTCGGCACCGGCATCCTTGAAGGCGTAATACGGCGCCGCAAGTTCTTCGAGCCAGAAGCCGGTCTTCTTGCCGGTGTTACCGAGAGTGTCGTGGGAGGTGAGGACCATGAGGATTTTCATTGCGGGAACCTTCCTTGAGATGAGTTGCTTCGGAGGTCGATCAGCCGCGTTGGCTTATCGATGAGCTGAAAATGGTGCCTCCCGAGGTATTTCTCAAATTTACTTCCTTGATTTTAGATATTCATGTGAAATTATGAC
>NZ_JBOFBI010000176.1:0-6474 GCF_051645465.1 Tabrizicola sp. | reverse complement strand
GCATGTCTTGGCGCCGCACGAAAGGCGGCCTCAAAGGCCGTCGAGGCCTGCGCCTTTGTGGCCTGCAGCTCGCGCACGACAACGGTCCGTGCGGCCTTGGGATCGGCAGCGGTGCGCAGGGCGTCAACAACGGTTGCCGTCAAGGCCGCCACGTCAGGCAACGGATAGCCGGGCCCGGTCGCCAGAGGCGCTGCCGGGACCGCGACCGCTTCTCCCACGATCGTCAGAACCCGGCGCCGCCGAAGCTGCGTGGGGCGCCGTCGATCACCACCACCTGGTTGCTGCGGATCTGGGCGATGGCCAGACCGCGTTCATTGGTGCCGTTCGACAAAAGCCGGAAGATGCCGGACACCCCGGCAAAGCCCGCCGACTGCGTCAGGTCGGACTTGCTGAGCGGCTGGCCGTCCTTTGCCCGGCTGGCCAGTGCGCCAATCGCGGCGATCCCGTCATAGGCGAGCCCCGCGATCGGCGCGGGCCGCGACCCATAGGCCCCTTCATAGCGCGACCGGAACTGCGCCTGCAGGCTCGGGTCCGGCATCGCGAACCAACCGCCTTGCACGCCGGGCAGTGCCAGCGTCGCGGGCGGGATGTCCCAGCGCGTCAGGCCGATGAACTGGGTCGTGCCCCGGTCAATGCCGTTCTCGACCAGAAGCTGGCTCAGCAAAGGCAAGGCGCCCGCAGTGTCGGCCGTCAGGAACAGCGCCGTCGCGCCCGAAGACTTGGCCGAGCTGACGATGCCCGAGGCCGCCTGCACGATACCGTTCTGCGAAAACTCATACGAGGTGACGCCGACGACCGAGCCCCCCGCAGCCGACACCCCACGCTCGATCGCGCTCTTGCCGGCCTCGCCCGAGACGTTGCGGTCATGCACGATCAGGATCTTCGACTTGCCGTTGCGGACCGCATAGCCCGCAAGCCGCCGTGCGGTGTTTTCAAACGTCTGGCCCAGCACGAAGACGTTCCCGCCCGCGATGCCGGCATTGTTGGAAAACGCCAGCACGTTCACGCCGGAATTCGCCACGGCAACGCCTGCGGCATTGGCCTCTTCCGAATAGAACGGACCCAGGATGACCTGCGCACCCTCATCCACCGCCTGCTTGGCCAAAGCTGCGGCCTGCGCCGGGCTGCCGCCCGTGCGGTAGACGCGCAAATCGATGTTGACGCCGGAAAGGTCCGCCATCGCAAGCCGCGCGGCGTTTTCAAGGTTCTGGCCGAAAAGCTCGTCCTGCGACTGGCCCGAGCCTGACGGGATCAGCAGTGCGACTTGCACCGACCCCCCCCTTGGGCCTTGCGTACTTGGCCCGCCCGTCGGAACACAGGCCGCAAGGACCACAGCACCAAGAACAAGCAACATCTGACCCAGCGACTTGCGGGCCCGGAGAATAACGGACAACATGGTGGTTCCTCACTCTGCAGCGGCACGGCGATTGCGGACCAAGGTAATTGGTTCGGGAAGGGAAGTAAACTTGTGAGGCAAACCTCCGATAACCCTGATTCCCCGGCCAAACCAACCCTGCGCGCCATTCCGCCGGGGCTGCACTTTGTGTCGACACCAATCGGTGCCGCGCGGGACATCACGCTCCGGGCGCTGGATGTGCTGGGCGCGGCCGATGTGCTGGTGGCCGAGGATACCCGGACACTGAGGCACCTGATGGAAATCCACGGCATTCCCCTGGCGGGCAGACAGGTCATCGCCTACCACGACCACAGCGGCGAAGGTCAGCTGCAACGCCTGCTGGGGCTGATAGGTGAGGGGAAGAGCCTCGCCTACGCGTCGGAGGCCGGAACCCCCCTGATCTCGGACCCCGGCTTCGAGCTCGCCCGCGCGGTGGCCGCTGCAGGCCTCCCGATGACCGCCGCCCCCGGCCCCTGCGCCGCGATCTGCGCGCTGACGCTTTCGGGCCTGCCGTCCGATCGCTTCCTCTTCGCAGGCTTCCCCCCCGCAGCCCAAGGCGCCCGGCGGGAGTTTCTGGCCGACCTTGCAGGCGTTCAGGCGACGCTGATCTTCTACGAAAGCCCGAAGCGGCTTACGGCCCTACTCGCCGAGATGGCGCGGACCCTCGGCGGGGCCCGGCAGGCCGTGGTCTGCCGGGAACTGACCAAACGCTTCGAGGAAGTCTCACGCGGAAGCCTTGAGGCCCTGGCAACCGAATTCGCATCCCGTGAGGTCAAGGGCGAGATCGTCGTCCTCGTCGACCGCGCCGCACCCGAAGCGGCAAGCGAAGCGACCATAGAAGCCGCGCTGGATACAGCCCTTGCCACCATGAGCGTTAAGGATGCTGCAACCTTTGTCTCGCAAACTCTGGGCGTATCGCGCAAGATCGCTTACCGGATCGCCCTAGACCGCAGCCAAGGATAGCCTGCCATGCCCTTCGACTTCGTCTCTGCACCGGTCAGGCGCAACCGCTCGGCGCGTGGTCTGCAGAACTACCACGCGGGGCATGCCGCCGAAGGCTCGGTCGCCCGTCACTACGAAGACCGGGGCATCGCGATCTGTGCCCGGAACTGGCGCGGGCTCACTGGTGAAATCGACCTGATCGGCCGTCGCGGCGATGAGGTGATCTTTGTCGAAGTCAAGCAAAGCCGCAGCCATGACCTTGCGGCCTCGCATCTGTCGCAGGCCCAGATTGGCCGCATCTTCGCAACCGTCGATGAATTCCTCGCGGGGGAACCGAAAGGCCTTCTGACCGATGTCCGCATCGACCTGGCACTTGTTGACGGGCTCGGTCGGATCGACGTGTTGGAAAACGCCTTCGCGGGCTGAATTGCATCTTCCCCCGCCTTGGGTCATCACTCCTCCCGAACCGTGGTGGAGAATGTCATGCCCCTCAAGGTAGCCCTGCAGATGGACCCGATCGGGTCGGTCAACATCAACGCCGACTCGACCTTCCGCATCGCGCTTGAAGCACAGGCCCGGGGGCACCGGCTCTTCTACTACACGCCCGACCGGCTGACCTTTGTCGAGGGCCGCGTCATGGCCCGCGGCTGGCCGGTGGAGGTCCGGCGCGAGGTCGGGAACCACGTGACCTACGGCGACGAGACCGAGGTCGACCTTGCCGACTACGATGTCGTCTGGCTCCGCCAGGACCCGCCCTTCGACATGGGCTACATCACCACGACCCACCTTCTGGAGATGATCCACCCCCGCACCCTGGTCGTGAACGACCCGTTCTGGGTCCGGAACAGCCCGGAAAAGCTCCTCGTCCTCCGTTTCCCGACCCTCACCCCCCCCACCGCCATCGCCCGCGACCTTGCCACCATCCGCGCCTTCAAGGCGCGCCATGGCGACATCATCCTGAAACCCCTCTACGGCAACGGCGGGGCTGGCGTCTTCCGGCTTGACCCGAACGACCGCAACCTCTCCAGCCTCCATGAGCTTTTCATGGGCATCAACCGTGAGCCGCTGATCGTCCAGAAATTCCTGCCCGCCGTCGAAAAGGGCGACAAGCGGGTGATCCTCGTCGATGGCGAGCCGGTGGGTGCGATCAACCGCGTGCCGCAGGCCGGTGAGACGCGGTCGAACCTGCATGTCGGCGGACGGCCCGAGAAAATCGGCCTGACCGAACGCGATCTGGAGATCTGCCGCACCATCGGCCCCACCCTGCGCGAGAAGGGCCAGGTCTTCGTCGGCATCGACGTCATCGGCGACTGGCTGACCGAGATCAACGTGACCTCACCCACCGGCATCCAAGAGCTGGAGCGGTTCGACGGCACCAACGCCGCCGCCCGGATCTGGGAGGCGATCGAGGCGAAGCGCCGGGCCTGAGGCCCCCTGTCATACCAGTCCGCTGTCTGGATATTTCGAGACAACGTCCCAGACGAGCTCTTTCATCCATGCCGCCAGTTTCGGCGACGGCCAGCCCGGCTCGCCGCGGACAGCCGGGATCGTCCGCGGGTCGCGGCCATAGATCACCGCAAAATGGGCAAGCGCGATCAGGTAAGTGCCCTTCTCGTTCACGTGGATCATGTCCCGGAACAGGTCCGACATCGCCGTAAGCTCCGGCGCCGTCCCCGCCTGGATCGCATCGTAGACCGCCGCCATGATCTTCGGCCCCGGGATGACCCGCATCGGCGGGCTTCCTTCCGGCCGGTTCTGGTTCACATAGTTCGCGACGTCCTGCCAGGACCCCATTTCCAGATCCAGCCGCTCGCGGAACGGGATGAGCCGTTCGTCGAAGTCATAGGAATCCTCGTTGCCGGGCCCGCTGTTGATCGTGATCCACGACGCATAAAGGATCGTGTCGGCACCGCGCCCGCCGTCACCCTCCTTCAGGGCCAGCTTGAACCATTCCAGCGTCAGCTCGTTCGTGTGATGGTACTGGATCGCCGACCGGACCGGCACGCGCTCGGTCAGAACCAGAAGCTGAAAGTCCGCGATGTCGCGCTTGGCGTCAGGGATCAGACCGTAGTCGTTCTCCCAGCGAAGCTCGATCGGGCTGCCCGGAACCGTCGACCACTCGATCGCCATCCCGAGCGACTCCTTCCCGCCCGCAGCCCTGACCATGATCGCCAGCGGGCCTGGTATCGGATCCGTCAGGCTGTGGCCCGACATGACAATGCGGAGGTTGAAGGGGCGCTGCACCGGCTCGGCCAGGGCCTGACCCGCGCCAAGGGCAGACAGCGCCGGTACTGCGGCAAGACCGGCAAGAACGGTTCTACGATCGGGATAATGCGACATGAGACAAATCCTTTGCTTCAGAGAAAAGCGGCGAACACCGGAAGCCTACAGCCAGAATGATTCGATGAGAAGTCGCGGCTGTTGGCCCCGCAAGCTCCGGACGACGAAAACCGGCGCGGCCGGCTGCCCCGCCAGGGAAGCGGCGGTAAGACCTTTGGCCTGTATCGGCCCGCCCCCCGGCTGGGCTAGTGTTGCGGTGCTCCAAGTCCCCGAAGCCTGTTGCGAGATATCGATGCTCCCTGCCGCCGCCCCGATCCGGCACCTGAACTCGGCCCTGATCGTCGACGATCATCCGCTGTTCTGTGATGCCCTGGCCATGACGCTGAAGTCGGTCGCCGGAATTCAAGAGATCGAAACCGCCGACCGGCTGGAAACCGCGATCCAGCGGGTCGACCAGCGCCCGCTGCCAGACGCCGTCGTGCTTGACCTGAACCTGCCCGATGTCAACGGGATCGACGGGCTCATCCGTTTGCGTCAGGCAGCGGCCGACGTACCCGTACTGGTTGTGTCTTCGCTTGCCGACAACCGCGTCATCGGGGCCTGCCTTGCTGCCGGAGCGGCCGGTTTCGTGCCGAAGCATTCCCGCCGCGAGGTCTTCCGCGCGGCCTTCGAGGCCCTGCGTGAGGGGCGGCGCGTCCTGCCCGAAGGCTACGATCCCGCCCCCGACGCACGCGTCCGCAGCAGTGTGCGGGAAGAGGCGATCGCCCGGCTGGCGCTTCTGACCCGCCAGCAGGCGAAAATCCTGCAGCTGATCTGCGACGGCCTTCTGAACAAGCAGATCGCCTACGAGCTTTCGATTGCCGAAACCACCGTCAAGGCCCATGTGACTGCCATCATGCGCAAGCTGAAGGCCCAGAACCGAACCCAGGCCGTGCTGGCCGCCGGCCAGACGAGTTTCACCAGCCTCATGCCCGAGGATCGCTAAGGGCGGTCATCGCGCGCCTGTGATGCGCTTGCTCGTCAGGCCGCTTGCGCCGGGGCTATCCTGCCCGAAAGATGGTATACGACTTAGGCAGCATAGCGGTGGCGCCTTGCCACCCCTACGCTGGCGCTGCAACGGGGGGACCACAGATGAAACTGACCGACACCCGCGAGATCAAGGCCGCCCCGCAGGTGGTCTGGGACGCGATTCTGAACCCCGAAATGCTGAAGGAATGCATCCCCGGCTGCGAAAGCCTGACGGGATCGATCGCCGATGGCTATGAGGCTGTCGTCAAACAGAAAGTCGGCCCGGTCTCGGCCACCTTCACCGGCCTTGTCCAGCTTTCCGACATCGTGCCAGGCCAGTCGCTCCGGATCTCCGGTGAGGGGAAAGGCGGGGTGGCTGGCTTTGCGAAGGGGGGCGCGAACGTGTCGTTCGAGCCGATGGAGGGAGGCACCCGCCTGACCTACGAGGCGGAAGCCAACGTGGGCGGAAAGATCGCCCAGCTTGGCAGCCGGATCATCGACAGCTTTGCCAAGAAACTGGCCGACGAGTTCTTCACCCGCTTCCAGGAGGCGGTCGAGGATCCCGAGCCGGAACTGGAGACTGCGACAGAAGAAGCAGTTGCCGATTCGGACGAAAAGAAGAAGGGTTGGTTCAAGCGACTGATCGGCGGCTGAACCACCGACGTTATACCTAGGAATACCCAGGGAGGAGAATAATGACGAAAGTCTCGATGACCGTGAACGGCAAGGCCGTTTCCGGCGAAGTGGAAGGGCGGACGCTTCTGTCCGCTTTCCTGCGTGAAGGGCTGGGGCTGACCGGCACTCATATCGGCTGCGACACCAGCCAGTGTGGCGCCTGTGTTGTGCAT